>CAMDOF010000028.1 GCA_945903465.1 Opitutus sp. GAS368
GGCGTGAGCCCACAATGGCGCAGGCCGAATTTCACGAGACGTTTGGCGTCGGGCCAGCGTTTGGTGCCGTCGAGGGTCAGCGCGAGACTGTCGTTGGGCAGATACGCTGTCGTCGTGATGACGTCGAAGGTGGGGGCAAAGGTGACGAGGCCGGTGGTGTCGTCGTAGGTCACGCCGAAGTTTTTCCGGTGCGCGTCGCCGTTGCGCACCGCGACCGAGAGCACGAAGGAGCGGAAAAAATTTGCGAGTTCGGCCGCCGTGCCGTCAGGACCGCGCAACACGTTGGCCAACGTGTCGGCGAGCTGTTCATAGGAGCCCTCGTATTTCTCGCGCGAGAGGCGGCCGGCGAGCGCGCAACCGTCTTCGAAGGCGAGGTAGCCGCCATCGGTTTTCAGATCGAAGCGTGCGACGACGAGCAAGCGGCCATCGGTCGCGAGCGACGTTTTGGCCACCGAGAGGCCGGCGGCGGTGGCCGCCCGCAGGCAGAGATACTCATTCGCGGCCAGCCCGGGGAAGCGCGCAGGGTCGAAGGATTTGACGAGGTGCGTGGTGCCGTGCGCGGTGAGGCGTTCGCCGGTTTCGACCGGGCTAAAATTTTCTGTGCGCAGACCGCCATCGTCACGGACCAGCACTTTGGGCTGGATCCCGGACACCCCAGAATACTGTGCGTAGCGCATGAGCAGTTCGCCGAAAAGTTCGCCGGTGCCGCGAGTCTTTAGCAGGTCGCTGAGATTCTGCGCCGGCACGTGGTCGAGCTGTTCGGCGGATTCGCCAAAACGCGTGCGGCCAATCAGCGAGCGGCCGACGATTTGAAACAACGCGAGGTCGTCGATCGCGGGCAAGGCCTTCGCAAACAGATGGGAGACCGCGTCGCGCAGCGCGCCCTCGGGCAGGTTCATGTCGAAGACGGGATGGAGCACACCGCTGCGCTCCGCGACATACGGCCCGGCGGCGACGGGCATGAGGAGGGAGACCCCGAGCGATGGCGGCACCGCTGCGTCGTAGGCGAAACGATTGAGCGGGTCTTCGCGCGAGAGGGTGCCCACCGGCTGGCGGTTGACGAAGATGTTAGCCACGGGCGTCGACCGGCAGATTTTTCAAGACCTCGTCCGTTTCTCGAAAGGCGTCGCGGCGCTCGCGGCGGTTTTGCTCATAGGCTTCATGCAGGGTCGGTGCTTGGCGTGGGCGGACCCCAATCTCCAGCCCGAGACGATCACAAAGCCGGGCCAGCTTGCGCACGCCGAGTTCTTCGATGGTGCCGTTTTCAAGTCGAGAAATCGTAGCGCGACTCATGCCCAGCCGACGGGCAAGCTCGGCCTGCGTGAGGTCGGATTTCTCGCGAGCGTCCCGGATTATTTGGCCTGTCAGGGCGAAGTTCATGTATTATATACGATGCAGATTAAGCCAATTAACGAATAAATATCAAAAAATACATCGTATGCGATGCAAATTATCAGAGATGGTTCCGATGGAGTGCAAGGGCCACGCGCCACGAATTAATTCGCGCCAAACGTTTTTATGACGGGCCGACGATCAGGGATCGACCGGCTCTGGTGGTCTCTTCATTGCGCAGACGAGACGAGCCGCAGGGATCGAGCCGTGGTTGGCTGGTTTCATTCGGCGAACAGGTGCCGCCACTTGGTTGGTCGGTGCGTTGATCGTCGAAACCTTCTGAATTTTACCAAAATCAATCCACGCGGCTCCCGGGCTGCGATCTGCGCCGACGGGCAAACCATGCTTGACCTCGTGACCGTAGCCCTCCGGCGCGACCTGATCGCCGCAGCCTATCCTCGGGTTTTCCACAACTCCCGCGGGCTCTTCGCGGCCACGCGCTATCAGTCGACCAAAGGCGGTCGCACCCCCTTCACGCTCACCTTGGGCCGCATCGTTGGATCACCTCGCTCATCTATCTCCTCATGTCCAAGCCCATCACGCCCCCCCCCGGGGGCCGCCACTTCCTCAAATCGACCGCCCTTCTGAGTGGCGCGGCGTTTGTACTTCCTCGGTTCAGCATTGGCCAGTCGGGCGGTTCACCGAACAGCAAGGTCAACATCGCGATGATCGGGGCCGGCGGCATTGCCGGCATGGCCTACGGTTCCTGTTGCGATGAAAATGTGGTCGGGCTCTGCGACGTGGATGAAACAAAGTTTGGCCAACACAAAAAAACCTACCCGGCGCGCAGCGATCGGGCCAGCAAGCGCCGCGAGTAATTCCGCTTTCACGGGTAAGATGTCTGCTCGCCGCTGCCGGAGCCGCACAATCTGATCGGCATCCTCACCTTGATCGCATTGCACACGAGGTTCGAGGCCTTGCGCGAGCATCCAGCGGGAATTGCGCTCATCATCGAGCGCCTGGCGATTCTCAGTTTTAGGAACGGCTCGACCTAAGTCGACGACTAGCCTGTACTTTAATTTGACTAAGCGATCTCACGCGTTTCCCCATGAAAATTCCCGCCCCAGGTGGTTGCTCTGGATTTCTCCACGCTCAAAGAATGAAGCGGCGCGACGCCATTCGGATTGGGTTTTGCGGGGCACTCGGGCTGAGCATGGCCGATTTGTTCCGGGCGCAGGCGCGCGCCGCGGTCGAGCCGGGGTTTTTCAAGGAGGGCAAAGCCAAAAGTGTCATTCATCTCCATCTGCCCGGAGGCATGTCGCAGCAGGAGTCATGGGATCCCAAGCCGGAAGCACCGTCTGAATATCGAGGTGCCTTTGGCGTAACGAAGACCAACACGGGTGAGATGTTTAGTGAGAATTTTTCGCGCCAGGCAAAAATCGCCGACAAGCTGACGATCGTCCGCTCTGTCGTGGGGCGGATACCCGATCATCAGCAGGCCACCTATCAGCTCTTCACTGGCTACACGCCGACCACGGTCATCGACTATCCCCAAATGGGCAGTGTGGTTTCCCACCTCTTCGGAGGGCGGCAAGCCATGCCGCCCTATGTCGCGATACCCGCGTTGCGCGGATTCGAAGGCGGTACTGGCTTCCTCAGCAGCAAGCACGGGCCCTTCCAACTGAACGCCGATCCTGGAGCCAAGGGTGAGTTTAAGGTGCGTGACTTCAGCCTGCCAGAGGGCGTGTCGCTGCAGCAATTTGAGCGGCGGAAAGCGGCTCGGGAAATCGTCGAGGGACAGCTTCGGAAGATGGAAGCGAGCCCGGAGACGCTCAACACCATGGATGACTTTTACCGGCGGGCTTATTCATTGCTGACCTCGAAGGAAGCCCGGCAGGCCTTCTCGCTCGAAGACGAATCGGAGGTTACGCGGGACCTATACGGCCGCAACTATCTGTTAAAACGCAACGAACCGGCGGCGGTCGGCGAACGCCTCTTACTCGCGCGGCGGCTGGTGGAAGCGGGCGTGCGATTCGTCACGGTTAACTATGGGGCTTGGGACTCGCACGTGGATATTAAGGGCACCTGTACGGAGCATATGCCGGCGCTGGATCACGCCATCAGCGGCCTGATCACGGATCTGGATCAACGGGGGCTCCTCGCGAGCACGCTCGTGATGGTAACGACGGAGTTTGGACGCACGCCTAAGGTCAATCAAAGTAACGGAAGAGACCACTGGGCGCGGGTCTACTCGATGTTGCTCGCCGGCGGGGGCATCACCCGGGGGCAAATTTACGGGGCTTCGGACGCCACCTCAGCCGAGCCCGCGCGCGACGAAGTGAAACTCGAGGACTTTTTGGCGACCGTGTATCATCAACTGGGCATCGACTCAAATGAGGAGTTGATGGCGTTTGGCGGCACCCGACCGATTGAAATCGTGAAAGACGGAAAAGTGGTGAAGGGGATTATCGCTTAAAATACCGTGCGCGTCCCTCTTCTCCTGCTGACGGCCTTGGGCGTGAGTGAGCTGTCCCTCGCTGGGCCGATGGTTCACCACATTGAGGCGATCACGCCTCGCGCCGGCCAGCGGAACACAACGGTGGAGGTCATTTTAGAGGGAGCGTTTCTTAAGGATCCGCGCGAAGTACTATTTTTCTATCCAGGAATCACGTGCATAGCCGTGAAGGCGCTGCCCCCCCTGCCGCAGCGCATTTCGCTCGTGCACCAAGGCTATCGCGAAGACCGCGTGCAGTGTACTTTCGCGATCGCGCCGGATTGTCCGCTCGGACTGCACCCGTTGAAGTTACGCACCGCGACCGAGCTCACCACGCTCTCCACGTTTGCGGTCACCGCATTTACCCTCCAGGCGGAAGTGGAACAAAAGCAGGGTGGCAACGACACGCTGGCGACCGCCGAGAGTGTGGCCATCAACTCGACGGTACTCGGTCGCATCGACAGTGATCAGCGTGGCGACGTTGATATCTATCGCGTCACCGGCCAGGCGGGTACGCATCTTTCGGTTGAGGTGGACGCCGTGTGGCTGACCGAGCGGCACTACGCCGAGTCCGAGTTTGATCTGGCCCTGCGCCTGCTCGATGCCGATGGCCGCACCCTCGCGCGCAACGACGATAGTGCGCTGCATTTGCAGGATCCGCTCGCGAGCATCCTACTGCCGCGCGACGGGGAATATTTTGTGGAGATCAAGCAGCGCGTATTCAAGACCGGCCCGCGCTGTTACTATTTGGCGCATATCAGCGATACCCCGCGACCACTCGCGGCCTACCCTGCCGGGGGCCGAGCCGGCGCTTCGTTGAAAACCACGCTCGTCGGCGACCCCGCTGGCCCGATGGCTCAGACGATCCGCTTACCCGCTACCCTTGGAAATTTCGCTTGGTACAATCACATGCCCTCGCCTCTCCCGATGAGGGTAAGTGATTACGACAACGTCCTCGAGCAACCCGGGGCCAAGGAAACGCCCGTCCTGACACTCCCCGCGGCACTGAACGGCATCATCAGTACTCCCAGTGAGATCGACACATTCCGCGTCACTGTAAAAAAAGGTACGCGCTGGCGGGTCTGCGTTTATGCGCGTTCACTCGGGACCCCGCTTGATCCGCGATTGCGTATTCAAAGGGTCGGAGCGGACTCGCCTGAACTCGAAGCGGATGACAGCTCCTTGGAAGAACGCGGCTTTTATGCGATGAGCCGTCAAATCCAGCGCAAGGAAAAGCTCGACCCAGCCGTGACGTGGACCCCGAAGGAGGATGGTGACTACACGCTGAGCATCTCCGATATGCGCGGCCTCGGCGGCCCCACCTCCGTTTATCGCATCGAAATCGAAGCCGCGCGGGACGAAGTGAACACTTTTATCCAGGCCAAGGTCATCGATATGGTCGAGTGCCCGCGCCTCACGAGCATCGCGGTACCGGCCGGAGGCGCCTGGACCATCAACGTCAACCTCGCCGATGGCCCGGGCAACACGTACAAAGGCGAGCTCGATCTCGTCGCGCACGGCCTCCCGCCCGGCGTGCGCCTGATCGCGCCCCGCGTGCGGCCTGGCCAGCGCCAGGTCCCGGTCCAATTTGTCGCGGACGCCAACACTCCCCCGCAGGCGGTCCTGATCACGCTGACCTGTCGGGCCGTGGACGACCGACCACTGGCCAGCCAATCGCAGCAAGCCTTTACCTTTCTCGGCCGTTCCGGCGGCCATGCCTGGCATTCTTTTGTGGTGGATCGCTACGCTCTTGCGGTCGTGGAGGCCGCGCCTTTCAGCATCGTGGTGGAGCCACCGACCGTGCCACTTTCTCAGAATGGCGAGATCGCTTTACCTGTGGAGATCATGCGCCGACCCGGGTTCAACGAGGCGATTGAATATCAACTCGACTGGGTGCCGGCGGGGATCTCCGGCGAACCTACCCGCACTCTGCCAGCCGGCCAGACGACCGGATTCCTCCGGCTCAACGCGGGGAGCTCCGCGGTGCCGGGCCTATGGAAGATCGCGGTCACTGCGTCCACTACCGGCGGTGAATATTACCTCGGGGCCGGTCGCTCCCGGGTCTCATCTTCCTTTATCGATCTAACCATCGCCGAGCCTTACCTCATTCTCAAAAATACCCCCGCCACCGTCCGGCGCGGCGAGCGCGCGCAAGTCCGGTGGGCGATCGAGCACCGCCAAACGTTTGCGGGTGAAGCCGAGGCGATCCTGATCGGATTGCCCAAAGGCGTGAGTGTCGTGGCGGCGGCGACCCTCAAGTCCGGCCAGCCCGAACTCGTCTTCGAGATCACCGCCACCAGTGAAGCCCTGCTCGGGCAATACAAGGAGCTGAGCTGCGAAATCGTCGTGTCGGAGCAAGGTCAGTCTATCCGCCAGCGCACGGGGAAAGGCATCTTGCGAGTCGATCCCATGATCGGGGCAACCGCGGCCAGAGAATGAAGATCCCCCCACCCTGCCCAATGCCGACCGCTCCCCGCCCCCCGTGCGCCCACCACCACCGATCGCTCGCCGCGGGGTGCCGTCTCGCCGCGCGCGCTCTGCGCCAATCAAACGGTTTCCTGCTCTCGCTGCTTCTGGCCACGGGCCTCTGCGCCGAAGAGATCCCGAGTTTTCGCCGCGACGTCATGCCGGTGTTTTTCCGCGCCGGCTGCAACGCCGGGGCCTGCCACGGTTCCGCCCGTGGAAAAGATGGCTTCATGCTTTCCCTTTTTGGCTACGACGCCAAAGGAGATTACTATCGTTTGACCCAGGAACTTGTTGGCCGACGCCTCAATCTTTCTGCACCGGAACAAAGCCTGCTACTCCTCAAAGCCACAGGTAAAGTCCCCCACACCGGCGGTGAATTATTTTCGAAAGAAACTTCTTACTACCAGACGCTCCTCCAGTGGATTGCGGCGGGTGCCCCCGATGATGCCACCTCGCTGCCCGCTCCGACCGGCATTACGATGTCGCCGGATCACATCCTGTTTTCTGGCGCGCATGAGACCCAAAAAACCACCGTCACCGCGCGCTATGCGGACGGTTCGCAACGCGATGTCACCGCGCTCGCGCTTTTTGCGACCAACAACCCCACCACCGCCAAAGTGGATAAAGAGGGCCTCGTGGCGGCAGTCGGACGCGGCGATACCACGGTATTTGCTCGGTTCAATCGCTTCACGATCGGCGCGGAGGTGATCGTGCTGCCCCCTGCCACCAACTATACTTGGCCGAACCCGCCTGCGCACAATTTCATCGACCGGCTCGTTTACGAGCGCCTCCAACTGCTTCGCTTACTCCCCTCGGAACTTGCCGACGACGAGACTTTTTTACGGCGCCTTTACCTCGATCTCACAGGGGCGCCGCCCAGCCCGGCCGAGTACCGCGCCTTCATGTCCGACCAGGCCGCCAACAAACGGGCCGTGCTTGTTGACCAACTGCTCCAGAGCGATGGCTTCACGGACCTCTGGACGAACCTCTGGGGCGAAATGCTGCGTGTAAAAGGAGGCAGTTATGCGCCCACGGGCACCGATGTAAAAGCGGCTGACGTTTATTATGAGTGGATTCGGGAGCAGATCGCGACCAACCGCCCGTTAAACGAATTCGTCGCCGAATTAATCACCGCCACGGGGAGCAATCTCACCAATGGACCGGCTAACTTCTTCACCATGCTGGTCCACGACACGAAGATTACGCCTAAAAATCTCGCGGCGGACTTCTCCCAACTTTTCACCGGTGTCCGGATTCAATGCGCCGAATGCCACAATCATCCCTTCGATCGCTGGACGCAGGACGATTACTACGGTTGGGTTAGCTTTTTCACCGGCATCCAGCGAAAACTGGGCGCGGAGCCCAGGGAGTTTTATGTTTTCAACGATTTATCCGTCGCGCCCGCCAAGCACCTTGTCGACGAAAGACCGATGCCTGCCACCGTGCTCGGCGGGGCGACCGCCGTGCCCAAGGACCAAGACCCGCGCCAAGCGCTCGCGACTTGGCTCACGTCGCCCCAAAATGAACTCTTTAGCCGCAATCTCGCCAACCGCGTCTGGGCCCATCTCTGCGGGCGCGGCCTCGTCGAACCCGTCGACGACATGCGGGTGAGCAACCCTCCGACCAACGCGCCGTTGCTCGCGGCTCTCGCCCAACATCTCGCCGACACTCACTTCGATTTACGCAATCTCGTGCGCACCATTTGCACGTCGCGGATTTACCAACTCTCCGCGCAGCCCAACGCCACCAACGCCACCGATACACGCCAATTCTCCCGGGCCCAACTCCGCCGTCTCCGTGCCGATGTCCTGCTCGACACCGTGGTCAAGGTCACCGACGGGGAACGCGCCTTCTCGGCTTTTCCCAAAGGGACCCGCGCGATCCAGCACTACCCGCGTTCCCCCGGCGACACCGCGCGCCCTATGACCGGCGATTCGTTTTTCGATATTTTTGGCCGCGCCGCCCGCCACAGCGTGGATGCTAGCGACACCAAGACCGAACCCACCCTCTCGCAAACCTTGCATCTGATCGCTGGTGATACGGTCCAACAGCAAATGCGCAGAGGACAAGTCATCGCCCAACAACTCAAAGCCGGGGTTCCGCCTGAGGCCATCATCGAGGATCTCTACATCCGCACTCTCAGCCGGAAACCGCGACCCAGTGAAAGCACCGCCATGCGGGGCCTGATTGGTCAAGACACCCGCGACGAACACGTGTATCAGGATATTTTCTGGAGCCTCCTTAACTCGACCGAGTTTATCTTCAACCACTAACCCCGTTGAAACGCCCCAGCGCCAAAGCACCTCCGCCATCTCCGAAAAAAGTTTCGCGGCCGCTCGGTTCGTGCCTGGCAATTTGGCCGAAAATCTCGCACGCAGACGGTCGTGAAGTATTTGCCGTGACGCCGCGCCGCCCTTCTCAGCTAAACAGACTAAGCGCCTTCCTGATTTTGCTGGCTCCCACCTTCACCTCCGCAGCCGAGATCACCTACGCGGAGCACATCAAACCGATCTTTCGCGAACATTGTCTCAAGTGCCACGGCGAAGACCAAGCCAAGGCCGACCTTAACCTGGAGACTTTCGCCACCGCCTTGAAAGGCGGTAGCGGTGGCGCGGTCCTCATTGCCGGTCGCGCTAGTCAAAGCCTGCTGTTTAACGCCATTACGGCCGCCGATGAAAACGAGCGCATGCCGCAGAAAAAATCGCCTCTCCCGGCGGCGCAGATCGAAATCATTCGCCAATGGATCCAGAGTGGCTTGCGCGAGTCACCAGCGAGTTCCTCGCTGGTGGTCGCCCGCGACACGCGGTTCAAACCCGCACCCATCCCCACCGCCGACGGCCCGCCGCCCATGCCCGGTCCGCTGCCCGCTTTCACCCCAGCCCCTGAACGGCGCCCACTCGCCGTCATCGCCATGGCCGCCAGTCCGCGCGCCCCGCTGCTCGCGGTCGCCGGTCATGAGCAGGTGCGCTTGATCCACGCCTCCACCCAGGCGCTGATCGGGTGCCTCGCCTTTCCTGAAGGTCAACCCAACGTCATTCGTTTCAGTCGCGACGGTGGCGTGCTCATGGTGGCAGGCGGCAAGCCCGTGCACTCTGGGAGTGTGATCCTGTTCGATGTTCGCACCGGTCGGCGCCTTACCCGCATTGGAGATGAAACCGACGCGATCCTCGCCGCCGATCTGAGTCCCGATCAAGAATTGGTCGCCCTTGGGGGCAGCGGCAAGACCGTTAAAGTCTACGGAACGACCGATGGCCGTATCCGCTATAAAATTACGAAACATACGGACTGGGTAACCGCGATCGCCTTCAGCCCAGATGGCACGAAGCTTGCCAGTGCGGATCGCGCCGGGGGTCTTTATCTCTGGGATCCCTCCGCCGGCGGCATCCTCCTTGCGCTCGCCGAACACAAAGCCGCGGTCCGCGCCTTGGCGTGGCGCAGCGATGGCCGGATGCTCGCGAGTGCCGGCGAAGACGGCCTGCTCATTTGGTGGGACGCCCACGATGGCTGGCCGGCGATTAACCACCCGAACGCGCACCCTCCCCTCCGGCCCAGCGGGTATTTTGGCAAACTCGCCAACGGCGTGCTCGCACTTGCCTTCGGCCCTGAGGGCGAACTCCTGAGCGCTGGTCGCGATCAACACGTGCGGCTCTGGAACGTGGCTGGCCAAGCCGTGAAATCCTTCGCCACCAGCCCGCGAATACCCCTTCAGGCGGCAATCACTCATGACGGCGCCGGGCTCTTGGCCGGTGACGAAGCCGGCTCCATCCGTCAGTGGACGCGGGCCGACTGAACGACGCCACCGATCGCGATGAACGCAGCCATCCGCCATTCCGCCGCCAGCTGTAAATCTTGCCCCAGAGGCGGTGCGGGCGATCGCGCCGACCGAGGTCTGCCGCAACCCCGCTCGATCCCTCGCGCCGACCACCGACCCCGTGCCGGCGGCCATTAACGTGCTGGGCCTTCGTCAAACGCTCCTCCATTATCCCCCGCACGTTTAACCATCATGCCAATGCCAACCCACCCCGCCCTCACTCGCCGCACATTCCTCGAACACGCGGCACTCGCCACAACTGGACTTTGGCTCGGAGGTTGCGCGACTAGTTCATTGACGCCTCGCGCGCGGCGCATCGCGCCCGATGAAAAAATGCGCATTGGCTGCATCGGCATCGGGGGCCAAGGCGGTAGCGTCACCGCCGACCTCGCGACTTTCCCGGACGTCCAAATCGCCGCCTTATGTGATGTTGATCAAACCTACGCTGCGAAAAACATCAAAAAATATCCGGGCGTGCCGCTTTACCGCGACTATCGTGAGATGCTCGAAAAGGAACCCAAGCTTCATGCCGTGATGGTCGGTACACCTGACCACTGGCACGCGCCCATTTCGTTGGCGGCCATGCAACTCGGCCTGCACGTTTATTGCGAAAAGCCACTCGCGCACACGATTGAGGAGGCCCGCCTGATGGGCCGGGTCGCTCGCGAAACGGGCGTCGTGACGCAAATGGGTAATGCCGGCCACGCGAGCGAGGGCCTGCGCCTCACTAAAGAATGGATCGACGCGGGCGCGATTGGCAAAGTCAGCGAGGTTCATGTCTGGTCCGATCGGCCCGGAAAATTTTGGCGTTCACAAGGCCATCGCCGCCCGACGGAGCTTCCGCCGGTGCCCGCCGGGCTCGACTGGAATCTCTGGCTCGGGGGAGCGAGTAACCGCCCGTATCATCCGGATTATCTCCCCCGCCAATGGCGTGGCTGGCAAGATTTTGGCTGTGGCGCCGTCGGCGATATGGCGGTGCACAATGCCGATCCCGCCTTCTATGCCCTGGACTTGGGCGCGCCTGACTGGGTCGAAGCGGAGAGCTCGCCAACCAATCCGGATTCATTTCCGGAATGGAGTATTCTCACCTACCATTTTCCCGCCAAGGGTCGCCGCGGCCCCATTAAAATGATCTGGTACGATGGTGGCAAAATGCCCCCGCGGCCCGCTGAACTCGAAGCGGACCGCGCCCTGGGCGACAATGGAATCTATTTCTTAGGAACCAAGGGCGTACTGCTCGCACCCGGTTGGTCGGGCACCCCGCGCCTTGTGCCCGAGAGCAAGATGCAGGCCTTGGTCCGCCCCGAAAAATCAATTGCGCGCAGCGTGGGCCATCGTCGCGAATGGGTTGATGCCTGTCGCGCGGGTCGACCGGAAGACGCCAAGGCGGGATTTTGGTATTCCGCTCCATTCACCGAAGCGTTGCTTGTGGGTCTCCTACCCTTGTTCGCAGGAAAACGCATTCAGTGGGACGCGCGCACGATGAGTGCGCTCAACGCCCCCGAACTCGCCCCGCTCATCCGCAAATCTTATCGGTCCGGTTTCGATTTAGCCATCGCGCATAACCTGATCGCGTAGCTCGGTCCCTGCTCTGAGTATTTTGTCCGGATATTGTCTTCTATGATCACACTCCAAAAAATCCAGCGTCTCGCTATCGCCGGCCTTGCCTTGCTCTCGGCGCAGGGCGCGATTTCTCTCCAAGCGGCTCCCCAGAGCCATCCCAATACCACCGGCTGGCAAAACGTATTTGCCCAAGATTTGGCCAACGTCGAAATGCCGGCGGGTGCTTGGGCGTTTGAAAATGACGCGCTGGTGGCGAAAACCCACGATAGCATCTGGACCAAAAAATCCTACCGCAACTTCGTGCTCGATCTGGAATTCAAGGTGGCCAAGGAATCCAACAGCGGAATTTTTTTACGCTCGGGCGACATCAAGAAAGCCCTCGCGGCATTGGAGATCCAGGTGCACGACAGCGCTGACGGCGCCCTCTACGGGATGGTCGGCGCGATCTACAATGCGCAACCGCCCTCCAAAAACATGTCCAAGCCGATCGGGGAGTGGAACCGTTTTACGATCACGTGCGAGGGCAGTCGCATCGCCCTCATTTTCAACGGCGAGGAAGTGTTTAATGTCGACCTGAACACATGGACGGAAGCGCGCAAGAATCCCGACGGCACGGTGAATAAATTTCCGCAGGCGCTCAAGGATTTCAGCCGTTCGGGGCCGCTCGGATTGCAGGGCTTGCACGGGAAGGCGCAGGCCCCCGTGTGGTATCGCAACATCAAGATCAAAGAGCTCAAGTAAGCGGCCCCATCGATCGCTACGCGGAGGGAAGACGACGTCGGCCCCCTCCGTTTGGCGGGCGGCGCCAGAGGTCCTTGGCCAGCAGTTTGCGGCAGGATCCCGGAGCCGCCGATCGCCGTGGTGGTGAGCGCCGCGGGGAACCCGCTGGCTAAAATGACAGCATGTTAACGAAGACGCTCGCACCACCCTCATCTTAAATTGCGACCCTCCCTTATGATCACTTCTTTTCGAATTCTGCGCCAGCTCCTCGTTAGCGGCGCGCTGCTGGCTTCCCGGGCTTACGCGCAAGCCAATCTGATCAAGCCGGGCATTCAGAATACCGTTTCGCTGAACGCCTATGCGGACAACTGGTGCACGATTTTTATCAACGGGAAAATGGTGGCGGTCGATGCCATCGATTTTCTCCCACATAATCAGATCTCGATTAAAATTCTTCCAGAGTACCCGATGACCATCGCGGTTTTGGCCAAGGATAACGCCGATCCCGCGACCGGTCTTGAATACGGTAACAAAATTGGTGATGGAGGTTTTATTTTGAAGCTTGGCGATGGCACGATCACCAACCGGACGTGGCGAGCGAAGTGCTTCTTCAAAGGCCCGCTCAACAGTAACGTCAGCGCGCCAACGGTTAGCCACACGCCCATTCCAGCCCGCTGGTACGAGGTCGATTTCGATGACAGCGGATGGGAATTTGCGACCGAGTACCCAGCCGAGCGCGTCGGGCCGGACGGCGACTACGTGGCCACCGATTTCACGTTTGCAAAGTTCATTTGGACGAGTGATCTGTACCTCGATAACACGGTCATCTTCCGCCAGACCGTCACCAAGCCCGCCAGCTACGTGAAAACGTGGAATACGACGCCCGATCTTAAAGTGAGCACGCTCCCGCAAGAACTCATCGGGACAGAAACCAGCACCGGCACGATCGGCGGCACCAGCACCGGCACGATTGGCGGCACCAACACCGAAACGGGCCAATTCGTGAACTTATCCACCCGGGCCTTCGTCGGCACCGCCGACGGGGTGCTCATTCCCGGCTTAGTTATCGGGGGGACGACCGCCAAGCGGGTACTGGTCCGAGCCGTCGGACCCACGCTGGCGGCATTTACAGTGAGCGGATTTCTGGCCGACCCCACGCTCACGCTCTTCCGCGGAACGACCGCGCTCGCCACCAACGATAATTGGCAGGAGCAGACGGATAGCGCCACGGTGGCCAACGCCGCCATCGCGTCCGGGGCCTTTGCCCTACCCAACGGCAGCAAGGACAGCGCCGTAGTGCTGACGCTGGCACCTGGGAGCTACACCTTCCGAGTCGCCGGGGTCGGCGGCACGACCGGCATTGCGCTGATCGAGGTCTACGCGGTGCCGTGAGCACCCCAAACGGAGCACCCATTCTCTTCACCCTCCACCCGAAGCGGCTTGGGTTAGACTGGTCCACCGCGATTTTGATCAAGGCCAATTCCGTGTTTTTTGAAGTGACTCCGCCGCAAGCCGAGCGCTTGCGCCGAGCGGGCCGCACGCTTGAGGCGAGCTTCTCCTGACCGCCCGCCTTCCGCTGGACTCGCCCACCCGGTGCACTCCTCATTGCCACCACGCCCTCCCATCATTCGGCCTCTCGCGCTAATCAGAAAATGATCGGCTTTTCACCACTCCACCCATCTCCAGTCAATGCTCACCCTCGACCCTGCCGCCATGAACCGCCGCGACCTCCGCCGATACACCCTTTTTAATGTATCCACTTTAATTGGACAATGGCTCTTGGGGACGCTCGGCGTGATCACCTCCGCTCACGCTCACAACCTGGCGGGTGACCACCGCCACTCGCAGTACGATTGGTCCATCCTCCCACCGACCGCACCGGTGATCATACGAAAAGTCGCCCGCGCGGAGCCCACGCCAAGTCCGCCCGCTCGCGCCGAACCAGCCGATCGGCGCACGCGCCCCGTCCAAGCAAACGCCTTTGCCGGATTCGCGCCGCGGGTAAACCTGCGCTGGGACGACGCCTTCCTCTACGTGGAGAGCAACGGGCTACCGACCCATGGGATGATGACCGGCATCACCGCATGGCAACAACAGGTGCCCCTGCCCCAGCCTTACCGAGACGCCAATGCGTGGCGAATTCCGCGGCACCCCACTCCGGCGGAAACCCCCGCGTTAATCAAAAACCGCTTCTTACGCGGAGCCATCGCGCTGGCCGTGAATGGTATTCCCATCTTCAATCCCCAAAATAACCGCGGAGAACTCGCCCAAGAGATCGGCGAACTGGACGCCTGGGGAGGCCACTGCGGCCGGGCCGATGATTACCACTACCACGCCGCGCCCTTTCATCTGCAAAGCAGCGTTGGCTGGGATCAGCCGATTGCCTACGCCCTCGACGGCTACCCGCTCTACGGTCTCACCGAACCCGACGGCTCCGCACCCGCAGGGCTGGACTCCTGCAACGGACACGAAACCGCCGCCCTCGGTTATCACTACCACGGCTCGACGCGCTACCCCTACGTTAACGGTGGCTTTCATGGCATCGTCAGCGAACGCGAGGGCCAGGTCGATCCGCAGCCAAGGGCCACCAGTGTGCGGCCGGCGTTGCCCGCCCTCCGCGGCGCGAAAATTACCGCCTTCACAGCCTCGCCCGATGAGACACGCTTCGATTTGCGTTACACCGTTAACGGGCAACCGGCCGCCGTGGTCTACACCCAAGCCGAGGCCGGCAGCTGGCGATTCCAATTTGCACGTCCCGACGGCACGGCCAGCGAAGAAATTTACCGAGCCGAGCAACGCGGAGGCCGGGGCTCAGGGAGCGGCGGCGGCGGCCCAAAGGGCGGCCCTGATTCCAAGCGTAAAAGCGCAAAAAATTCCTATGAGGTGAGGCCGTCGCTGGAAAAACCGCGGCCGGCGGAGGAAGCCGCGACCCCTGAAAGCACGAAATCGGGGTTCGTGCTCCGCAGTTCGGCCATCGGCGCGAACGGAGTGCTGCCGATCGAGTTTACTGGTGATGGCAACAGCACCACGCCCCCCTTGGAGTGGGGCGGCGCCCCCGCGGGTACGCAAAGTTACGCGGTTACCATGCACCACATTGATCCAGAGGGAAAAACCAAGTGGTACTGGACGCTCTACAATATTCCACCCTCGGTCGTCGGTCTGGAAAAAAATAGCAGCGGAATCGGGACGCTCGGTAACAACAGCGTTAATCGCCGCCGAGGCTACGCTCCGCCGCAATCCAAAGGCCCAGGCGCGAAGATCTACGTGCTCACGGCTTACGCGCTTTCCTCACCAGTCACGTTTTCGGTGCCACCGGAGGAGGTCAGTCGCGAGCTCCTGTTGCAGGCGATGGCGGGTCGAGTACTCGACCAAGCTGAGTTGCCCGTAAATTATACTCGAGCGGTTGGTAGTAGCGAAAACACCGGCGGCAAGGGCCCAACCCCCAAAGGCCCTCGGCCCGAGGCGACCAAGAAACGAGGACCGCAACCTTGAGTCAATGCGTGCCGTCAATCCACTGCTCAGCTCCGCTTCTCGGCGATATTTCGCTAACCTCGCGTCGTTATTTTTACTTACCGTTTCGTCGCGACCACCCCGGCTCATTGTATCCACGGCAACGGAGGCGCCGTCTCCGCCATTTTACGGAATGGCGACAGGTTCATTTATAATTGCGAGGCGGGGTCCCGGCGCCGGTTTGCTCAAGAAGAAGCGCCCGACGAGCGAGACGACCTCTCCGCAAAATACCAGAAAAGATTGCGGAGCTCACCCTCCCTTTGAGCGCAGAGCCAGCCGTTTCTGGCCAGAGGGCGCGCGACCATCCCGACGATGATCCCAGTAAACCTCGGCAGACCATCCGCTCCGCGTCTCGTAGAGGCGAGCGCCAAAAAAAGGCAGACGACGCACCTGAGCTCCGCCGTAAAAATAGAAGTTAGGCGATGGATTCTCCGGGCCTGTATTTCTGCTTTGGCCCTGATGGGGCCGTCCGGTTCGGCCCAACTGCAACCCCGATCCGCCAGGGCGGCCGCCCGTGAAAGTCAAGGTGCCGGTAACGGCGAAGGCCGCCTGCCCGCCCCAACGTTCCGGACGGAAGTCCCCGCGCACCCTTTTGATATTATTCTGGGTCGCCCGACCCGCGACGCGGTCACCGTCAGCCTCCTCGCTTATGAGGATACCGAAGCCTTCATCGCCTACGGAAAAGACGCTCACGCACTCTCGCAAAAAGCCCTCAACGGAGAATTTTAAGGGCGCTCCCACCGAGTGGATCCTCGATGGGCTCAGCCCTGACACTCGCTATTTCTACGAGGTGCCAAGCAACGGCGCCGATCAAAACGCATTGCCGACGAAGGTCCCGCATAGCTTTGTCACCGCGAGACCGCTGGGGGCCGCCTTCACGTTTACGGTGCAGGCCGGCTCTCATCTCGACGTCGGCACCGATATCGAAGCCTACCAAAAATCACTCGCCCATGCGCTCACGGCTAAAGCCGATTTCCATAGCGATCTCGGCGACACCTTGATGACGGACAAGTATCTGCGCTTTACGGATGCGACTGCGCACTATGTCGCGCAAAGATATTACCTCGGCCTCATCGGCGCCGACGCACCCATTTTTCTCGTGCAGGGAAACCACGACGGGGAGCAACCCGCGCGTGGCGGCGGCGAACCTGGCTCGATGGCCCATTGGTCGAATCAAACCAGGAGGAAATATTTTCCCGCCCCGCGCCCGAATAACTTCTACTCGGGCAGTGAACGCGCCGATGAATAGGCGGGGCTTCTTGAGAACTATCATGCTTGGGAGTGGGGCGATGCGCTCTTCGTAGTCTTGGATCCTTTTTGGTATTCGGTGAGGAGTCGTGGAAGAAACGAGGACAACTGGGACCGCACGCTCGGCTGGAATCAGTATGACTGGCTCAAACGCACTCTCGAAAAAAAGCCGGGCGAAGTTTAAGTTTTTTTATCCATCTTCTCGTCGGCGGAGAAACCCGCGAAGGTCGCGGCGGCGCCGAGGCCTCCTCCTTTTTTGAGTGGGGCGGGCATAATCTCGATGGCCGTAATATGTTCGCGCAAAACCGTCCTCACTGGCCCGCACCGATTCACGACTTACTCGTGCGCACCGGCGGTAGTATCGTTTTCCATGGCCATGATCACCTGTACGTTCAACGAGAACGGGACGGCATCATCTATCAACTGGTCCCTCAGCCCGGGCATGCCCGATTCGACAATACCCGTAGCGCCGCCGAATATGGCTACAAGTAAGGGGTCATTCAGGGCGCCGCCGGCATTGTCCGGGTCACCGTTTCACCGACAACTACGCTCGTCGAATAGGTGCGCGCCTACCCTGTCAGCGCGGAGGGCGGTGCTCGCCAAAGCGGCAAGGTTTCGCACGCTTACCACGTACTCCCCCGATGAACTCCGTCCGACTATTTTTAATGGGTGCGGCGATCCTCGCTCGCTCCCTCAGCGCTGCAGGTAACGCCAGCACCGCCGGCGTCACCCCCGCTTTGGCGGCAGCGAAACCTGCGCCCAATTTCGTTTTTATCTTGGCCGACGATCAGTCGTGGAGCGGCACCGCAGTCCCGATGTTACCCGGAAATTCGCGCAGCCGGACACCCCTGTTCCAGACCCCCCACCTCGAACGTCTCGCGACCGAGGGGATGACCTTCTCGCAGGCCTACGCCGCCCACTGCAAATGCGAGTGCTCACGGGCAGCCATCCAGATGGGTCGGACCACCACCAGTCTTAACGCGCCGGATAAATCCGCGCGCAACTGGAAAGCGCCCCTCACCGACTCCCTCGTCCACACGTTGAAGCGCGCACACCCCGCCTACCGGGCCGCGCACTTCGGCAAATGGCAATGGTCGCACAGCCCCACGGCACTGGGATACGATGTCAGTGATGGCATCACCATGAATGAGGACGGCGAATCCACCGATCCAGCCGACCCCAAACTGTCGTTCAGTATCACGCGTCGCGCACACGCTTTTATGCAAACGCAGGTGCAGTCGAATCACCCTTTTTACCTGCAGCTCTCTTACTACGCCGTCCACCAAACACCCCAAGCCCTCGCCGCAACACTCAAAAAATACTCGTCCGGCAACGACCTCACCAAACGTGGCGACCGCGCGATTATGGCCGCGATGACCGAGGATCTCGACACATGCGTAGGCGCAGTCCTCCGGAAACTCACGGATCTCGGAGTCGCCGAAAATACCTACGTCATCTACATGTCGGATAACGGCGGTCGCTCTGAATTATTAAAGGGTGGCAAAGGGAATCTCTACGAAGGGGGCCTGCGCGTTCCGCTGATCGTCCGCGGGCCCGGCGTCTCCGCCGGGGTCTACGCCGACGTGCCGGTAATCAGTTACGATCTCCTCCCTACGTTGCTCGATCTCGCTCTGCCTGGCGCAGTCCCGCCCGCCGGCAGCGAGGGCGGCAGCTGGGGCGACGTGCTGCGTCAGGGCGGTCGCGGGAGCGTCTCACGTCCGATTGATCGCCTGGTCTTTCACCAAGCCGTCGAGATACCGCACCCCCAATCGGCGATCCGGCAGGGCGATTTTAAACTGATCTACTCTTGGGATACGCGTGCCCGCGAACTCTACAATCTCGCCGGCGACCTCGGGGAGACCCGTAATCTGGCGGACGAAAACCCGTCCATCGCCGACCGTTTGCAAAGCGAACTTCAGCTCCATGTACGTTCCGGTCTCGGCGACGCCGCCTGCCAAGCCCTCGAGGCCGGCACCAGCGATCCACGAGGCCAGGCCAAAAAAGGAAAAAATAAACAAGGTAAAACCCGCCCTCGATGACATCCACTGACTCAAACATCACCGCGCGCACGCGCCCACGTCCTCTGGCGAGCATCCTGCTACGCACCACCGCACTTGTCGCTCTCTGCGTCAGTCTCAGCGCGCCCGCGCTCGCTCAAAACGGGCCACCCGGTGGTAAAAAAGGCAAATCGGGAGGAAGTAAAAAAGGCGGTCCCGACGACAAGGGGCTGATCAAACCCTCGATGGCAGATACCATTAAGGTGAACGTCTATGCGGACAACTGGTTTGTGTTGTACATCAACGGACGGTTGACCGCCGTCGACTCGATCCCCTTCACGCCGCATAACGTCATCTCCGTAGATATTTTACCGGAGTACCCGATGACCATCGCCGTCATGGCCAAGGATAACGCTGATCCCAAAACGGGCCTTGAATACGGCGACCACATCGGCGACGGCGGCTTCATTATAAAATTCGGCGATGGCACCGTTTCCAACGCCACGTGGAAGGTTAAAAATTTTTTTAAAGGCCCCTTGAACCGCGAGGTTAAAAACCCCCGAGTCGAGTACTCCGCGATCCCTGTAAATTGGTTTGCGATCGACTTTGATGACCGCGACTGGGCGAACGCCACCGAGTACACCGAGGAGCGGGTTAACCCCAAAGCGCCCTACTACGAGGCGGACTTTAAAGGCGCGAAGTTCATCTGGACGGCTGATCTGGATCTCGATAACACGATCATCTTCCGCACCCGTATCGATAAGGTCGGCTGGAAACCGCGCTGGAACACGCGACCCGACCTCGATGTCAGCGGCGCCCCATTCAAGTAAGCGGCGCCCCATTCAAGTAAGCGGCGCTCACCGCAGGCGCTCACCGCAGGCGCTCACCGCAGGCGCCCACTCGCCCCATAGACCCGGGGCCCAGCGACCCGGCTCAAGGCATTCTTCCCCGTCGAGGACTTTCGGAAATTAAAGCCGGCGTTTGAGCCTTGAGGATCCTCGGTTGCCGCCCGGCACCACGTGCTGCGGGCGGGCGCGCGCTCTGGCGCGGGCGAGGTGCCCCCTCTCGCTTACGATCGGGCTTTCGCCGGCAGGGCGGTGCCTGCCTTGGTCGCGCCCGCCGCCTTCGCGGGGTAGCGCTTTACTTCAGTATCATTTTTTTGCGCAGCGCCTGGCGTACTGCGACCCTCCGAAATTAATTTCTCCAATAATGTTTGCATCTTCGCCACGCGTTCCGGTTCTGCCGTCGCGAGGTTTCGAGTTTCGCCAATATCTGCCTGGAGATCGTACAGCTGTACGGGATTTCCTCCGCCGCCTTTGCTCCAACCACCGGACCCTGGAGCCAGTAACAATTTCCACGGGCCTTGTCGCAAACTCGGCACCCCCGTGATGGCACAGCTAATCGCCTGATCGCGCACCGGTTGATCCTTCCCCTGAAATAACGGTAATAAACTGAAACTGTCCTCGCCCGCATTGGCCGGTAACTTAAAGCCGAGAATATCGGCGATGGTCGCGAGGAGATCAGCCTGCGCGACGAGTTGGGTCGAGGTGCGTCCCGGTGACACGATCCCGGGCCAGCGCACGATGAAAGGCACGCGATGGCCACCTTCCCAAGCGTCCGCCTTGTAACCGCGCAGCGGTCCACTCGGAAAATGCCCCTGCGCCTCCAAGTCAACCACCCCGATGTAAGGGGCACAGCCATTGTCACTCGTAAAAACCACCAACGTGTTCGCAGCGGCTCCGCTTTCCTCCAGAGCGCCGAGCACGCGCCCCACCGCGGCGTCGGTCTCCATCACGAAGTCCGCATAAACACTCAGGCCACTTTTACCACGCCACTCCGCATTCACCGATAGCGGCGTGTGGGGCGAGGTCAGCGGTAGATAAAGCAAGAAGGGTTCGGGCCGCCTGGCCGCATCGCGAATGAACTCAGCCGCCCGATCCCTCAGCGTGGGTAAAATGTTTTCCAGTTTCCAATCTGCAAGTGCCGGACCTGGCAGACTGGCAAGGTTAGTCTTGAAATTCGCCACCGGCAGAAACTCACTCGGAATGCCGATCGTGCGATCGTTTTCAATAAAGCAAAAGGGCGGCCAATTGGGGACATCGGTGCCAAAATACTGGTGAAATCCCCGCGTCGTCGGCCCCCCGAGAATTGGCTGCGAAAATATCTCCCGCCAAGCCGCGATCGCTGCCGGCTCGGGCAAGGCGGTCGCTTCATCATCATTGAATTTGCCTTTGGGTGGACCTTGCAGCCAAACCCGCTGCGCGGCGGTCATGGGCCAGTCCCAGCCGAGGTGCCATTTGCCAATCGCCGCCGTACGATAACCATGCTGCTGAGCGAGACTGCCTAACGTCAGCCGATCGGGAGCAATCAGGGGCGGACCGAAGACCCCGACAATCCCGCTCTGCAAACGCGTGCGCCAGTGATAACGCCCCGTGAGCAACGTATAGCGTGAGGGCGAGCAGACCCCCGAGGAGGAGTGCGCATCCATAAAACGCATACCCTGCGCAGCCAGTCGATCGAGGTGCGGCGTGGGAATTTTACCACGCTCCGGATTAAAGCTACGGACATCCCCGTATCCGAGGTCATCCGCTAGAATCACAATAATGTTGGGTCGCGCCCGACTAACCTCAGCGGCGAGAGGGACCGACGCCGCACCCGGCACCCACAAAAAAGCGGCGGAGAAACGAAGCAAAAATATACGGAGCGTCATGAGTTAAGAGGAAATTAGCCAGGAGCGCCGCATCGGGGCGAGGGCGCCATTAAAATTTATGCAGCGAGAATCGACGAGAAAAAGAAATTAGCCTGACAGAAGCTTAGTCTACCGAGATGGGGACGGGGGCAACCGGCGGCCCCGCCCCGCAGGCCCACGCGCATGATCATTGTTTTTTGAGATCCTCGGCAACGACCTGGACGACGAACCCCGCGATTCGGGCGTAACCTTCCGGCTTAAAGTGGACATTGCCTGGCCCTGAAAACAGGTCGGATGGAAAGGCGCGGGTCGGCGCATGCAGATCGTTGATCGTGATACCGTGCTTTTTCATCACGCGTGCGGCGGCCGCGTTGTACTTCACTTCGTCGCCCGCGATGCGCCCCGCCTCTTCCGCCGGCACCACCGTCGTGCTCGCCCAAATGAGTTTCGCGCCGGTCTTTTTAAGCCGCAACACCAGCGCGTCCAGGTTCAGCTCATAATCCGCCAAAGCCACCGAGAGCGTGCCCTTCATTTTATCGCGGTTACCCTGCACCTTGGAATCCGGATGCCGATAACACAGATCATGCAATCCCCAGTTAAAATGGATGAGGTCCCAGCGCGTGGCGCCCAGCCATTTTTCAAGGTTCGCGAGACCCGCGCGGGTATCACCGCAGTTGGCGCTAGGTCGCAGCACATTGGCCCGCCCGCGCAGGCCCTCGCGGACCAGCGGCGTGTAGCCAATCGAGATCGAATCCCCCAGAATCAAAACATTCGGCAGCGCCGGATCTAAAACCGGCACGGGGGCGACCGCCGCGGCCATCGCCAGCGGCGCCAGCGTGACAAGAAGCAGCGAGAACAACCAAGTGAGGGTCTGGCGCATACGTTTAAAGTCGGACAGGTTGGGCCACATCAGCGGACCTTGAGGACGCCGCGCATCATCAGGTGGTGTCCAGGAAAGGAACACAAATACGGATAGTCGCCCGCGATCGTCGGCGCCGTAAAATCAATCACCTGCTCTTTGCCGTGATCAAGCAATTGGCTGGCCCAAATGATCGACTCACTCACCGGCACGAAGCCGAGATCAAAACCTTTCGCTCCCAGTGCCATTGCTTGGAGACCGACTTCATCGGCCTTATCCGGCTGCACCAAAAGAAGATTATGCGGCATGTAATCGGGGTTCGCAAAAGTAAGGCGGATTTTTTTCCCCGCCTTTACCCTGAGCTCTTTTACGTCGTACATCATGCGCTCTGGCACCGTGCCAATCCGGATCTCCGTGAGCTCGGGCCGATCGGCGAGAACCCCCGAGGGGATGGCCGCCGCCATCGCCATTTCCGGCAGGTGGCCGCCGAGATGATTCGCAGCCGCTTGGTGAGAGAGATGCTGCACGGTCGTCGCCGCGAAGCGCGCGTGGGGCTCGGGAGACTGCAACAGGTGCGTGAGCAACTCGGGGTTGGGCACATTGTGTTGCGAGTGGAGCCAGAGCGCCTCCAGCAGGTGATGAGCGTCCGCACTCTTGGCCGGATCAAATTGCTTAATCCAGTGCTTGGTCGCCGCGATCACTTCTGAGGTCGCGCGGCCGCTCAGTTCCACCCGCGTGCGCTGGCGGACACCATCGACCGGATGTTTAAGGTTTTCCAGCAATGCCGGAATACTCTGCCCGGCGATGGCGACGGCTGACTGCAGGGGCCGCCCATCCGCGGTCACCCGGTAGATCCGCCCGTGCTGATGATCCCGGTTCGGATCGCGGACGTTATGCTGCATATGCCCGATGATGACATTGTGCCAATCGCTGACGTAGAGCGCGCCATCGGCACCGAAAATTGCATCGGAGGGACGGAAGTTTTTATCGCCGCTCATCAAGAGACCACGCGACGTGTCCGCCGTCACGGTGCCATCGGCGGCGGTTACGTTGACGGTGAGTTCATCACCCGCGGGCTCGCCCCAAACCGCGCCGGTCTCGGCGTTACGCTCCAGTCGGTAATGCTTCAGCCCAAGAAAGCCGATCACGTTACAGAGCAGGAGATCGCCTTGCATGGCATCGGGGAAATGAGTGCTGGAAACAATCTCGATCGCGGTCACTGGACGCACTTCTTTCTTCAATAGCTCGGTCATTTTGAAACCCGGACCGGAGGGCCGCACCTGATACGCGCGACCGCCCGTCCCGTCGGTGGCGTAATGATACCCCCAAGCATCAAACGCGATGCCGTGAGGATTGGGTGAATTATTCGCATGGAGCGCGATCGTGAACCGGCGCGGATCAAAGCGGTACATGGCCGAGGCCTGCGCTTGAAGCGACGGGCCCCAAGGTTGCTCATGGTTGTGCTGCATGAAAACCCCGCTCTGCCAATAGATGCCTCCATCCGGCCCGTAAACGAGGTTGTTCGCGCCGTGGTGGGTATCTGATGAATCCAAGCCCTGTAACATCACGATGCGCACGTCGGCCACGTCGTCACCATCGGTATCCTTCAGGAACAAAATTTCCGGCGGACACGTCACCAGTACCCCGCCATTCCAAAATTCGAAGCCGAGCGGATTGGGCACCTTCGCAAACTCCGTGACGCGATCAGCGCGCCCATCACCGTCGTCGTCATGAAAGATCAAGAGGGCATCATTCATCGGTTTACGCGGTTCCCACTTCGGATAACTCGGCCACACCGCGGCCCAGAGGCGCCCTTGATTATCGACCTGCATTTGCACCGGGTTGGCGAGTTGCGGGAACCGCGCTTCATCTGCAAAAAGATTCACCGAAAAGCCCTTGGCGACGGCGAGTTGTTGCCGCCCCTGTTCGCCGCTCAGATACCGGAGCACACCTTCTTTAGTCGCGTTGGAACTTTTGCTTTTTCCGCCCACGTTTGAAACCACGAGAACCGGCGCAGGCACGTTGCGATCGTCGATCGCCTTGTCCTGACCAAGCGCGAGCGCCCAGATCCGTTCGTCGCGATTCGCGGTCATGACGTCCAGAATCGACTGCTCGTGCTGCAGCACGACCGCATTGTTCTGGTCGTCAAAAAATTGCAGCGTCGAGCGTCCACCCCAGACGTCATTACCGTCGCGAGCGCGGTAGCGATTATTCCAATGGTAATCTTTATCGACGACCGCGAGGCGCAGCTTTTCCCACGCCGGGGTCGCTTTGACCTGCTTGCCCGCGAGGGCGCGCACGATGACCTCGGCGAGTTGGCGATTACCCTCCGACGTGAGATGCACGCCATTGATGGTAAGAGGCGCCCGGGCGGCTTTAAAAAGTGCCTGCGAAGGATTGAAGATATCGACAAACGCCACCCCCGCCTCCTGAGCGGCCGCCTCGGTCGCGCGCGTGTAGGCCGCCAACTGCACGTTGTGGGCCCGACCATCCGGCACGTTGGGATTCCCGGTGTCCTCATGCGCGATTGGGCTGAATAAGACGATCCGCGGAAAACCGCGGCTATTCACCTTGGATCCCCGCGTTTTTTGCACAAAGGCGACAAGCTTCTGGCGATATTCGTCGGCTTTTTCCAAGCCCGCGAAGGACTCGTTGTATCCAAAAAAAGCGAACACCACATCCGCCTGCACGTGGCGAAGATATTCCGTCATAAACGGATGACCCTTGCTGCGGGGAAACGAGTCGGGGCGATCGCCGCTCGCGCTCAGATTGCGGAAACGCACCTGCTGCCCGGCGAGTTGGCTCTGCAGGAGGGTCTCCATCCAGCCATCCTGTTGCATGCGATCGGGCAACCCGTTGCCGAGCAGCGCGACGACCTCCCCTTTTTTAAACGAGAATGGCAGGGGATCGCGATAATCCGCCGGTACCTCGGCTAAAACGGGTTCTTTTGGCGGGGGCGGACCGTTTTTTTTCGCTTCCGGTTTGGCGTTTTTTTCGGTCTTGGCCGCGGCTGGCGTGGCGGCATTCCTGACGGCTTTCTTCACCTTAGGTCCGGCGGCTGGCGGCGTTTCACTTTTGGCCGGTAGCACCTTGGCGCGAGTCGGCTCGATTTTCTTGGTATCATGGTTGGCCGGAATGGGATTCGTGAATCCCGCGTACATCTCCGGCTTGATTCCCTTGGCATAGACACCGCCGCCAAATGTATTGGGCGTGGCCGCACCGACCAAGCCGATCGCGAGGTCCGCCTTAATAAGGCGCTCCAGGCCCAACGCCCAGAAGCATCCGTTCACGAGCATCCGCCGATAACCGTCGTTGGTGATGTCTTCCGAGGTGCCGTACAACGTCGTAAAGACCCGGCCAATTCTCCCCGACTTGCTGGTGTAGCTTCGCGTCCATTCCGAAGGCATCGGCAGCTTGGAGCTATCGGGGAGCGCGTCGGGCGTCATGCCGTTGAGCGGCTGCGCGATCGTCAGGATATCGCCGTCGACCGGTTTCCCGACGTACCCGCCTGCTTGCACCCAGACATCGCGGACACCGCGCAAAATCGGATGCCGCGCCTGCTCGGCGACCAGCGTGATCCGCGTGCTCTGCACATGATTCTTACCGTAATGGCCGACCCAAGTTTGGCCCAGCACTTGATGACCGAAGCCCAGTTCATATCCGCTTACTTTACTATCGTAGGAATATTTTGCGAACGGATCATCCGCGGCGGTCTTGAAAGCGTGCGTCGCGGTCCGCATCCCCATGACCGGGCCCCCACGATTAAGGTAGTCGTCCAAGTGCTGCATCTGCTCTTTCGGAAACGCTTGAAACCGTAGGAAAACGACCGCGAGGTCCGCCGTCTGCAAAGCCTCCATCCCGGGCATATTCGAATTACCCGCGACGATCTCACCGTTGGTCGGATCGATATTAAATAAAACCGTGCACTTGAATCCGTGATGCCGAGCCAGCAGTCGCGCCAATGCCGGCAAAGATTCTTCGGAACGATACTCATGATCACCCGCGAGAAAAACGATATGCTTCCCTTGGCCAAAGCCGCCATTTCCATCGTAAATGAGCGGCGCCGCCGTCCCCAACGTCGCTAACCAGGACAAGGCAGGGAGGAGGTATTTAAGCAGCATAAAATAATAAAATTCGCGGCACTCAGCGCGCGGGCTTGGGCAGATTAGGGTACAAAAGCAGGGGAAAACTAAAATAGGTTCTCCCCTGAGAGCCGAGGAAATTTAAAAAAAACGAGCCCAACCCGCGCGGAGGCGGAGGGCCATTGTCCTTTTTCTACCTCCGAGATTTGCCGGAAAGGCCCCAAAAAAGTTCTATTTTTTAAAACAGACGAACCGCTTTCAAGCAGAACCGGCAGCCGGGCGAAGACCAGCAGCCTATCGGATTGACTCGTGGGCTTAACCCCCGAATTTCCAATTTCCGACGAGCAGGGACGGCGGCGACGCAGCGTCGCCTCGAAAGAACTGAGGTTCCAGGCAGTCTGGGCCCCGCGTTTCCTTTGCTCCGAATTTCACCTCGACCTCTCATCCCTTACCCCGTGAATCTCCTCCCGCCCGCCGGTTCTTACCTCCGCCGGATCCTTGTCGCGGCAATTGTGGCGTGCGGCCTCTGCACGCTCTCCGCCCAATCTGCACCGGCCGGCGCCATCGAGGGCCGCGTCTTCAATCCCGCGGGGGGCGAATATCTCGAACTTGTGCTCCTCACCGTTGATGGCACCACGCTCGAGACGTTATCCGACGCCGGCGGCCGCTACCGACTCACCAACGTACCGGCCGGATCCACCCGCGTAAAAGCGTTTCGCACCGGCTTCGCGGAGCAGACGCAGTCGGCGTCGGTCCCGAAAAGCGGCACGGCCCAGCTGGATTTTAATCTGAACCCGATTCAACCGAGGGCGCCGGGCGATGCCGCGGTCAAACTCGCCACGCTGGTCGTGTCCACCTCGAAGGAGATGAGCAACGCCGCCCTCGCGATCAACACGCAGCGCTTCGCACCAAACCAGATGAACGTGGTCGCGGCGGACGAATTTGGTGGCGCGGCCGAAAGCAAGGTCGGCGAGATCCTGAAGTCGATGCCCGGCATCGCCATGGACCTCGGCGGCGGCGGCGAGCCCTACCAGGTATCGCTCGACGGCGTGCCGTCCGCCTACGTGCCGGTAACGGTCGGCGGATTCAACCTGGCGACCTCGGGCACGGGCACGGTGCGCACGGTCGGCCTGCACCAATTCGCCATCAACTCAATCTCGCGTATCGAGGTTCTGAACACGCCCACGCCGGAGAGCAGCGGCGCCGCGCTCGCGGGTTCGGTGAACATGGTTCCCCTGAACGCCTTCGAGCGCGCGAAGCCGCTCTATCTCCTCGGCGCCTCCGTCTCGTTCCGCGACGCCGCGCGCAGCCTGCAACGGACGCCTGGCCCGGGGCGCGATCCCACCTACAAGATCCGGCCGGGCTTCGAGTTCTCCGGCATCGTGCCAGTCAACAAACGCTTCGGTTTCACAATCTCCGCGAGCGCGTCCACACTCTACCGCCTGCAAACCCTCTCGCAGAACACATGGCGCGGAGCCGGTGCCGCCACCAACGGCGGCACCCTGCCCGACACCACCCCAGACAAACCGTACCTGAGCGACTACGCGGTACGCGACGGCGGAGCGATGGTCACCGCGGCCAACTTCGGCACGACGTTCGATTTTCAGGCGAGCAAGAACGATCAATTCTCCTTCGCGTTTCAATGGGGATTCTCGGATTACGCGCTCACGCAGCGGGTGCTGACGTTCCTCGTGAACCGCGTGCTTCCGGGGAATTTTAACGCGACCTCCACCCGCGGTTTCGCCGGCGCCGGTACCGCGCAGATGTCAAATACGATCAACGGACTCGGCGGCAACTTCTTCATGCCCGCGTTCACCTACCGGCACAACGGCTCAATCTGGCAGTCGGAGGCGGGGCTCGCCCATTCCCAGTCGGCGCGCTGGCGCAAGGATGCCAGCAAGGGAGCCTTCAATACGTCCACCGCCCAGCGAACGGGTCTCACCGTTTCCTTCGACGACATCTTCTATCTGCGGCCGAACCGGATCACCGTGGCTGACGGGGTCACGGGCGCGCCGGTGGATCCGTATCAACTCGACGGATACCGACTGACGGCCGCCGGCACCAATGCGTTCGAGGCGATCGACCTCCAGCGGACCGCGTATGCCAACCTCAAACGGAGCTTCTTCGGGTCGGTGCCGTTGACGCTCAAGGCGGGCGGCGAGGTCCGCCACCAGATGCGCGACTATCGCAATTCGACCCCGACTTCGCTCACCTTCGTCGGCCGGGATGGGCTCGCCAACTCCGCCGATGACCCTGCGACGGCGGTGATTGATCCGCGATATTCCGGACAGCGAGCGCCCTTTGGATTTCCCGGCATCCAATGGACGAGCAACGAGAATCTCTGGGATCTCTACAAGGCTAGTCCGGGCTATTTCACCGAGAACAAGACGACCACCTATACAGCGGAGGTCGCCCAGTCGCGGCACGCCGATGAATATATCTATTCAACCTACATTCGCGGCGACGCCCGGTTCTTTAATGGCCGGCTCCGGCTGGTCGGCGGTGTGCGGGCCGAGCAGACCGATGTCGAGGCGCAGGGTCGCCTGCTCGATGCGACCCGCAATTTCCGGCGCGACGCCACCGGCAAGGTTCTCCTGGCGCCAAACGGCGCGCCCCTACCCATTGCGAGCGATCCGTTGGAGGCGGCCAAACTGACTAATCTCGACCGCGGACTGCGCGCCGAGAAGGAGTACCTCCGCTGGTTTCCGAGCCTCAACGCTTCCTTCAACGTCACCGAAAATCTGATCGCCCGCGCCGGGTACTATTGGTCCGTCGGCCGGCCCGACTTCGGTCAATATGGTGGCAGCGTCACCCTCCCCAACACCGAGAACCCGCCGGGTCCGGCCAATCAAATTGCCGTCAACAACGCCGGCATCAAGGCGTGGAGCGCGCGTACCACCAAGGTGGCGTTGGAATACTATTTCGAACCCGTCGGTCTCGTGTCGGTGACGGCCTTCCAACGCGATTTCAAAAATATGTTTGGCTCAACGGTGGTCCGCGCGACGCCGGAATTTCTGGCGCTTTACAGCCTCGATCCCGGGATTTTCAGCGCCTACGACGTCAGCACCCAATATAACCTGCCGGACACGGTGAAAACGTCGGGCGTCAGTTTCAACTTCAAGCAGGCTCTCACGTTTCTGCCAGACTGGGCGCGGGGCGTGCGGGTCTTCGCCAACGCCAGCACGCAGCGGGTCACGGGTGACGTTTCCGGGAGTTTCAGCGGCTATACGCCCCGGCTGGCGAACTGGGGCATCAGTCTCTCGCGCCCGAAATTCACGCTCCGGACAAATTGGAATTACACGGGAAAGAAACGCCTCGGCCCGGTCGCTGCCGGACGAAGCATCGAGTCGGGTACTTATAATTGGGGCTCCCAGCGGCTCATAATCGATGTTAACACGGAGTATTTTATCAGCCCGCGGTTCACTTTGTTTTCCGTCGTGAGCAATCTCCACGACGATCCGATCGACACGAAAATCTACGGTCCCAGCACACCCGCGGAGGCTCGGTTCCGCAACCGGCAGACGTACGGCGCCCTCTGGTCCTTCGGCCTCAAGGGTCGTTTCTGAAACGCCCCCCCTTGAGCTGAGGGCTGAGCGCCAAAGAAGTCTGCACAGGATGCTATCTGCTCCGAGTAAATCCCAGGCAGCCGGAAATCACGAATTCGCAAGCATTCTGGATGCGCTCGATAGTGTGCGGACATGCCAGAGGCGGCCGTTGAAGTCGGCGAGCAGGGGACGGGGCCGATGCGGTCTATCCCGCTGAGTTTTGTTTGCCAAGCCATCGGCAAGCGCTGAAGAGCCGTGCGCCCCGCTTATGCGAAAAGGTTTTAACCGGGTCCAATTCTCCTGAAAATCCGATTTCCTGAGCGCCGACAAAAGTCCGAAGAGACGGATGGCGTTCGAACCAACGACGCAAAGCGAACGACCGCGAATAGGCGAACGAAAGTCGCAACTCAAACCCTGCGGGAAGCCAAAAGCGATGCGCGTAATCGAGAAAGCGAACCCTGAAACGCTCTACGTCATTTTGGCGACGCTCAGTGGACAAACCAGGATCGGTTACCCGTCGCGCTGTGGCGCACATGAGTTCCGCTTTGTTCGACGCCAGGAGCGTGATGGGTGGGGTCATGGCACCCTCCCCTGCGTTTCAGGGTGCCCGTCGACCAGGGGCGTCCTGAAACTATTTTAGGAAATGTTTTGGCTGACGTGAATTTACAGCCCAAGTGTTTTCCCCGTTCCCCCATGCGACGTGCGTTGCTCCCCGCCGTGCTCACTTTGCATGGATGGTGTTTCCGGGAGTTTTCTTACCATGACAAACCGCCAACCGATCCAGGCAGTAAAAACCGGAACCGGCAGCGCCACGCCTCTCGTTCGCGTGCGCAGGCGCGCGCGGATTTGGGCGGCGGCGCTCTGGCCGGCGATAATGTTCGCGCAAGCGGTGTCGCCCGATGCGGCCGCGCTCGCGAAATACGACAAGAACCGCAACGGCCGGCTCGATGCCGATGAAATTGCCGCGATGCAGGCCGCGGAGGCGAAGGCGGCGAACATCCCGTTGGCGTCGTCGCGGACCGCGGCGGGCGAGGAGGTGGTGCAGTTGTCGCCGTTCGAGGTCGTGGACAACAACCGCGGTTACTACGGCGCCAACACGATGTCGGGCACGCGCATCAACTCGAAGATCGCGGATCTCGCTTCGTCCATCACGGTCGTCACGAAGGAGCAGATGGCCGACTTCGGGATGCTCGATATCAACGACATCTTCGCCTACGAGGTCAGCACCGAGGGTTCGGGCAGTTATACCGATTTTTCGTTCAACTCCAGCGCGCAGCCGAACGACAATCTCTCGAACAACCCGAACACCGCGAACCGCATCCGCGGACTCACGAGCGCGAACATCGCCTACGCGGGCTTCGAGACCAGCCGCCGCGTGCCACTCGATCCGATTGGCGCGGACGCCGTCGAGATCAGCCGCGGGCCCAACTCCAATCTCTTCGGCCTCGGCAACGCCTCGGGCACGGCCAATACCGTGCCGGCCAGCGCCAATCTCTCCCGCAACAAAACCCAGGCGCAGGGCCGCGTGGAAAGCTACGGCCGCGCCACGGGCGAGGGCGGCTACCGCGAGAGCCTCGACGTGAATCGGGTGATCCTGAAGGACAAGCTCGCGGTCCGCGTGAGCCAGGTGATCCAGAGCACGGACTATAATCTCCAACCGTCCGGCGTGAAGGCCGAGCGCTACAACGCGATGGTGAAATACCGGCCGTTCAAAAATACGACCATCAGCGCCACGTATCAGTATTTCCATCAATACGGCCATCGCCCGAACAGCGTCACGCCGCGCGACGCCGTCACGCCGTGGCTTGCCGCCGGCTCGCCGAGCTGGGACCCGCTGACGAATACCGCGTACAGCAATGGCTCACCTGTCACCAACCGCGGTGCGCCGGTGACGACACTCGGCGCCGGCGTCCCGCAGATCGGCGGTTCAGCGGTGTTCAACAGCGCGTTTCAGACGACGGGCCGCGGCACCTCGCTCATGTTCATCGACCAGGGCGGCATCGGCTATTGGACCGCGCCACGCGGCACGACGACGACGGATGCCTTGCTCACCACGACGGCGAGCAACAACCAGGCGGGCTTTAATTACATGTTCCTCAACCCGCAGCGCCTGCGCGCGACACAGCCGCTGTGGACTTCAGATGGCGCGGTCAGCAGCAAGTCGCTCTACGACTGGTCGTCCATCAACGCCGCCGCGATGAACCAAATCAACGAGCGCACCGGCACCTCGCTCGTGACCGTCGATCATGTTTTCTTCGATACGCAGCGACAGATGCTCGCCGCGCAGCTGGGTTGGTTCCGCGAGGATTCGCCGGTCTATCGCCGCGATTTCCCGACCGGCAGTTCCGGTTCCACCTACCTCTCCATCGACGCCAACCGCCGCCGGCTCGATGGCACGCCGAACCCGTTTTTCCTGCGCCCGTACATCGGCATCACCGAGGTGAACGTGATTGAGACGCCGCTCACCAATGATACCTACCGCGCCCAGCTCGCCTACAAGCTCGATCTCACGAAGGAGCCGGGCTGGATGCGCTGGCTCGGCCTCCACAACGTGAACGGCTACGGCGAGTATAAGCACAACCGGTCGCGTGCGTTCTACCATCAGCTCGGCATGGTCGATAACCACACGTGGCTCGCCGCCAACACCCCGCGCGCCAACAGCGCGCTGCTCGCGGGCGACACGCTGCCTCAGGACGCGCCGTCGCCCACCGGATCGCGCAGCTACCGCCTCTACTACGTGGGCGACGCCACCGGCGCCAACTTCGACTACGCGCCCTACGCCGGCCCGCTCACGGGCAAGACCGACTACACGTGGGGCAACTTCGCCGCCGGTCAGGCGAATCGCGAATCCACGCAGCTCGGCTACGCCGCCACGATCAACGGCACCGGCGGCGCGCAGAGTTCGCTCAAAATCCAGAAGACCGCGGGCCTCGTGTGGCAGAGCCACCTGCTCAACGACCGTCTCGTCGGCACGTTTGGCCTGCGCAAGGACAAGGTTTTCGGCAAGGCGGGGATCGGTGCGCACTTGTTACCTGACGGCCTCACGCACGATTACGAGTGGGACCAGCAGTGGGCCGTCGGCAACTACAAGACCAACGAGGGCAAAACGCACACCGTCGGTGGCGTGGCGAAGCTCACCCGCTGGCTGTCCGTTTACGCGAATAAGTCCGACAGCTTCATCCCCGCCGACCCCGCCATCAACCTTCACGGCGAGGCGCTGCCCAACCCGCAGGGCAAGGGCCAGGACTGGGGCCTCGTGCTGAACCTCTTCGCCGGCAAGCTCACGCTCCGGGCGAACCAGTTCACCACGCGCACCGCCGGCGACCGCAGCGGCAACTCGTCCACCTTCGCCACGCGTGCGCTCAAGGTGGACATCTTCGACGGTCAGACCGCGCGCAACTTCTCCCTCGATGCGCGCTCACGCCAATGGATCTCCGCCACCCAGGGCCTCACGGGGGCCGCCCTTGATGCGGCCGTCGCGCAGACGATGATGATGAACCCGGCGCTCGTGACCCTCCTCCAGACCAGCGTTAATTTCGGCGGCTTGCCCATCGCCGAGGCGCAGGACGCCCTCAGTCGCGGCCGCGAATTCGAGATCAATTACAACCCGACGAGCTTCTGGACGATCAAGGCCAACGTGTCCGAGAACGAAACCATCCAGGCCGCGATCGCGAAGGATCTCACCGATTATCTCGCTGAGCGCACGCCCGTCTGGCAGAGCATCATCGACCAGCAGACCAAGCTGCCGTGGTTCACCAGCAGCTACGCGGGCGGGCAGACGGCGACCAATTACCTGCCTGGCAATGTGACCACGCCCCTCGGCATCGCACTCCAGACCGTCGGCAAGAGTCTGCCGCAAATCCGGAAATACCACGCCAACGTCAGCTCAAATTATTACCTGCGCGGAATCACCGAGCAACGCTGGCTGCGCAACATCAACATCGGCGGCGCGCTGCGTTGGGAGGATAAAGGGGCCATCGGTTATTACGGCGTGCAGCAACTTCCCGCTGTGATCACCGACCTTGATCGCAACCATCCGATCTACGACCAGCGCCACCTTTACGTCGATCTGCTCGCGGCCTATCGCACGAAGATTTTCGCAAACAAGGTCGGCCTCACCGTGCAGCTCAACGTGAAGAACGTGCAGGAAGGCGGCCGACTTCAGGCGGTCAGCGCGTTCCCCGACGGCACGCCCAACGCCTACCGCATCGTGGACCCGCGGCGGTTCATCCTGACGGCGACGTTCGACCTATGAGTTGGGACGAGACCACTAGCCCGGGTGCCCGCCGCGCGCGCGGGTGGGTCGCCGCGTTGATCGGCCTGGCCGCGGCGAACGCGGCGGAGATCACGACGCAGGAGGGGACGGCGTTGCGCGACGCGTTGGTGCGCGAAGCGTCACGGCCGGCGAAAACCGCCTGGCGGCCCGCGCTGCTTTATCTCGCGGAGCTGCATGGGCAAAGCGTGCTACCGGCCACCGGCTTCTTCAAATACCCTTACGAATCGCTCGGGCCGGGGTATATGGGCGGGCGGGTGTTTGGGCATTGGGATCTCACGCACGAGCGGCTCGATACGGTGCGCGCGTCGCCGGCCCACGTGCGCAATCAGATTCGCAACGAGCTCGCCGGTCAGCAGGCCGACGGGATGATTCCCGGGCTCGTGTCCTTCAACGTCACGGGTCACCCCGGACAGGTGGAGGCGAACGCCACGCGCCAGCCGACGTGGAAGCCCTTCAAGGGATTTCCCCCGCTCTGGGTGTTCGCGGTCGACGCCTATGTCTTGCAGACGTCAGACCCAGCCATCCTCGCCGAATGCCTGGAGGCGGCGCGGAAACAAATCGGCTGGTTCGAGGCGAAACGCAGTCTGCCGGGCGGTGGCTTCTATTATCTCGATGCGACGACGGGACCGTGGGAGAGCGGCGTGGACGAAGGCGTTCGCTTCGATGAACGGCCGGCGTCCGCCGCGGCATGTGTCGATGCGAGTGCGCACGTTTTCCTGCTCTACGATCATGCCGCGCGCTGGAGCCGGAAGCTCCAGCAGCCGGCGGCGGAGTGGGAGGCCAAGGCGAACGCGCTGCGGGATTTCATCCGCGCGGAGCTGTGGGATGGCGCCACCGGATTCTTCTACGATCATTGGACCGTCCGCCGCCCGGCACGGCGGCACCTCGCGTTCGAGGGAATGTGGCCGGTGGTGGTCGGCGCCGCCACCCCGGAGCAGGCGCAGCGTGTCATCGACGAACACCCGCTGAATCCGCAGGAGTTTTTCACCCCGCATCCGATTGCGACGGTCGCGCGATCCGATGCGAAGTTCGAACTGCGGATGTGGCGCGGCCCCGCGTGGAACTGCATGACGTATTGGGCGGCGCGCGCCTGCGTGCGTTACGACCGCGGCGACGCGGCGCGGCAACTGCTCGAGCAGGCGCTCGATGCGACCGCGGCCGAATTTGCGCGCAGCCGGACGCTCTGGGAATTTTATCACCCGATGCGCGGCGAGCCGACCGTCTTGCATCGCAAGCCCGCCCAAAACATGCCGTGCCGCGACTACGTCGGCCACAATCCGCTTTTTGCGATGACCGACCTCTGGCGCCAAACCGGCGGCCAACCCTGATTTCCCACCATGAAAAGCCCCGCTGTTTTTCTCCTCACTGCGATTCTTCCTTGGGGCTCGCTGCCGGCCCCAGCGGCCTCGGCCCCGGCGGCGCCGTTCCCGGTCAATCCCTCCGACTGCGTGATCGTGGTGCCGCCGCGCACCAGTGCGATCACCGACTACGCCGTGCAAGAACTGCAGCTGCACCTGAAGCTGATCGGAGGCGTCGACGTGCCGGCGGTCGCCGAAGCCACTCCCGGCAAATTTGCCTTTGTGGTGGGAACGCCGCCGCCGACCGACACCAAACCACTGGGAGCCGAGGAGGCGCGCTGGGAAATTTCACCGCGCGGCGTGTGGCTCTACGGCAAGGATCTGGTGCGCGGCAAGAAGAGCGCGAAGGGGGGCGCGGCGCTGGATGCGGCCCTGGCGAGCGACACCGAGGCAGGCACGCTCTTCGCCGTCTACGAATTTATCGAAAATAATCTCGGCGTGAGATGGATCGAGCCTGGCGCCGCGGGCATCACCTACCGGCCGTTGACGACGCTCGCGTTGGTCGCGGGCCGGGGCACCTACGCGCCGCAACTCGTGCAGCGCCACATGCGTGTCGCCTACAAGGACACGCTGCGCGAGCGCGCGCTGGCCGACAGCCATATCCCGGCCGACCTGCAGTTCAGCGAGGCGGAGTTTGCCCAGCGTCTGCGCGACGAACTCATCTGGCGTCGGCGGATGCGCATGGGGGGCGACGTGGGGTTCACCTACGGCCACGCCTTCCGCCAGTGGTGGGCGAAATATGGCCAGACTCATCCCGAATACTTCGCCGTCGGCAAAAACGGGAAGCGCGGCCCCGAGAGCACAAAAATGGCCGACCGCGTGAAGATGTGCGTGAGCAACCCCGAACTCGTGAAACAAGTGGTGAAGGATCATTTCGCGGCGAATCGCGGCCTCGTCGTCAACGCGTGCGAAAATGACAGCCGTAATTTCTGCCGTTGCCCGCAGTGCATGGCGCTCGATGTGCGCCTGCCCGGCGAAGAGAACCTCAACGTTGACGACCTCGTCCTCACCGACCGATACGTGCATTTCACGAACGCCGTCCTGCGCGAGGCAAAAAAGGTGAATCCGGCCGCAAAGACGGTTTTCTACGCCTACAGCCGCTACAACTATCCGCCGCGCCGCGAGCGGCTCGACGATGACGTCATCATTTTTCTCCTGCCGAATCTCGCGATGAGCCAGGCCGAGCTGACCGACTACTTCGCCGCGTGGAAGCAAGCCAACGCGAGGGAGTGCTTCCTCCGGCCCAACGATCTCTGTCAGGACACCGGTCTTCCGCTCGGCTTCGAGCAGCACATGTTCGAGAAATACAAACTGGCCGATCGCTTCCTCAGCCTGCGCGGCACCGATTACGACACCGATTGGGGCTTTTGGCCGACCGCGGGTATCACCAATTACATCATGGCGCGTGGCTTTTACCGCCCCGACCGTTCGTTCGAGGATTGGAACACCGAGTATTGCGCGACCTACGGAGAGGCGAAGACGGACGTGGCGGCGTATTATGCCTACTGGCGTCAGATTTGGAATCAGCGCATCATGGGCAATCTCGGCCGCATCAATGCCATGACCGAGGGACTGAAGCTGCTGCGCAACAAAGTCGCGAATCTCGCCGACTTGATCTACGCTGAGCATGATTTCGATCAGACGAATGCACTGCTCCAAACAGCATTAAAACGGAATCTCACCGCTGGCGAACGCAGCCGCGTCGCGACGCTCTTGCTCGCCAACCAGCACAACCGCCTCACCTATCGCGCGACGGCGGCGAATCGCGTCGCCTCCACGGCCAGCGAGTCCGCGCGCAAAGCGACGACGCAGGCGCTCTACGATTTCCGCCGCCAGCACCGGCTCGATCTCAACATCCACTGGGAGCTGCTCACCTATCTGGAGAACGCCTACGGCGACAACGCCGGCTTCGAGCGCCTGCTCGGCACCGAGAGTAAAAAGATGCGCGAGCTGCGCCTGGCGGACGACGCGCAGGTCAAGGCCACGCGCACGGCCAACGAGAAGCCGCTGCGTTGAGCCGATTTCAATTTCACTATGAGATTCTCTGGCCTGATCGTATTTCTTCTTGCCGGTTTGGGGAGCAGCGCACGCGGAGCCGAAATTCCCGGCGGTTCCGCGATGCACTTCGCCGGTTTCGGCGCCGATACGCCCGGCGGTCGCGGCGGGCGCATCCTCAAGGTCACGAATCTCAACGCCAGCGGCGCGGGCTCACTCCGGGCCGCACTCGAATCCGCCGGCTCGCGCATCGTCGTGTTTGAAGTCGGCGGCATCATCGACTGGCGCAAGGAAACCGTCACGATCACAAACGGCCGACTCACGCTCGCCGGCGAGACCGCACCCTCGCCTGGCATCACCATCATCCGCGGCTCGATCCTCGTCGAGGCCCCCGACCTCATCATCCGTCATATCCGCGTGCGGCTCGGCGATGGCGGCGACCTGAAGACACCAAACTGGGCGGCCGACTCGATCAGCACCAACGGTCCGAAGGTAAAGAATGTCCTCTTCGACCACGTCTCCACCTCGTGGTCCATCGACGAAAATCTCTCGCTCTCAGGCCCGCGCGAGAAAGACGGCACATCGAGTTTCGTGACGATCCGCAACTGCATCATCGCCGAAGGGCTCGACAAATCGACGCACCCGAAGGGCCCGCACTCGAAGGGTACGCTCATCCACGACTTTGTGCACGATGTCGCCATCGTGGGGAATTTCTACGCGCACGATTTTAACCGGAATCCCTTTCTCAAACCGAATTCCACGGTCTTTCAGGCGAACAACCTCATTTACGATCCGGGCTCGGCGGCCATGCACTTCGCCTACGTGCCCAACGAATACGCAGTCATTCCTCACCCGATGCTCCCGCCGCAACTCACCTCGATCGGTAACGTGGTCCGGCTGGGCCGTTCCTCCGCGCCGCGGCTCACGAGCGCGTTTATTGGCGTCGGCAAACTCTATCAACGCGACAACCGGTTCTACGATCAAACCGGCGCCCTCGCCTGGAATGGCACGAGCGGCGACCGCCGGCGTCTCGCCGACGAGAAAGTGCAGATGATCAACGAGCCGATGCTCGCACCGAAAAACTTCACGCCGCTGCCGTCGAGTCTGACCGAGGCCTACGTGTTGAAAAACGCCGGCGCCCGCCCCAAGGATCGCGATTCCGTGGATCGGCGCATCGTGCAGGACTACCGCGACCGCAGGGGTAAGGTGATCGATTCGCAGGACGAGGTCGGCGGCTACCCGAAGTCGGCGGCGGCCCAGCGCACCCTGAACGTACCGGAGAATCCTATGGAACTGGACGCTTGGCTCGCGAACTATCTCAAGGCGGTCGAGTATTGAGCGTGGCGTGGGCGTCGACGCTCGGCTGCTCTGGATTTCAACCTGAAACTCCGCCGTTGGTCGCCACGGCACGAACCAAATTATGAACCAAGGATTAGGGCTTCGCCTGCTGGCGCTCGCGCTCGTCGTCGTCGGATGTTGCTGCGCCGCCCTGGCTGAGACCGCGGCCAGGAATATCGTCCTCATCGTCGCTGCTGACCACGGTCGCGAGGCGCTGGGCTGCTGTGAAAACAAGGCGGTCACGAAGCCGCATTTTAACGCGCTGGCGGCGGACGGGACGCGTTGCACGGAGGCCTTTTGCACCACGGCGAGCTGCAGTCCGTCGCGCTCGGTCATTCTCACAGGGCCGCCCAACCACCGTAACGGCATCGATGGGTTTCAGCACCATCCCCCGCATTTCCCACCGCTCGACCCGGTGAACAATTTGCAGGTGCTCCTCGCGGAGGCCGGTTACCGCACCGCGCAGATCGGCAAATTCCATTTCGGGCCCGCAGCCGTTTCCGCTTTCCAGACCGTGCGCCCGGCCGGCGCGGCGAACGATCCCGCCACGATCGGGCGCAGTCCGGTAGAGATGGCGGAACCCTCGCGCAGCCTGATCGAAGCGCACGACGCGCGGCCTTTCTTTTTCTTTTTAGCGACGGACGATCCGCATCGGGCCAATGCCGTTCTGCCCGAGGGGAATCCGCCGTGCGAGACCTGCCCCAAGTCCAATCGATGGGGCAACCGGCCGCAGGGCTATCCCGGCAGGACGCCCGTCGAGTTTCGGGCGGAAGACGTGTCTGTGGCGGCGTATCTACCGGACTCGCCCGCCGGTCGCTCCGAGTTGGCCGAGTATTATCAGGCGATCGCGCGCCTCGATCAGGGCGTGGGCCGGTTGATCGCGTTGTTGAAGTCCGCTGGAAAATACGACGCCCCTGATGGTTTATATTTCCGACAACGGCGCGCCGTTTTCCGGCTCGAAGACCACGCTCGACAAACCCGGCATGCGTCTGCCGTGCATCGTGCGGACCCCGGGCCGGGCGTACGCGGGTGCGGTGCAAAAAGCGATGGTCACGCGGGCGGATCTGCCGCCGATCTTCCTCGATGGGTCTGGGATCGCGGCGCGGACGGCGGCTTGCGACGCACGGTCTTTTCGCGCCGGACTCGACGGCGAGAAACTGACGGGATGGGACGAGGTGTTCGCCTCGCAATCGTTCCACGAGGTGCGATGGATTACCCACTGCGGATGGTGAGTACGCGCGAATTCAAGCTGATCCCCAATCTCGCCAGCGGCCTGCCGTTCCCGGTGGCGAACGATCTCGTCCACTCGCCGACGTGGATGAGTGCGAAAGAAAGTGGCGACGGCAGGTTTGGCCGGCGACCGATGGAACGGTTCCTCCGCGGGTCGGAATTCGAACTTTACGATCTCGCGCGCGATCCCGACGAGGTCGTCAATCTCGCGGAATGGCCCGGGCACCAGCGGGTGAAGCGCGAGCCGATCGCGCAAATGAAGGCTTTTCAGCAGGCAACGAAAGATCCCTGGTTTCACCAATGAACTTACGAATGAAAATCCGGATTTTGCTTTGCGGATGTGGCGCGCTCGCATTGGGCGCTTTGGTCGCGCGCGCGGCCGACGGCGTGACGAAGGATGGTGCGCCGCTGCGCGACGCCTTGGTGCAGGAGGCGTCCCGGCCCATCAAACCCGCATGGCGGCCGATGCTGCTTTATCTGGCGGAGTTGCACGGGCGGAGCGTTTTTCCCGCGACGGGCCATTTCAAATATCCTTACGAGTCCATCGGCCCGGGGTATCAAGGTGGACGGGTGTTTGGTCACATCGACCTGACCCACGAGCGCTTCGATACGGTGCGCGCGTCGCCGGAGCACGTGCGCAATCAGATTCGCAACGAACTCGGGGGACAGCAGGCGGACGGATTGATCCCGGGCATCGTCTTGTTCGATGCAGAAGGGCAGCCGCGGTGGAAAAATTTTAAGGGCTTTCCGCCGATCTGGGTGGTGTCGGCCGAGGTTTACGTCGAGCAGACGGGTGACGTTGACTTTCTCAACGAGTGTTTGGCGGCGGTGCGCAAACAGATTGGCTGGTTCGAGGCAAAGCGCAGCGTGCCAGGCGGCGGGTTTTACTACCTCGATCTGACCGCGAACACGTGGGAGAGCGGGATGGACGAAGGTATTCGTTACGATGAACGACCGCCGGCCCCGGCCGCATGTGTCGATGCCTGTTCGCACGTCTATCTCCTCTACGATCACGCGGCGCGCTGGAGCAAAAACCTGCGCGAGCCGGCAGCGGATTGGGAGGCGAAAGCCCGCGCGCTCCGGGAATTTATCCGCAAGGAGCTCTGGGATTCGGAGACGGGATTTTTCTTCGACCAGTGGACCGTGCGCCGGCCGGCGCGGCGCCAGCTGGCGTTTGAAGGCATGTGGCCGGTGGTCGTCGGCGCCGCCACCGCCGAGCAGGCGCAGCGGGTGATCGATGAGCATCTTTTGAATCCGAAGGAATTTTTCACTCCGCACCCGATCGCCACCGTGGCGCTGTCGGAGCCGAAGTTTGAGCTGAGGATGTGGCGCGGACCGGCTTGGAATTGCATGACCTATTGGGCGGCGCGCGGCTGTGTGCGCTACGGCCGGCGCGACGCGGCGCGGCAGTTGCTGGAAAAAGCACTCGATGCAACTGCCGTCGAATTTGGGCGCACGGGCACGATCTGGGAATTCTATCACCCCTCGCTCGGCGAGCAGTCGCTGCTGCGCCGCAAACCGACGGCGCAGAACACGCCGTCGCGCGACTACCTAGGACATAACCCGCTGTTCGCAATGGCCGACCTGTGGCGTCAAGCTGGTGGCCTGCCTGTCAAGTAGTGCGGAGATGAGGCACGCACGAACAATAACGAGGAATGGTGCGCGCAGTGACCACGACCACCTCCGTTTGCTTGGTCTTGTTGCCGGCGGCGATCGGTCAGCTTCGCCCGCCGATGGGGAGAAGGACCGCGAGTCCACAGGGCAGACGCGGCTGACGACAAGGACGGTCGCCGCATATCGCAGGCGGTCGGCATAACGTCAAAAAAATCAGGCGTCCCGCCGGCGGTGATAGAATTTTAGCGGGCCGCCAAGGCGCTCACGCGTGCGGATTTTACCAATGGAACGGCCGAGCCGGTCTGGTGCTGCCGTAAAGAGGATCCCGTTGTCCTTAACTTAGTATTTCCTCTCCTCATGATCGTGCCGAGCCTATTTCGAGAGAGAGCATGGCGGAGCGACGCCTCGCCGAAGAGGACCAGCTTCGACAGCCACTCCTCTTGCACCCATCGATTCCACCGTTCCAGACGGGCGTTTAGGTTTGGACTGCGCGGGGGCAGCGCCAAGGGTTCGACGCCAGCCGATCGCAGGATGTCGCAAAAGGCCGCACTAAATTTGGTATCCCGGTCGCGCCGCAGATATCGGCCGCCGTTCAGAAGGCCGTGCCAACCATCGTCAAGTTTCGCGCAGTTACCAAAAATATTCGGACAGATTTCATCTTCGATTTATGCAGTGCCCATCCTATTAAACCCGTGTCGCTCCTCTCCGCATTCTCTTTCTGGTGAACCTGCCAGTCCGCCTTCTAACCTTCTTCGTCGCCTTCGCGCTAGTTCCGCAGGCTGAGTATAAAGTTGGCGCGCGGTTTCCGATTGGCGGCGACACATCCAGTTACGACTATCTCCGCGTCGATCCCATCGCACGCCGGCTTTAGGTGGCGCATGAAAAAAAATTTGAGGTGCTCGATGCCGACACGGGAAAAAAATCGGTGAACTCGGTCCCGTCACGCGCGCCCACGGCGTCGCGATCTCGTCCGAGACGGGCCACGGTTTCGCATCGAGCGGCATCGACGACTTGATCGTCAGGTTTGATCTGAAGACCCTTGCAACGATCAAGCGGTATAAGTCCTCGGGCTCGAATCCTGATTCGATCGAATATGATCCGCAAACCAAGCGCGTTTATGTCGGCAACCACGGCCGCGGCGGCGTAGCGCGCGCGCAACCTCCTCATCGCTGGCGCCGTAGAACTTGCCACCGTCACTTTCGGCGAGTGCGATGGTTTTTGTGTCGGGGCCCATGGAGGCAACACCCGCGTAGCCGGTCGCGTAGCGATCTGCGGCGACCTTGGGTGAGATCGGGAAACCGTGGGATAAAATTCGAGATCTTCCCGCCACTCGCCGCGTTTGCCCCAGGCGGAGTAGAGCGCGCAGCGAAGCGGTCAGGCGTAAACGCGGCTCGCACTATAATTCCCCCATCGCTGATTCATTCTAGCGCCAAGGTTTGAGGACGAGGACGATGGCGGAGCCGGGCTTGGCGGCGAGGAGGCGGTGCATTTGCGGGAGGGTGCGGGAGCGTTGGCGCTGGCGGCGCGGCGCGAGGTGGTGACGGGCCGTGATCGCGAGGTTGCGCAGGCTCGCGAGCGTTGGCGCGGTGCCGCGGTTTTGGAGCTGGCCGCGGTCGTCGTCGGAGGTGCGGTCGCGGCGGTGGGGCCGAGCGTTTTCGATGCCCCAGTGCGCGCTGAGCGCGGCCGCGAGGGCGACGGCGTCGGCGTCCAGGCGCGCGACCCCGCGGCTGGTGAGCACGAAGACGGTCTCGGTTTAAATCTTGCCGTCGGGGAACTCCCGGCGGCGGTCCACGCGCGCGACTTGCGCGACGTGCGGAAAAGGGAGTTCGCCGGGGGCGACTGCGCGGGTTTGGATCGCGCGGGTTTCGATCCGGCCGCGGCCCGTGGTGATAACGTCCCTCTCAGGGGAAACCCCCGGCTCCGGGTGGAGTCGGGCGCACGCCTCGCGGAGGGTGGGTTGGTTGCCTTTCACCACGAGGAGGTCGTCCGCGCCGCGTTCGTGCACAAGGTGCCGTGCGGTGTCGTCCTGCGTGGGGTGCGCATCCAGATCCAAGTGCGGCTGATGGCGGGGAACTCAGGAAAGATCGGCGGGCTTAGCGCCGGGCGGGAGATAACCCAGGCGCTTCGCCATAGCGGACGACAGTAACATGCCGTTGCTTAGCCGGACCGTGGTGAAGGACTCCTGGAGGCTGCCGCGGCAAAGGCCCGGTTCGCTGTGAGGCCGGAGCTTCAAGGTGCCCTCAATGGTCGTTGCTTTGCTGCCGATGGTGGTCTTGTTGGTTTGGAAGTATGCGCAGATGGTGTCGAAGCTGAGATGCACCGGCTGGCTGCGGTCGAAGAGAAAGTTCATGCGGGCGATCACGTGAATGACGGCAGCCGCCCAGATCCCGGGCTGGCCGCGTAGACAGTCGGGTGATTTCCTGCGGCAAATCCGTCGCCAGAGTTCGACGGTAAAGCCGGTGAGTTCGGCGTCGAGGTGAGCCTGACCGAATTGTGCGAGCAAGGCGGCAACTTCGTTGAACCGCGAACGGTGTGCTGCCGGGATGAGACGATCTGGCCGCTCGGCAGGGGAGTCACCGGTCGGGGCCGCGGAGAAAGAAGTGGCATCAGGAAGGAATGTCGCGGGCCGATCCCGGCGCTGGCGAAGTTCGTCGCGGAATTGCTGGTGATGCCGCTGCAGACGCAGGCGATAGGTTTCATCCAGCGCGTGCCGCTGAAACAACTCGAGCAACGCAGCGGAGTGTTCGGACTGGGTATTCATCGGATCCAGCGAGCCGCGGACTACCTCGGCCGGCGCGTCCGGATCATCGGGCATGCGTTGCCGATAAAACGACTCGTCCTCCCATCCGTAGTTGATGCTGGCCAGAACCCGGTCGCGCTGATCCCGGGCGATCACCTGAATGAAGGTGCGACGGCAATCGCAATTGATATCTTCGCAGTAAAACTCGACGAAGGCGTACTCGCCAGCCGAGAGGCCGGGTGCGGTCGCTCCATCCGGCGCGTTCCCCAAATGGATGCAGCGAACTTCAAGGCGCGCAATTTCAGGGAACACGGAGTGAAAGGCGATCATGGAGGGAGCGCGTGCGCGGGGCGGCATCCAAGACAAGGTCACGATAGCTCAATCATGACGTAAAACTACTCGTCGCGGACTGACCCGCTCTGCAAGTTCTTCGTGGCCACCATCGGCGACAGGAGTGTCGCCGGTCCGTCGGATGGGCGACACTCTTGTCGCCCCTACAGCATGAGAGCCTCCCCACTAAAACAAGTTTTTGCCCGGACTGGAAGAAACAGATTTCCATGCCTACAAATCACTTGCAGAAGATGTTTCATGGGAGAGGGTGGGTGGTGGGGAAGCGAAGCACGCCTTCGTGGCCACCATCGGCGACAGGAGTGTCGCCGGTCCGTCGGATGGGCGACACTCTTGTCGCCCCTGCAGCATGGGAGCGCACCCACCAAAACAAGTTTTGGCGCCGACGGGAAGAAACAGCTTTTTAGGCCCACCAACGACTTGCAGAAGCTGTTTCTTGAGAGCCTGTCGGACTTTAGAGGTATTCCACTCGTTTTCCTGAATTTTAGACCATCAAATCTATCAGACCCTCCGAGAAAATGCCGCATAAGCGATTCTGTGGCGTCAGCTTTTTTAAAAAACTCTCAGTCCGACAGGCTGCTAAGCGGCGGCGGCGCCAGATACGGCTCGGTCCGGCAGCGGCGCCACTACGGTGGCGGCCGGACCGGCACGCGACGAAAATGCCAGCAGCAAACCGAGGAGACGCGTGAGCCGGAGTGCTCTCATCTGGTGAAGCGTGCGCATCCGCGGGGGCGGCGTCAAAACGTCGGTGCCAGCCGATTGGGGCGGCTCCAGCGAATCCGCGCCTGCAGCAGATCGCCGCGCAGCCGGTTTTTCGGCTGCCACTCGCCGACGGTCACCCAGGATTCGTCCGGACTGATGTGCACGGGGTGAAAGTTGCCCATGATCGCGACGCGGTCAGGGTCGTTGACGCCGTCGCCCACGAGCGGCAGCACGACGCGCTCCGTCGCGCGGCGCAGCCGGAGTGTCCGCGGATCGAACTCCGCCATGAACAAAGGCGCGCGCCAGCGGATCACGTTCACGTTGCTGGTATCCTTCCGTGTGTAGACGAGGTAGAGCGCGTCGGAGTGGGCCAGCCAGTGCTGCTGGGTTTGCGACATCGTCAGTGGCTCGCCGTCGTCCCAGGCCCAGCGGCGCTTCTCGCCCCAAACGAGTCCGTCATCACTCGCCACGACGTAGCCGCAGTTCTCGGGATGGTGGGCCCGCAGCGTCAGAAAGTAGCGCCCGCCGAACGCCACCATCGATGGCTCCAAGATGCTCTTGTTGTTCTCGGGCGGGATTTCAGGGCCGACGCGCTTCACGCGAAGCGTCTCGCCATCGAAGCTGCAGAGCGCGCCGACGATCGCGCGTCCGCGACCGAACATCGGCGTGTGCGAGAGCGCGAGCAGGATATCGCCGTCGGGCAGCGTGACTCGCTGGCCGCAGTTGTTCGTGTAGATGTATTTTCCGCGCGGATCTTCCCATTCTAGGCGGCGCCGCGGGCCCCAGCGTCCCTGCCGCCAAACGGCGTAAACCGGCCACCGCGGGGGTTGCTCGCGAAGGAACCGGTCCTGCTCGTAGAACACGTTGTGGCCAAGCGCGAGGACGGCCCCAGTGGCCGGGTGGTATTCCGGCACGACATCGCAAACGCCTTCCTCGCGCCCGTCCGGCTGGGGCACGCGGCCGAGCGCCGGGATCGGTGCCGGTGGGGACCAGCTGGCACCGCGGTCCGGCGATTCCATCCAGTGGACCGGACCGAACATGTCGGAGCCCAGAATGGTCTGGAGCGTCGTGAACACGCTCGGCCCGCGAGGTCCGGGCACCAGGCAGGCGCGCGGGTGAAACCAGGTCGGCCCCGACCCGTCGCGGCCGCGCAACACGGTGACCTTCTCGATTGAGGCGATTAGGGGCGCTGCAGTCGGAGCGCCGGACGCCCCGTGCACACGGCGGGTTGCGAGACCGGCGGCGCTGGCGGCGCCGAGCCACAGGAAATCGCGTCGATCGAGAGCGGGCAGCAACATTGGTTTAGAACGAGGCCTTCAGGCCCAGGTTGAAGTTCACGCCATATTCGACGGTCTGGAAGCGCACGGCATACGCGGGCGTTTGCGAGCCCCGTTGGTAGAAACCCGAGCGCACGTTGAGGAGGTTGCGGGCATTGGCGAAAAGGCTGAGGTTGCGACGGAGCTGAAAGTCGAGATCGAGGTCCAGATGATTGCGCGCCGGATAATAGCGGATCGCCTCGGGACCGTACGCGGCGAACGGTCCGGTCGTTTGGTCCGCGCGGTGATTGAGCTTGGCGGTGAGGATGACCGGCTTGTGGGTGAAGGTGATGCCGCCGTTCGCATTGGAGGGCAGGAACCCGGTGAAGTTCGCCGAGCTGGCGCCGGAGAAATTCAACTTGGTGTAGTTGGCGAAGAGATTGAAGAACCGACCCCAGCCGCCCAGCGGCTTCAGGGAGTGATTCATGGTCAGCTCGAAGCCGCGCACCTGCGCGTTGCCGGCATTGATCGTGCTGTTGACCTGCCAGCCGATGTACTCCGGGCCGAGACCGAGGAGTTCGACGTCGGAGGCGTTGGCGACCTTCGCGAGTGTGCCGAAGAAGTCTTTTAGGTCCTTGTGAAACCAGCTTGCACCGAATAGGCCGCCGAGTTCGGAGTAGTATTCCAGCGAAAGGTCGTAGTTGTCAGCTGACCAGGGGAGCAGGCCCGTGTTCGTCACGCGGATCGTACCCTTCACCGCGGTCGAGCCGGCGGATTGGTCGACGTCGTTCTCGTTGACCGTCGCGCTGGGAATGATGTCGCGGAAATTCGGCCGGCCGTAGGTCTTGGCATACGCGGCGCGGAGGAGGAGGTTAGGCCGCAGCGAGTAGTTTAGGTGCAGGCTCGGGTAGAAGCCGTCATAGGAACGTTCCGCGTGGTAGCCGAGTTCCTGGTTTACCAGGAGCGCCTCGGCCATCGAGCCGACGGCGCCGGCCTCCGGCTTCCGGATCCGGGCACCGGTGGGTGACTTGGCGAAAGTCCGGTCGGGGTTGCGCACCAGGACGGCGGCGTTGTCGACAAGGGCGCCGCGGCCATCGTCGGTGGTGCGCTCATAGCGTACGCCGGTGAGGACGTGCAGCCGGTTGCGGAAGAAGCGGGCATCCACCTGAAGGTAGCCCGCAGCCACGTCCTCGTCGATGGTCTGGTGCGCGGCGATCCGCGCCACCTCGGCCGTCACCTGCTGCGCCGGGGTCATGACGAAAAGCGAGGGCGTCTTTTGCCACGCTTCGTACCCGCGCCCGGAAGAGAGCAGCGGGACGTCGCGGTCGACATTCTGGTGCGCCAGCCGGCGATGCGTGTAGACCGTGGCGAGGAAGGGCGACGCCGACTGGTCTCCGTTCGGACCCTGATACGTGAAGCGAGGGTCGGTGGTGGCCTTTTCGCGTGACTGACGATTCAGCGCACCGCCGACCTGCACCGCGGCCGGAAAAGACAGGAAGCCGAGCCGCCGTTTAACGTCCAGGTTGGCGGTCTGGATCTCGTCGCGATTGTCGAGTTGTCGGCCCGTGATGCCGGTCAGGTTGAAGTTGCGCGGGTCATACGCGTCGATCTCCTGGTTGGCGTTGTTGAATACCTGCGTGCGTGCGGGGCCGTCGGGACCCATGCCGGTGAACACGACGCGCGCCGGGGTCTTCAGCGTGGCAGTGAGGATGCCGAACGTGTCGTGGTCCAGCGTACGCAGCCAGTAACGCGCGGCGGATTGCGCGGCGAGGGCGGCGATCTTCCAGTCGCCGTTGTCGAAATCGTAGCGGACGTTGCCGCGGGCGGTCGCGGTTTGGACGTCGAGCGAACCGCCGCCACCACCGTAGGTGACCTGCCCGCGGCCGGTGGCGCCGGAGGTGGAGTCGGGGGTGTAGGTGAGCGCCGTACCACCGGCGACTGTGGACGTCCCGACCGTGCCAGCGTCGAAGGTGAGGGCATTGGCCCGCTGGAGCTGGCTGGTGTACATCGCGGTGACGCCGGCGGAGAGGATACCGTGGGGCGAGAGCCGCCAGTCGGCGCGGAGGTTCACCGTATCCTTCTCCATCCGCTTCTTGTTCTCGCGCAATTCGACGCTCGAAACATAGGGACGGTCGATCGAGGCGCCGGTCCCCGTGCCGCTGGTGGTCCAGTTGCGCGTGACCCAGTCGCCATTGATGAAGTAATCCGAATGCGCCGCGGAGAGCACGAGGCCAAACCGCGTGCCGAACGGCACGGTGTAGTCGACGTTGAACGCCGGCCGGATTGGCCGGAGCCTCGTCTCGTTCGGGAACGGCTCGCGGGCGAGCGAGAGGTCCTTTGAGTTGCCGACCAGGCTAATCTGGTAGCGGAACTCCGCCCGGCTGCGGTCGAATGCGCGCTTGGAGACCAGGTTGATCGAGCCGGCCATCGTGTCCGCGGCGGTGGCGGGCGTGGGCACTTTGACGACCTCGACGCGGGAGAAGTTGTTGATGGAAACGCCGGTCAGCATGACCTGCCGCTGGTCGCCGTTGGCGTCGGTCGAGGAGATCGCCGCGCCGTCCGACGTCACCTTGGTGAGATTGGGCGGGAACCCGCGGACGAAGACCGTTTCGGGTTCCGACGTCGACGTGCCGCCCTGCATCTGGACGCCGGGAACAAACTTGAGGAAGTCGCCGACGTTGTTGGTGGCGTCGCCGTTGGTCTCGACCGCGACGACGCTCTTAAGGTTTGGGGCGAAGCGCTGCTCGTTGATCGCCAGCGCCGTGCCGCTGGTCTCCTGGATTGCGGCGACGACGAAGGGATCGAGCTTCAGCGGCCCCTCGCCGGTCCCCGTGAGGCGGGCGCTGGTCAGGTCGACGTCCTGCGGCACGGTGCCGCCGGCCGGCACATCCACGGCCACGCGCCGCGAATCAAGGCCGGTGTAGAAGACTTCCAGTTCGATCCGGCCCGCGGGCACGCCGGGCAGTTGGTAAGTGCCGGACTCGTCCGTCAACGCCAAGGCATCGCTGCCGCGGACAGTGACGCGTGCGTTGTTCAGGTACCGCCCGGTGATCGCATGGCGCACGCGTCCCGTGACAGTTCCTGGCGCGGCGGCCGGCGCCCCCGGCGGCGTGGCCGACGCGAACGCCTGCGGGACGGGGAGAACGCTGACGAGCAGGAGCAAGGCCAGGCCGGCGCGGCGCGCGGGGAGATCGCTTGGTGTCATGGTGGGGCTGGATCCGCGCGCCGGTCACCGGCGTAGGGAACGCGGCCGGAATTCTCGCACTTCGCCGGACGGCCACGAGCGCATTCTACTGGTTCCGTCATGAAGCCTGCTGGTTTGGTGGGTTCGCACCTGACCGCGCCGCGGCAATGTGCTTCATTCGGCCCCGATGTTCACAAGTTCGCCCCGCTACTCGACCCTAACCCAGCAGGTCGCCCAGGCGATCGAGGAGCAGATTCGCGCCGGCGTGCTGCGGGAGGCGCTGCCCGGCGAGCGGCGGCTGGGGGCGTCAATGCAGGTCGGCCGGCGAACGATTCGGGCCGCGGTCGCGATCCTGGCAGCGCGGACGCTTGTCCGGGTCGCGCATGGTTTGCCGACGCGGATCCTTCGGCCGCCAGCGGTGCGCGCCGGCCGGCCGCCGCTGCGCAGCATCAGCCTCGTCGTGCCGCAATCGCTGCACGAGCTACAGCCGCATGCGACCGTGTTCATCGACCCGCTCCGGACGCTGCTGAACGAAAATGGCTTCCGGCTGGATACGCACGTCGGCCGCAGTTTCTTTTCGCGCCAGCCGGGCGCGGCGCTCCGGCGGCTCGTAGCGCGGTTCCCCTGCGATGCCTGGCTGCTCGCCGTCTCGAACCGCTCGTGTCAGACATGGTTTCACGCGCGCGGCCTGCCGGCGGTGGTGATCGGCTCGTCGCACGAGGGCGTGGCGCTGCCGTGCATCGATCTCGACATGCAGGCGACGACCCGCCACGCCGCGCAACTGCTGCTCCGGCGCGGCCACCGGCGTCTTGGCCTGGTGATCGGTGATTCTGATTGGGTCGGGGAACGCCGGACCGAGGAGGGCTTTCTCGAGGGCGTCCGCCAGTTCGGCCGGGGCGCGCAGGGTCGAGTGTTCAAGCATGCGGCCCATCCGGCAGCGCTGCGGCAGCTGGCGGTCCAGGTTCGCCAGGGCGAGATGGCACCCACAGCGCTCGTGGTGGCCAATCCTTATACCTACCTGACGCTTTCCGGCTTGCTGGCGGAGCAGGGCGTGCGCGTGCCGCGCGACCTGTCGCTGCTCTGTCGCGAAGACGAGTACTGTTTCCGCCACCTCGCGATCACCCCCAGCCGCTACGTCTACGATCCGCACGCGCGGGCCAAGGTGATTTTCGCAACGCTGATGGCGGCGATGAGGCCGGCCGGTGCGCGCCTCGTCGGCGGGCGGACAATCCTGATGTTTCCCCGGTTCCTCGAGGGCGCCTCGATCGCCCCGCCGCGCACGTCGTAGCTACGGCGTGGTCGTACCCGCTGCCGCCAGTACGTTGGGCCGGCTCCAGCGGACGCGGGCCAGGTAGGCCGCACTCGATTTGCCGGTGCCGGATATGGTGATCCAGCTTTCATCGGCGGTGACGGCGGCAGCGTCGAAGTTGCCGATATCCACACCGCGCTCCGGTAACGCGACGCGCTCGGTCTGGGAGCATCCGGACGGGGTCAGTCCGCTGATCGCAATGGAGGCTGTCCCGGCCGGCGGGGTTCGTGATGACGTGAACGGGCGTCTCGGCGCGAGCAGGGCTAGCGACAGGACGCCAGCTCGGCGTAACCCCAAAATGGGGTATCAGCACGTCTGGGGTGGCTACGGGAGGAGTGGTGGATTCGAGGTATGGCGCGACGTCTTCGTATTCAATACCCGGGAGCCCGTTATCATGTCATTAATCGCGGAAATCTGCAGCCCGACGTTTTCGCACCGTTCGGGGCTACGAACGCGTTCCTCATCGCGCTGGATGAGGCGGCGGTGCCGTTCGGCTGGCAGGTGCATGCATTCGTGGTCAGGCGCAACCCCTACCCCCTCGCCCTCGCAACACCGGAACCGAACCTCGTGCAGGGAGCGTATCAACAAATCAGATACACGCACGCAGGCTCGCCCTCGCAACACCGGAACCGAACCTCGTGCAGGAGGCACGGGCGCGATCGCGCAGCCCGCGGATGCCCCCTCGCCCTCGCAACACCGGAACCGAACCTCGTGCAGGGGATGACCGGGCTGCAATCTACGTTCGCGACGCGGCTGACTCGATTCCACGGTCAGCAGGGCCCTGGGTTGCAGGGTCGGTCCAAGGCCCCGTTGGTCGAGGACGCCCCCCATCTCGCCCGGGTCTGCGATTACCTCCCTCTCCATCCCGTTCGCGCCGGAGTTGTCACCGCCGACCGCGTGGGCGAATAGCGGAGTAGCCGCCTCTGGCCCTGCCTGCCAGTGTAACTGCGTAATGGATACATCGGGCCGTGGGCGAATAGCGGAGCAGCCGCCTTTGACCCTGCCTGCCAGCGACCCCACGCGATTGGTTCCAGTCCGCCGAACGGTTGCCGTCTCTCGGACTCGAGACCCAAAGCGATCCCTGGCGCCCATACCTCGACCCTTTGGCAAACATCGCGGCAACGCGCGACGACGATCGCACTGTGCGCGGCGCCTATTCTGGCGGTTGGGCGATTGGCCCAGCAGGCTGGCGGCGGGCGAGCGCACGCCAACTCGCCCAGCTGGCGTTGTCACCGGAAATGTCCGCCACGGAGATCGCCGAAATCAAGTGCGCGCGGTGGCAACAGGCATTGGACGCCGCGTTCAAAGAAGCCCGCAAGTATTTGGCGGACGCGGCAAGCGCGCCAAAAGGCGTCGGAGGGAAGGCCGCCATCGCCCGGACGCGGCGAACCACGGTGGCTGCGCCGTATCGTTGGATCGCGACGACATTGCAGAGGGGGCATCCCGCCGCCGGGCGCGGCGATCTCTCGCCGCGGACATTGCCATCAGCGGAATGACCCCATCGGATCGCCCCCCTTCCCGCGGAAAATCCGCCGCTCCGTCGTCGAAGAAAATGTGCTCACCCTCAAACAGGCAGTGCACTCGATGACGGGCCTGCCGGCCGCGGTCTTTCGCGTCCGCGACCGCGGCGCGATTCGCCCGGGCGCCGTGGCCGACCTCGTCGTTTTTGAACTGGCCGGGGGGTGCGACCGCGCGACCTACACGTAACCGCACCAGCTTTCCGAGGGCATGAAACGGGTGTTCGTCAACGGCCGCCTGATACTCGTCGACGGACGATTGACGGAGGGGCATGGCGGTCTCTTCCTGAAGCGTAATGCGTCGTGAACCGGTCGACGGTTACTTGCGCGCCACCATCGTCCCCAGACTCAACGCCCGCTGAATCGATTCGCATGAAAATCCCTCCCGCCCGAAACCTCGTCTTCTGCGCGCCACCATCGTCCCCAGACTCAACGCCCGCTGAATCGATTCGCATGAAAATCCATCCCGCCCGTAACCTCGTCTTCACGGTGCTTGTGCTTGGCCTGGCCAGCCTGCTTCATGGTCAACCGGCCGAGGTCAAATCCGAGGCAAAAACCAAGGCCGCACCGTTTGTGATTCCGCAGGACGTCAATGGCCTGAAGTCGATCATCGCCGCTCCCGAAAAAACGAAGGCGCTAAAGGTCGCCATCTTTGCGGGCAAAGGAGCGCCTGACGACGGCATCGCGCACGTGACCGCCCGCATCAAATCGATCCCGCAGGCGACGGTGACGCGCGTCAAGGCTGGGGATTGGGCGACGATCGATCTGCGGACGTTCGATCTCGTTGTCTTTTCCGGTGGCTCCGGCAGCGCACAGGCGGAGTCGATCGGAGAGGCGGGGCGCAGCAACGTGCGGGAGTATGTGCGCAACGGCGGTGGCTATCTCGGTATTTGTGCCGGAGCCTACCTCGCCTGCTCGAATTTCAAGTGGGGGCTCGGTATCCTGAATGCCGGCACGGTGTCCAGCAAGTGGCAGCGCGGCAGGGGGTTCATGGATATCGAACTCACCGAGGAAGGCCGCCAGCTGCTCGGCGACGTGCGGGGCACCTTCAAGGTGCGCTACCACAACGGCCCCATCATCAAGCCCGCGGGCCGCGCGGATGTGCCGGCTTACACTCCGGTCGCGTTTTTTCGGTCGGAGATTGCGGGCTTCGGTTCCCCGGTCGGCGTGATGGTAAACTCGCCGTCGCAGGCGCTCGGAACCTTTGGCCGAGGGCGCGTCTTTATCTCCAGTCCGCACCCGGAAAACACGCCGGGTTTGGAGCATTTTATCCCGCGGGCCGTGCTCTGGGCCGGTGGGGTCGATGCACCGTGACGACCTGCGATCCTCCCTCCCCCAAACGACTCTTGGCTGCTTTTGACCGATCACCAAACTCTCCGATGAAAATGAAACTGCCCCGGCCCCCCCGCCTTACTCTCCGCCACGTTTCCGGCGCGCTCCTGTTTGCGATCTTTTCCGGCCCGCTCGGCGCACAGACGACCCCTGCGCCGTCCGCCACCGCGGCCGTCACCGCGGGTGGCGTCGAACAAAAAATTAATACGGTCACCATGGAGGCCTTCACCGTCACGGGCTCCAACATCCGCCGGCTCGACGAGGAGAAGACCCTGCCGGTCACCGTGCTTGGCCTGGAGGAGCTCGACCTCCGGGGCGCGGTCACCGCGGCCGAGTTGTTCGACACGCTTTCGATCGGCGGCCCCATCACCCTCGACGAAGGCAACACCCTTGGGGCCGACGCCCGCGGCGACAACAGCACGATCAATCTCCGTGGCCTTGGCTCCGGCAACACCCTCGTACTTCTCAACGGCCGCCGCCTCCCGCCGCACCCGATCAGCATGGCCGAAGGTAGCGTCCCGTCGCTCTCGACCAACGTGAACCAGCTCCCCGCCGCCGCCATGGCGCGCGTCGAGGTGCTGCGCGACGGCGCCTCGGCCATCTACGGCACCGATGCCGCGGCCGGCGTCGTCAATTCCATCACGCGCCGCAACTACGACGGCCTCAGTTTCCGCGCCCGTGGCAGCCTCACCCAGCACGGCGGCGGCAATGACTGGAACACCGAGATCACCGAGGGCCGCAATTTCAACGGCGGCAAAAGCAACCTCCTCCTCACGCTCGACTTCTACCACCGCGATTTCCTCTGGCTGAACCAGCGCGAGTTCTCCCGCAGCCAGGACGTGCGGGTGACGCGCAACGTCCCGGCGCCCTTCAACGGCCTGCCGATTGCCGACACCGCCGGGGTCGTCTCGCGCAACAACAACTTCGACAATCGTCTCAGCACCGACGGCAGCTATTACGGCGGTTTCGTGCGCGGCAACTATGACGCGGTCGGCACCTTCGTCGGCGCCCGGCCCACGACCAACCAGGGCATCATCACCACCTCGGGCAGCACGTCCGCGACCCTCGCGACCAACGGCACCTTCTACCTGATTCCGCTTGCCGACGGAGCCATCGGTTGGCGCCAGACGCTGCCGTCGCACAACATCGACGACTTCACCGTCAATTGGTTTCAAAATCCCAACGACCATAAGCCGATTCTCCCGAAGACGGACCGCGTCAATTTGACCGCGGTGTTCCACCACAAGCTGCAGGATAACCTTGAACTCTTCGGCGAACTGCTCGCCTACCGCTCCGTCTCCATCACCGGTCGCCTGCCCAACAAGTTCGACGTCGCCACCGACCACAATATCTACGTCAGCGCCGACAACCCCTTCAATCCCTTCGGCTCGCGCTTCTACGAGGTCAGCGGCCGCCCCAATGCGGACGGCACCCCGCGCCTCACCGGTGCGCCCTCGCAAGTTCAGTTCCTCAGCGGCGTCGGCGTGATTTCGCGTGATTTCAAGCCTCGCCGTATCACGGTGAACTCTGACGCGATCCGCCTTGTCGGGGGTTTCCGCGGTCGCCTCGCCCGCGGCTGGGAATGGGAGTCCGGTGTGCTCTACGGCCGCAATTCCTCGCACGACGAAGAAGAGTTTGCCATGCGCGAGAGCCGCCTTCGCGCCGCGCTCACGAACTCCGATCCGGCGAAGGCTTTCAATCCCTTCAACTACACTTTCAAACTCGTGCCGCAGCCCGGCAACGCGGCCAATCCCTACCTGCTCACGGTCGACAAGCCCTACAGCAATCCCGCCGCCCTCACCGCCACGCTCTACGACAACTTCATCCGCGAGGGCCGCACCGAGCTCGCGAGCTGGGACCTCAAGGTCAACGGCTCGGTCTTCGACCGGTTCTGGGGCGGCCCCATCGGCGTCGCGTTCGGTGGCGAGATGCGCTGGGAAAACTACAAGGACTGGCGTCCGCCCTATGCCGGCCTGAATCCGGCGGATGCGCCCTACGACGGTAATCCCGCCAATCCCAATAATCTCTTCTTCGGCCCGCTCGAGAACGACTTCATTGCGCTCAGTCCCAATGTGAATCTCTACGCCGCGCGCACCGTCGCCTCCGTGTTTGCCGAGGCGCTCGTGCCGCTCGTGGGCAAGACCAACCGCCAACCCCTCGTCCGCAAACTCGAGCTTTCGATCGCGGGCCGCACGGAGCATTTCTCCGATTTCGGCACGACCTCGAAGCCGAAGTTCGGCCTCAACTACCGGCCGACCGACTGGGTCATGCTGCGCAGCACTGTCGCCGCCTCGTTTCGCGCCCCCAATCTCGTCCAGACGAATAACACTCCGCTGCAGCGCTCCGGCAGCACCTACAACGACGTCTACCGCTCCGAGGTCACCGGCCTCAACCGCGACTCCAGCTCCGTGCCCGTCACGTTTCGCCAGGGCAACGCCGACCTGAAACCCGAAAACGCGCGCTCGATCACCGCCGGGATCGCGCTCTCCGCGCCGTTCTACCGCGACCTCACGATCACAGTCGACTACTGGAAGATTCACCAAAAGGACGTCATCGCATCAGTCACCGGCACCACCCAGATCCTCCTCGACGAGGAACTGCTCGACGGTGCGGTGCAGAAGGCCCTCGCCGCCGGGAAGACCATCAATCAGATCGATCTCGGCAGCGGCACGAGCAGCTACGTCGGCAATCCCAAGATCGTGCGCGATCCCGTCACGCCGGCGGACCTCGCGGCCTTCACGGCCTTCAACGCCACGCGCCCGCCCTCCAATCAGCGCGTCCCTGTCGGCAGCCTTCGTTCGATCGTGACCGACTACGTGAATCTTGCCGGCCGCGAGGTGCAGGGCCTCGACTACGGCCTCGAGTTGCGCCTGCCCAAGTCCCGCTTCGGCCAGGCCACGCTCCGCGGCGACGCCTCCTACCTGCTCCAATACGACACCATCTCCGAGCCCGGCCAACCGAAGATCAACGACATCAACCGCGACGGCCGCACCCGTTTTCGCGGCAACGTCGGGCTCACCTGGCGCAAGGAGCGTTGGACGAGCGGCTGGGCGATCACTTACTACGGCCCCTACGTCGATACCGGCACGGCCACGACCAAAGAAATCTACGATGTCCTCGGCCAGCCCGACTATATCTCCACCTACGTCGATTCCGGCGGCGTCCGCCGCTACCGCTACCTCGTGACGTCGTCCACGACGCACAATGCCTACGTGAACTACGCCTTCCCGCGCCAGCGCGGCAGCCTGCTCGCCAACGTCGCCCTGCGCTTCGGCGTGAACAACATCTTCGACGCCGAGCCGCCGCTCGCCGACGCCGACGTCGGTTACCAACGCGGCGCCGGCACCAACCCTCGTGGGCGGGCGTTCTATAGCCAAGTCTCGAAACGCTTCTGAGTCTTCGCCGTCCGTCCGGCCGGCCCTGGCGCCGACCGGTGGCATTTCGGGCGGGAAGATTTGATTTTTATGAAACTGACCGCCGCCCTCAAACCTTAACACTGCCATACCATGCACCAACCAAGCTACCACCGGATCCGAACCGCTTTGGCTCTCGCGCTGACCGCCGCGACTGCCTTCGCCCAGACCGCCCCGGCTCCTGCCGCTCCGGCTTCCGACGAGACCATCAAGCTCGAAGCGTTTTCTGTCACGGGCTCGAACATCACGCGCCTCGATTACGAAAAAGTTCTCCCGGTTACGATTCTCGGCACCTCCGAGATTGAAATCCGCGACGCCTCCCAGCCATCTGATCTCCTCACGGCGCTCCCGCAGGTGACCGGTCTTCCCGGTAACGAAACCGCCACGCTCGGTGCGACCGCTCGCGGCGACAACGCCTCCATCTCTCTCCGCGGCATCCCTTCGAGCAACACGCTCAT
>CAMDOF010000029.1 GCA_945903465.1 Opitutus sp. GAS368
CTGACCCTGTTGGCTTTTCCCTGCCGCCGCGCATCGGCTCGTCGAGTAGCCGGGTCCTCGCCGGTTGCCCTGTAGGAATTTCGCCACAGGATGTCCCCGCCGTTTGCTCCTGGTCAACGAAAGGCGGTCCCGCACTCGGCCACCAGCAATTGGGTCCACTCGCTCTCGTTCACATTAAAATAGATGCGGCGGCCATCGGCGCTAAAGATCGGATGCGGGTGGTTCTTCCGCCACGATTTGGCGCCGAGGCTGTTATTGAAGCGATGGAGGATCTTGTAGTGTTCGCCCCGGATGTCGCAGACCACGACGCCCCATTCGCCGGGTTTGCCTTCGAGGTTGGTGAGCGGGCCATCCATCACATAGAGTTTTCCATCGGGACTGACGGAAGGATGGTCCGCGCCCAATTTCGGCAGGCCGGGGCGGCGGGCGATTTTACCGTCACCATCGGTGCTATAGAATGTGTTTCCAGCCTCCGTGATCGTGCGCGAATCGGGATACCACGCGGGATGGCCCCATTTCTCACTCATGAACACGGGTTGCTTGGCGACGAGGTCGAAGACCACCGTGCCCTGCCGATTGCTGGCCCTGGCCGAGCGGAAATTGTTCGCCGCGCCGTCGGGGCCCGGCGCCGACATCTTGAAGAAGACGCGCTGCCCGTCCGGTGAGATATTCGGAAAGAAAATCGAGGTGGGGCGCCCGCCGAATTCCTTGGCGAGCCAGGCGCCGTAGCGTTTCTCCACGTCGGCAATCGTCATCACGGTGCGAATTTCGCCCGTCGCGGCGTCGAGAAACTCCAGATCGCGATGTGCACCCGGATTCCAGTGGCAGCCGTAAATCGGCAGGACGTCGTCGATCGCGCGCCCGAAACAAAGCTGGCGGTCCTCCGCCAGTTTGCGGTCGGTGCCGCTGGCAAGGTCCACGACGTGCACGCTCCAGCGCCCCGCCTTCACATCGTGGTAGGCCACCCGTTGCCCGTTGCTGATCCACTGCTGGCAGGCGGCGCGGTGGGCGTCTTCGGTGTCGATGTCCCGCGCGATGACGGTTTCCCGGCCAGTCGCGCGGTCGCGGACGAGCAAATCACCGTGGTGCCCGTCGGGGGTCCTGGAAACGTAGAACAAGACGCGCGTGCCGTCGGGACTCTCCGGTCGCGTCAGGTAATACGTGTGAATGGTGTGCCGCGCCGCGGGAGCGGCGACGGGATGAATCGTCACGCCGGTCAGCCAGGGAGCGAGCGGATCGGGCGCCGCGGTCTGCGCCGACGCGAGTGAGGTCAACGCGAGTGCGAACCACCACGCCGTGAGTTTACGATTGAGAGTGTTCATCGATTTTGGGGGGGGAGACTTTATTTCAACGTGAGCTACAATGGCGCTAATATCCGCGCCTCTCGATTACATGGCGGTCTGATTAGGGCTGCAGTGGCCAACCCACTCAGGCCGATTGCCAGTCCTCGATCGCGAGACCCGGGACCCGCCTGAATTCGCGGGTGTGGTGGGTCACCAAGGTGGCTCCGAGTGCAATCGCATGCCCCGCGAGAAGCACGTCGTAGTGCCCGATTGGTTGCGCGTTCGTACGTATCGACTCTAGGAAAACACGAACTTCACCTGCCCGGCGGGCCGCCTGCTCGTCAAAAGACACGACTTCGGGCAGAACGTTTCGCAAGAGAAGGAGACGCGGGACGGCTTTAGACGGATGGGGGCTTCGCGCAGCTCCATATTGGAGTTCGAACCATGCGATAGCCGACAACCGGCAGTTCATCACATTGTCAGCAACCCGCCTCGCCACGCCTGCGTCACAGCCTCTTGCCAGCCTGGAAAGCACGTTCGTATCGAGCAGATAAATCATTGCGGGCGCGGCCAGTCCCCGGCCAAAGACGACAGGCTTATCAGCCGGTCGAGCGCACGCAGGCGCTTGTTTCGGGCAGCCGGATCAACGACCATAAAACCGTCGGCCGTCGGGGTTACCTCGTAAGATTTGGCGCTGACGCCAAGTGAGCGGGGCAGGCGCAGAGCTTGAGAGTTTCCCGCTTTAAAGACTTTTGCGGTAATGGTGTTCATGTTATTACCGTGTATCTACCGATCGAGCGCGTCAATCGCCGAACACGGTGTCGGTGAGGGTGCGGGCAGCGGTGCAGATTTCTTCAATGCCTGGCGGCGAAGTCCGGATTTCGCGGCTGATTACCCCGTCGCGGCTTCCGAGGCTCTTGTGATTTGGAATCGAATCGTAGTCACAATAATTGTGGATAGACCATGACTTGAACCTTTCCTCGGGAAGCACCCGGCGAACTACCAGAAAACTGGCGGAGAGCTGGGGTTAGAACGTGGATTTAACGCCGAAGGTCCACGAGGAACCATAGTCGTCGCGCTGCCGCAGTCGGGCGAACCCCGGCGTATTGGGCCCGTAAATCCCGGTGTCCTCCGTCGCGTCGGTCAGGTTGCGGAAATTCGCAAACGCTGCGACCCGCCGCCAAAAATAATACTCACCCTGCACGTCGAGCTTAAGGCTCTGGGGTTTCCATTGGAAGGTGCCCGGCTCGAGGCCACGCCCGGTTTGGAGCGAGGAGGTCTTGCGCTCACCGCTGTAGTTCCAACCGGCGCGCAAAACAAAGGTCGGGCGCGTCAGGCTGACGCCCCAATTATAAGTTCGCGGGACATAGCCGACCATACTGGCCGCGGCGGCATCGGCCCCAGTGAGACGGAGAATCGTGGCATTGGCGAACACCTGCACGCCGCGCAGCGCATGCGGCAGAAACGTCAATGCCTGCTTGTAGTTGAAATCCATTCCGGTCATCCGCACCGAATCGGGGAGATTAAACTGGGTCGAGACATCGTAGGGCCCGTAGACGTTCGGATCCAAATCGTAGAGCCCGAGAAACTCCGGGGTCGCGCGAAACACCGTGGTGCCGAAGAAATTTCGGAAATCGCGCCGGAAGGTTCCGACTGAAAACTGCCCGACGCCCTGGAAATAATACTCGAAGCGCAACTTGGCGGTGTCGGCGCTCCACGTCTTGATCCCGACATTGTTCACGACGATCCGGTTGCTGGTCGAGGCTGGCGACTCGGTGTTGGGCAGGGACAGGCCGCCGGTGTATTGGACATAGTCCGGCCGGCCCACGGACGTATAGTAGGACGCGCGGACGACGAGATTTTCCCCGATGCTGTAGGCGGCGTTGAGACTCGGGAAGTACCGCAGGTATTCTTTGTTGGCCCGGGCCGCGCGATCGAGGAAGGTGAGTTGGGAAACGCCAAGCGTGTTTGCAGTCGGCAGCACCAGCAACGGAGAGCCGTTGGCGCCGAGGAGCACCTTGCCCTTCGCATCCTTTTGGAAGTTACCCGTCGGGTCGGTCAACGCGCCCTGCGCCTTCACCTGGGTGTTTTCCGCGCGCACGCCGCCGATCACTTTTAACCGATTGTTCAGGAGCGACCCATCTGCGCGGACAAAGCCGGCGGAGATGGTTTCCTGCGCCCATTTCGAAACGCTCACGGCGTTGCGGTAGCCCGCATTTTGATCGAAGACGAAATAGCCCGGCTGGCTGCCGTAGAGTTTGTAGAGCGCCGTGATGTTCGGCCATTCGATCGGCGGCAGACCGTACGGCGACCCATGCGCCATAAAGCTCCGGTCCGCGTAGGCACCGGCCACGTCGTCGCTGCCGCCGTTGGCCGTGGGCGTCGTGGTGCCGCGCCCGTCGGCGCCGACAAAATTCGCCGTGGTCGACGTGCCCCGAATATCGCGCATGGCCTGCCGCAGATCCAAGCCCTCTTTAAGTTTCACTGGCAACCCGAACACGGTGAACGTCCGCGACGCCTTGAGATACACGGTCTTCTTCGCGTCGATCGAATCGCGCGGCTGAGGGTTTCCCGCCGCCGTCAGGACATAGCTGCTCAACTGAAACGGATCAAAGACCGCGCCACTCGTCCCGTCCCTTGCGGTGACCGTGCCGGGACCGGTGGAATTTACCCCGTCGAACGCGAGGGTCACATTGGTCCGGCGCGCGGTGACGCTGCCAAAGTAGCCCCGATCGCTGTCCCTCAGATAATTGGTGGATCGCGAATAGCCTGCACCCGCTTCCGCGCTCCAGACCGGACCATTGTGCCGGTAGGTCAGGGTCGGCATGTGGGTATTACCTCCGCGCCAGCGGCCCCCCGCTGTGATGGTCAACCCGCCGCCGGGCAGCCCGTGCGTAAACGTCGGACTGAATCCGTTCGCGGCCACATTCGTCACATTCAGCGCGAGCGCGTTGCTCGTATACTCGGACGAGAACGTGCCGTAGTCATAGGCGAAAAACAGGATGTCGCGTGCGGTGAGCTTGTAGTCGACCGTCGCGCCGAATGATTTCCGCTGATTGAATTTCCGCGCGTCCGTCAGCGTGAAATCGCTCATGTACGGTTTATCCACGGTGGTGTCGGGCAGCGTGGTCCCGTTGGTCGCCAAGCCGGCGCCGCGCCAGGCGGCTTGAAACGTTTCCTGCGGCAGGAATTGATTCGAGTAGCTCGCCGAAACCGTGAACCCGAGTCGCTGGTTGACCGGGTTGACGTAGCGCAGATCAAAACCGGGCTGCACCTTGTAGGATTTCTCCCGATAGGGCCCGGGCGTCGGATCGAACTCACGGTAGTTGTCGCGCATGATCAAGAAGGCGCTGACGTCCAAGACCGGCCGCTTGAAATCAGAGGCGTTGGTCGGCACTAGGTTGATCGAGCCCGCGAGCGCCGAACCGGGAGATTCGGGCGTGGGGGACTGCAGCAGTTCCAGCCGCGAGAGATTCTTGATGGAAAGCTGAAGGAGTTCGATGGACCGCGAGGTGCTTGCGCTCGACGTACTCGCGAGGTCGAATCCGCTCACGGTGATCGGCACGGTATTGGTCGGTGCGCCATCGATGGAGATCGTGTTGGCCGTGCCGCCGACGTAGTTGATGCTGACGCCCGGCAGGTACTTCATGAATTCAGCCACGCTGCCGTCGGCGCTGATGCCAAATTCGTTGGCCGCGACCACATTGGTCACGTTGGGTGCGAAGCGCTGTTCATTGATGGCGACGGCGGTCCCGTCCATCCCACGTGAGCTGGCGACCGTGAACGCGTCCAATTTCACCACGTCCTTGTCGTCGCTGCTACGCGCGCGGCTATCCTTGATCGAGCGGAGATTGAAGTCGTGCGGCACGGTGGCGCCGGCGGCGACCGCGATCGTCTCGGTCAGCGGCACGGTTCCGGTGTAGAACACGGTGACTTTGAGTTCGCCAGTGGGCACCGGACTCAGGCGAAACTCGCCGGAAGTGCCGCTGAAAATCTCCAGCGTGGTGCCGGCGACGGTTAGTCGGGCCTTAGCGAGATATTCTCCCGTGGCGGTATTGAGCACGCGGCCCTCGATCGTTCCCGTGGTGTTGTCGTTGGCCGCGTAGGTGGCGGCGGTCGACGCGAGCGCGAGGGCTATCCAGCTGCAGAGAGCGGTAATGATACTGAAACGTTTCATGGTGAAGATCGGGTTTCTCCGGGCGGCGGGTCGATTCCTAAGAAACTCCATTTGCTAAGCGTTGGGGTTAAAGGTTGGTTCTATTTTTTCGGTCACGGCCAAAACCCGGTTTTGAGGCGGGGGCTTCTAGAAACTGGATTTGCGGTGAGAGGCTTAAGGGAAGGGGTAAGGTGGGATGGGGCTATGTTAGCTGTAAATGAGTCGATTTTGAGAGGGTGGCAGGTTCGGCTGGTGCTGGGGATTTGGGTGGGAAACGGCTGCGGCGGAAAGGGGATTTCAGGTGCGAATCGAGGCGCGGCTTGCCGTTGGGGGGGGGGCGATCATCGCGGCGGACGATGCGCGGATGCAGACCTCCGGATCGCTCGGGGTCAAGGAGCCAGCGTTTTAAAAAAATTCTCAGGCAGACTCGGTGCGTTGGCTGGCACGTCGTCAGCCGAGGGGTCGGCTGGGGCGGTGTCGGCCACACGGTCGGTGGCGTCGGCGTCGGTGGGCCGGCAGCGACCACCCGACCACCCGACCAGCGGAGGCAATCCCTGCTCGTCAAAAACCCACCCCTCCAAAATCCCCAACGCCGCAACCCCAAAGCCTGACCCTGCTGGCTTTTCTGCGCGTGCCCGCCATGCAACGTTGGGACACCGCCGACAATCCCGACGACCCGAATTCCAATCCCACCAACGGCGATCGCGGTGTCGGCTACGAGACGGTGCACCTGCAGGCCCTGCTCGATGAGCAAGGCCGCATCAGCGTGCTCGCGATCCACAATTCAGACATCAGCGACGGCAGGGAGCGCGAAGGGGAACACCTCGACTATTTCAAGGTGTTCTACACGGATGATCACGGATGCGGAATAGATGTGGGTGAATCGGGAAATGGGGTGGTCGTGGACACAGCGCTTGCGGCGAACGAAGGTAGTCGTCACGGTGCAGTCATGAACGAGCTGGTTTTCCAAGTCACGCAGGAGGGCGATGGCGGCTTTGTGGCCGAGGCACGGGGTGAGAGTATCTTCACGCAGGCCGACACGTGGGACGAGCTGCGCACGAACGTCCGCGAGGCCGTGGCCGCATTCTATTTTGATCGGCCCGCTCCGGCACGAGTGCGGTTGCATCTGGTGCGGGACGAAGTGTTGGCGTGAAGATTCCACGCGATCTCTACGGGCGCGAACTCGCGGCTGCATTGTGCCGGGCGTGGGGCTACGAGAAGGTCAACCAGGTCGGCAGCCACGTCATTTTACAGACGGAAAATCCGGTGCATCACCGGTTGTCCGTGCCGGATCACAAGCCGCTGAGGCTTGGGACGCTCAACGCGATTTTGCGGGACGTGGCTGCGGCCAAGCGGGTAACGCGCGAGGAAATATTGGCTTCGCTGTGAGACGCGGGCTGCAGGTGGTCTGGCCCGTGAGTCGGCGATCCTCAGCCCATAAAGCCAAGATTCGGTTTCGCGAAGCGGCCGATGTTGGGGAGGACAGTGGAGCGGTTGCTCGCGCTGACGCCGAACCACGTGGCGAGGGTGGCGTTGTTGTGACCGGCGGCGCGAACACCGTCTATTTCTGGCGATCAGGAAATCACCGGAGCCTGGTGAAGTCTTGGTGCCTTAAGCGCATGGCATGCAGGAAGAAAAAGTTTAAGAAGAGTTTTTTGATGAAGTTTCTAAGAAAATACTCACTCGGGCGAAGGTGAGATCAAAATCGCCAGAAATGCACGATTTCACGATCGCCGCTGGCACGTTGTATTCGTCCACGCTGGTCGTGGGAATCCAGCGGCCGCGGCCGGTATCGTCATCGGAGTTCACGGCGAGGCTGGGCATCTTGCCGTAGATGTTTCCGCCCTGCACTGTGCCGCCCATGATCAATTGCTGGTTGCCCCAGCCGTGATCGTTGCCGCCGGCGTTGGGCGTAAAAGTGCGGCCGAAATCCGAGGCGGTGAAGGTCGTCACCTGATTGGCCACGCCAAGTTCCACCGTGGCGTCGTAGAAGGACCCCATCGCGCCGCTGAGTTCCGCGATTGCTAGGAAACTGGATTTGCGGGGGGAGGGGTTTATCGGGCGAAGCTTTCATCCCGATGGTGGCGAGCCGCCGCGCGACGAGCACATCCACGCCGTTGGCCCCCGCTGCAATCTCCGCTTTCACCGGAGGTTCGTAGGACCAGTGTTTCTGGTAGGCGGCGCCCTGCTGGATCCAAAGTTCGAGGACGGCCTTGTCGCGCGCGGAAAGTTTCTTGTGCGAATCAGACGGCGGCATGACCTCGTCTTCCTCCTTCGCGTTGATCCGGAAGATCAACTCACTCTCGGCCGGCTGGCCGGGCACGAACGCCTCCGGCGCGAGCGCCTCCGCGCGCTCATCGAGCCGGAGCTTGCCTTTGCGGTTTGAAGCATCGGGTCCGTGACACGCAAAACACTTGTCCGAGAGGATGGGCCGGACGTCGCGGTGAGATATTTCCGTCGCGGTTGAATTCGATCTGGACGGGCAAAGGCAATTCGAGTGTTGGCGCCCCTTGCGCTTGCGTCCTCACCGTCCACGCGATCGCCAGCGTGAAAATCAACAAGGCATCTGTTCTACGAATCATTGGTGGGGGCACGGGACAAAAAACACCTGGTCCGATTCACCGCGCCGAGGCAATCCTGCGTTTGTGGGCGGGATCGCGTTCGGGTGGTGGCAAAGTTGTACTGCAAGGTGTTCTCCGAGGCCCGCGCGTACCCGCTCGGCATCAAAATCATTTTCTCTCTGATGACGCCTTGAGCGGCGGCGGGCGACGCCCCGCGATCAAAACGATCCCTTTATCCCCATGATGATCGACGTGCCGGACGTCGACGTGAGCCGGCGACTGGCGTAGTGCGGGGTCAGGGGACCACTGGCGAGCGTCAACTGCCGCGCGTTGAAAGCATTCTGCACATTGGTGAACAGGGACAGCCGCTTGCTCAGCAGGACGATGACATTGAGATCGAGCGTGCAGCGCTTTTTTTCACTGAGGAAAGCATCCGGACCAAGGGTCGGTTGCGCTGTCCCCACCTGATCCCCGCGGTAATTCCATTTGGCCATAAAGATCACGGGGTTTTTCTTGAACGAGAATCCCCAGTTCATGCTCTCGGGAATGAACTCGCTGAAGGACGCCAGCTGATTCCCCTCCAAATGAAGCTTCGTGCCGTTCAAGAACACGCTGAAGTAACGCGGCCAGCCGCTCATCTGCTCAAACGACTGCTTGAAATTTAATTCCACGCCGGTGATGCGCGCATCGCCGGAATTGAACGTGGTGCTCACCGTCCAGCCGACATACCGCGGATCCAAGTCCAACGCGACCGTGTCCGCCAACGTCATGATCTTCACCGAATCGCCAAAGAAGTCCGTGATGTTCTTTTGAAACGCACCGACGCTGACCAGTCCGCCCGACCGCGTATAATATTCCAACGATAAATCATAGTTGTTCGCGTGCCATGGCTTCAGGCCGGTGTTCCGGACGGTGATGCGGCCGGTGGTCGTGGTAGGATCGGCAACGTTGTCGTCTTCGGCAATGTCCGTGTTCGGAATGATATCGGTGAAGTCGGGCCGCCCGTAGGTTTTCGCATACGCGAGGCGAAGCACGAGGTTCTCGGTCACGTTGTGATTGAGATGCAGGCTCGGATAGAAGCCGTCGTAGCTGCGACTGGCGTGCGCACCACGTTCCTTCAGGGTCAGCCGCAACGACTCCAGCGAGCCCACCGCGCCCGCCTCCGGTTTGCGGATCCGCGCTCCGGCGGCATTGCGCGCAAAGGTGCCGTCGGCATTCCGCACAAAATCCGCCGCGGGATCCGAAAGCGCGCCCCGGCCCTCGGTTTCAGTCTTTTCGTATCGCACGCCGCCCAGCAGCTGGGTGCGGCCCTGGAAAAACTTCAGCTCCGCCTGCGCGTACAGGGCCGAGACGTTTTCCTTCACCAGCTCCGAGTTCCGGGTCGCGAACGTCTCCGCCGCGACGATCTGCGCCAGAGTTTGCGAGAAGAGCGTCGGGTTCTTCTCAAACGCCTCCCACACCAGCTTGGGTGAAATCTGCGGCGTCGTGGCGCCGTCCGAACGCGGCCCGGTGGCGTCGTTCTTGTAGACCGGCGACACGTAGGGCGCGGGCGAAAAACTGCCGTTGAGGCCGTTGTAGGTCCACGTCATATTCTGCCGCCGAACGTCCCGTGTCTGGGTTTTGCTCCGGCCCCCGACCTGCACCGCGGCGGGCACGGGCAGGAAATTCACCTGCTTGCGCACGTCGAGATTGGCGCCGTCGATGATGTCGTCCGAATCGCGGGGCGTGGAGTTGGCGGTCGACAGACGATAGCTCCTCACCTCGCCGAGGTCGATCGGTTGGTTCGCATTGTTAAACGCCTCGATCTTTCCGGGCCGCAGTTCGCTGATTTCACTGAACCGCACTCGGGCCGGATCCACCAGCGCGACACCCAGTTGGCGGAAATTGCCGGCGTGGGTGTCGCGCAGCCAGAGCTTGGCCGTGGAGCGGCTGAGGCCCGTCTGGATCCGCCAGTTGCCGTCGTCGAAGCGGTAATTGAGATTGTTGCCGACGTTGTTCTTGTTGATCTGAATCGAGGCGCCCGAGGCCAGTGTGACGGTGCCGCGTCCGGTGGGGCCGCTGGCAAAATCGGGCCCGAATGTCAGCCCGCTCCCGGTCGCGGGCGTCGGGGTGGCATTGGTGCCCAGGTTGGAGATGAATTTCGTCGGGAGCTGCCCGTAGATGGAATACGTGCCCTGCACCCCCAGCGACAGGACGGCGTTTTGATGCACCCGCCAGTCGGCCTTCACGCCGGCCGAGTAGCGGGTGAAGATCGCGAGGATGTCGGTCGCGTCGTAGATTTGCAGATACGGCTTGGCCAAGCTCGCCCCGCTGCCGGCGAGCGTGGCGTTGTACGTCGTCCGCCGCTCCTGATTCTCGACGTACTTGGTGCGCGCACCACCCGTGATCACGAGACCGAAATTCCGGTTTACAGGCAGCGTGTAGTCAAACATCGCCCCCGGCCTAATCTTGTAGATTTTCTCATCGTTGAGGTACGGCGTCCGGTGCAACGCAAGCCGGTGCGAACTGGCGGTGAGATCGACATTGTAGTTGAACGACGCCCGCTGCCGCTCGAAGGAACTTTTGCTCGTCATGTTGATCGACCCCGCCAGCGAATCGGCGGGATTGGCCGGAGTCGGCACCTTTGTGATCTCGATCCGGGCTAGATTATTGATCGACATCTGGCTGAAATCGAAGAACCGCGAATTTCCGGAGACGTTCGACGTGTTGGCCAGTTGGGAGCCATCCGTCGAGACGGACACCATTCCGGCACCGAAGCCCCGGACGCTGATTCGCGCGGCGGACGTCTGATCCCCGGAGCGATCGTAGAGGGCCGTCACCCCGGGCAGAAATTTCATCATCTCCGCGACATTCCCGTCCATCACGTCGCCAAAAGAATCGGCGGACACCACCAGCTTCACGTTCGGCGCGAACCGCTGCTCGTTATTGGCGATGGCCATGGCGTCAGTCTCACGGGACGAGGCGACCACAAATGAATCGAGTTTCACGACCTTGGCGTCCGCCCCGTGCAAGGTGCCGCTGCTGAGTTGGAAATCACGTTCGACGCGCTGCCCGCTTAGAACGTGGAGCGTAACGCTCTGGGGATCCAATCCGGTGTAGAACACGTCGATCGTGAGTTCGCCAGCCTGCGCAGTACTGATGATGTAGGTGCCCGCTTCGTTGGTAAAAGCCGTGCGATCCGTGCCGTGGATCGACACCCGGGCGTTGTTGAGAAAATTGCCTGAAAGGGCGTTTTGCACCCGGCCGGTGACCACGCCGCGGCCGTCGGTGGTTTTGCTTGCTGGCGCCGCCTCCGCCGCCTGCACGCTGCGGCCGGGAACGACGATCGAAGCCAAAAAAACGGTCATCAGGGCCATGAGATACCTTGTCTTCATAATCGGCAGATTCCGGCGGTGGGGTTGGGCCCGCGCCGTTCTTATTCCTAAGAAACAGCATTCGTAAAACGTTCCCGAGAAACATGCGGGTGGTTTCTTTCGGTCACCTACAAAATCCGATTTTGAGGCGGGGGCTCCTAGGAAACTGGATCTACGGGGCGAGGGGTTTAAAGGGAGGGGCATGGTGGGATGGGGATATGTTAGCTGTAATTGAGTCGATTTTGAGAGGGTGGCAGGTTCGGCTGGTGCTGGAGATTTGGGTGGGAAACGGCTGCGGCGGAAAGGGGATTTCAGGTGCGAATCGAGGCGCGGCTTGCCGTTTGGGCGGGCAATCATCGCGGCGGACGATGCGCGGATGCAGTCCTCCGGAGCGCTCGGGGTCAAGGAGCCAGCGTTTTAAAAAAAATTCTCAGGCAGACTCGTTGCGTCGGCTGGCGCGTCGTCAGCCGAGGGTCGGCTGGGTCGGCGTCGGCGTAGAAGGGGCTCTGGTCGTCGGGCCGAACGGGGCGGGTGGGCTCCTTCCAGAAGACCGGTTCGCTCGCCGCGGCGGCGGGCTGGGTGTAGTCGTCGGCCAACAACTCGGCGTGCCCAGGCGCGTCCGCGGGAGCGGCGGGTGCGCGCGGCCACGCGAAACCCGTCTGGTCGAAGTCAGCGCACGGGTCCCTGACGCCGGCGCGGAAGCGGAGCGATTCGTCATGGATTTTTGGATACGGGAGGTCCGCGGTGCCGGTGCGGGCGTCCACCGGATAGGCGGTGCCGGTGCGGACCGAGCCGATAGGGGTAGAGTAGGCAGGAGCTGGCCGACTCACCTCGGTCAGCTTCTGCCTCCTCTACCCCCTGCTATGGGGAATTTGTCCTGCTGATCGCACCGCGGGAGTTTGTCTTGTAGCGCGGGGCGCCCGACCGGTCAGACTGGGACGATCACCGCCCGCTTGAGTTCTGAGTCAACAGCTGGCCCAGGGTTTTTCCCGGCACAAACTCCGGCACCAGCAACGTATCGCGAACGGGCGCGACGCCACCTCTCACGATTACGAGAACAATCCGGGACAGTTTCTGTACAAACAGGGAGACATCGATGTCGTAACGCGCAATCGTTGGCACCACAAACTCGAGGTAGGGATCACTGTCCCGCGCGATGATTGAAATTTCCCGACCCACGTCCATCCCGGCATCGGTCAGAGCGGTCACCGTGCCAAGGGTAAATTGCGGAAGCGCGACCAACAGGCCGGTGGGCGGCGAGTTCCTCATCATGACGTCCAGGCATTGGCGCAAGCCGGCTGGCGTGCCATCATGCCGCACCACGCGCACTTCCGCGCCATTGACCTTGCTGCAGGTTTCACGAAATCCCGCCACCGTGTTGGTATGCCCCGCCTTCTCTTCATTGGGGATGAGCACGGCAAGCTGACGATGGCGGCGCCGGAGGAACTGACCCGCCGCATGGCACCCGAGACCGTGATAATCGGTGCCAATGGAAGGAAGCTTTATCCCAAAGTGACGCGCTCCGACGATCAGGCACGGTCGCTTCCGCTCCATGAACCACCGCTGCAACGGTGCGGTCGAGTTCAATAGGACCCATGCGGCGGCAGTCTTCTCACGCTCCAACCGCTCCAACGCCGCCTCCGGAGTACGGGAGAAACAAGCCGGGCTGACGTGTACGTCCAGTTCGTAACCAGCCGACGCCAGTTTTTCCCGCAGCCCGTCCACATGAAGCAAGTGCAGACTCCACATTTGCGCCACCGGCACGGCGGTGATCAGCACGATTCGCTTGGTGGATTGCGGCGAGATCGGACTCAGCCTCCGCTTGATAATCCGCCGGCGACATCCCTGGGACGAAGTCACCCAGCCGTCTCGCCCCAGCGTCTCCAGCGCGGCTCGCAGAGTCATGCGACTCACTTGAAACTGACGGGATAAATGAAGTTCGCCGGGCAGGTACTTGATCCAGGTTCCCTGCCGGATTCCGTTGCGCAAGATGTCACGCACCTGGCCGACGAGGGTCGAGCGCTGCGGGATGGATGGGGTGGAGGTCCCAGACACGGATGCGGAATCGTGGGCCATGTGGACAGGCGTTGTGTAACCATGCGGAATCAATGGCAAGTCACATGCCCATGATCGATCAATCCGTCGTCAATCCGCCCCCGTTGGCCGCGTAGTCCCCGCCTGGGCCCCGTCACGCGGTGGGATGCAAGGTCGCGATCGGGCTTTCCGATTACGTCCAAAAGGTGAGGCCGCACACCCGATCAGTTCGGGCGGGAGAGACCGAGATACGCGAACAAATCGCGCAGTTGCTGATCGTCCATTTGGTCGAGCAAACCTTCTGGCATCAGGCTGCGACCGACGGGCTGCAGATTCTTGATCTCCGCTGGCCGCAAGCTGATGTCCTCCCCCTCCAAACCGCGCAGAATCACCAGCTGCGTATCCCGCCGCACCACGAACCCACTGAGGCTCCGGCCGTCTTGCGTTGTGACCAGGTAATACTGGAAACCCTCGCGGATTTCCGCGTTGGGATTGATGATGCTGAGCAGCATGGTGCCCAGATTGTCGCGCTGGTAGGTCGTCAGATCCGGTCCCAGCCGGCCGCCTTTTTCGAACAGTTTGTGACAACTCGCGCAGCTCTGGGTAAACAACGCCTCGCCTGCCTTCGGGTTGCCCGTTCCTTGTTTCAGCCTGGCCTCCACCTCGGCGATGCGCCGGTTCAGGGCGGCATCACCGCTCCCGGACGCCGGCGGAAACACCTTGGCCACCGCCTCCGCCACGTCCGCTTGTTGATGTCCGCGCATTCGGTCCACGATATCCGGCGGAACCTCCGAGGAAGATATTTTTCCTGATTCGACCGCGCGCAACAAATGCCTGCTCCACGCCGCGCGACTGGCAAGGAGTGCGAGGAGCGACGTCCGAATTTCACCGGCAGATTTCGGCAAAAGCGCCGCCGCCCACGTGCCGATGTCCGCCTGATCAAAATGTATCAGCGACCCAAGCGCCGCCCGGCGGAGCACAAGTGGCTCCGCGCCCGCCGCGACCGCCAACAGCTCCGGCACCGCGAGGTCGCTGCGCACTTCACCAAAGACCCGGGTGTAAAGCATCCGCTCGTCGAGTTTCGCCTTCTTGTTCCGCATCGTGGCCAAAGCCTCCTTGATCGCGGCGGACTCTCCCTGCCGCACGCGCAAAATTAGCGGCACCTGGCCCGAAGCCGCCATCGCCTTCGATAGCTCCTCCGGCAAATCCACCAACTCGCGCCCACGATACGCCTCTTCAAATCCCTTCATCAGGAATGCCGCATGCCGCCGCGTCGGCGCCAGACGTAGCAATTGGGTGCACACCATCAGATCCTGGCGCCGCCCTTCCAGTGCAAACCGCCGCATCAGCCGCGGCAGCAAATGTTCCTGAACCATCGGCCGCTCCCACAGAGCCACGTTTTGAAACAGCGCCACCACCCGCTCGCGATCCACGCCCACGTGGGCCTCCAGCACCCACCAGACGAGGAGCGGAATATAGGGATCGGCGGCGTCGCCGTCATTAGCCGCGAGAATCTCCACCAGCGTCAGCGCCGGCGCGGTCGCAAGCCGGCGCGCGGTGGAGGCGAATTGCGCTCGCACCTCCGCGTCCGGTTCCCCTCGGGCCTGCCCCAACAACGCCTTCAGCAATTCGGCTGGCAAATCCCCCGATTTTTTCGCGCCGATGCCGGGCAGACCCGGCCCGCGATTCACGCCATACTTGTCTCCCAGCAGCCGCACCGCCCACAGCCTCACCGTCGGAGACGAATGCCGTAGGGCGATTTGCGCCGTGTCATCATTCAACGACCCCATCCGATGAAGCGCCCAGAGCGCAGGCAGCGCACCCACGTCCCGGTTCCGCGCCAAAGCCTGCACCAGCGGAGCCACGGCGGCCAAATCCTTGCGCTCGCCCAACAACTGAACCGCCATCTGGCGGTGCCATTTGTTCGGGTGCGAAAGGAACGCGATCAGCTGGCCGGTCGATTTTTTTTCCAGATTGGTGTCGCGCTCGAGGGTCGACTCCCTGCCGCGCAGCCGGTAAATCCGGCCCGTGCTCGGATCAATCTGACTTTGATAATGGTTCCGGTGCGCGGTGTAGTACTCGTACATGTCGGACACGAAGAGCGATCCGTCCGGCGCATTGACAATATGGAGCGGCCGAAAAGCGATGTCCTCACTCCACATCGGTCGCCCGAGGTCCTTCGTCTCAAAGGTCGATCGGAGGACATTGCGCTGGGCGTCGATCACCTCGTTGTGCAGTGGATCAATCGCGAAAAGGTGCCCATGATATTTCGGCGGCATCGCCGTCCCCTCTGCGAACGCACCGAAATGCGAAAATCGCCGCACCGGCGTGAGGGTGTGCATATACGGCAGTTGGCCAAAGGCGTACATTTCGCCCGGCCCGGGTCGCTGCAGGGTGAAATAGCCGCCCTGCACATAGTGAAACCCGCGCGTCTGGCCGCCGTTGTGGCCTGAGTACAATCGGCCCTGCGCGTCGAACTCGAGGCCGAATGTATTGCCGCCGCCTTTTGCGAAAATCTCATAGGCGCTCGTTTCCGGATGATAGCGCCAGACCATGCTGCCGTCGAAATAGACGCCGTCCTCGTTTGCTTCACCCAGCCCGGGCCGGGTCACCCGGCTCGTCACCGTGCTGCCCTGCCCGCCATACAGCCAGCCGTCCGGCCCCCAGACCAGTCCGTTGGCCACGGAATGTGTGTCCTCAAGGCCGAAGCCCTGAAGCTGCACCCCGGGCGGACCGTCGGGAATGTCGTCAAAATCCCGGTCAGGATAGAACATCAAGTAGGGCGTGTTCATCACCCAGACTCCGCCGTGGCCCCGCACGACTGAATTCGCCATGTTCAAGCCGTCCTGAAACACCGAGTGCCGGTCGAAAACCCCGTCGCCGTCGGTGTCTTCGTGAATCGAAATGACATCCGCTCCCCGGTCGTGCTGGGGCGGCGCCGGCGGCACCCGGTCGAAAATAGTTTCTATGCCCGGCGTGCGGCCGATGACCTTCAATCCGGCGGGATAGGGGTATTGTCGATATTGCGCCACCCAGAGCCGCCCGCGGGCGTCAAAACTCAGGTGCGTCGGCTGGGCGACCAACGGCTCACTCAGAAGCAGTTCAACCTTCAAGTCGTCGGCCGACTTCATCTTGGCCAGGGCTTCCGGCGGCGAGAGTTTCGGCCCGGGATCCAACTGCGCCAATTGCCCCAGGACAAAGTTCGAGCTCTGGAATTGATCGAATGACGTCCCAGGCGGACGAGCCGCCAGGGCGCGGCCGGGTCGGTAGCTGTCGTCCGAGGAAAACTCCCACCGCCCTTCCAACACACATTCGTTCATGATGTTCATGATCCGCGGCGCGCCGCCCAAAAACCCGCCCGGACCCGACGGGTTGTAAACGCGAATGGCGAGCTCGTTCCATTGTCCCTTGCTCAACGTTCCCGGCGGCACCGCGTGGCGGTGCAAGTCGTGGCGCGCGCTCTTGAAATCCGGGGGAAACTGGCCGCCGCCGCCAATCTTCACCCCGTTGACGTAGACTTCGTGCGCGTCCGCCAAATCGCGAATGACCACGCCGACCGTCTCCGCGTACTTTATCTCTTCATACCTGTCCGTGTTCTTGAAAAAACTGTCCGGAACTCTTACCCAGGTCCGATACCAGACGACGCCGTCATGGTTTTTCGCCGCCGCGGGGCCTTTCTCCTCCCATGAGCCCGGGACGGCGATCGGATGCCAGTCGGCGCCCTGCAGCCCGCCGGCCAGGAGACCGGCTAGGGCGATGATCGCCTGGCGAATTCCTCGCAACCAGAGGCGCGTTTTCACTCGGGTCGATTCGTGTCCGAAGGTGGGTTCCCTCGCGCTAGTCGCATGACCTCCGAAATTTGAACCGGCTGTCCACCCCGCGCCTTGCTCAGCACATCGGCCTCCATGAAAGCCATGATCTCAACTGTCTCCTGTTCCGGCACCGGTGAAATTCCCGTTTGAAAGAAGGTCACGATGGCCTGCACGAGCGGCCGGTAGCCATCCCACCGACCCACCGTCGTCGATTCGCCTTTTTCCCCCACCGCCTTGCTGGCATTCCGGCCGCCTTCGCGAAATATCCCGACGCGGCCATCGGCCCAACGTCCTTCCGTGACGATCGCCCCCTTCGCGCTGCTCAGGCGTGTCACCGTCTCGATGCCCGCACCAAAGACGGTGAACAGCGACTCCACGCCGTGCACGCCATACCAGAACAACTCCGGATTGGTCGGCTCCAAGTTCACCGCGCCATACATTTCCGCTCGCTGCACTTTGCCGATCTTCCCGTTGCGCACCGCCTCCATCTCCAGCCCAAAACGTGCGCCCGACACACTCAATACCGCGGTCCGGTGTTGCTTCGCCAGGGCAAAAAGCTCAATCGCATCCCGGGTCGACAGCGTCATCGGCTTCTCGATATAGAGGCGCTTCCCGGCCATGAGAACTTTTCGCGCCTGCGCCACGTGCCGCCGCGCATCGTTGTCTTCCATCAGCACGGCGTCGACGTGGGGCAGGAGTGCTTCAATCGTATCGTAGAATGTCACGCCGAAATCCTTCCGCAGTTTCTCCGCGTGCCCGTCGACCCGCGACCAGGAGCTCTCGATGTCGGGACTGCTGACTTTATAGGCCGCGATGACTTTGGCCCCGGGTACGTGATCCTTCGCCTTAGGATTGTTGATCAGTTCCGTGAAATTGATCGCGTGTCCCGTGTCCATTCCGATCATGCCAAGGCGGAGTTCCGCCGCGCTGGTCAGGGCGGCAAAAGCCAGGGGAAAAATCAGGGCTATTACGTGTTTGTGCTGCATAATCGGTGGTGGTCTTTGTTCGTGGGGCGCCCCTGCGCGGTTGTGGTGTTGAATCGACACTGCTATTTCAGGCTCTTGATGAACAGGATCAGCGACTCGATTTGCGACTCAGTTAACACTCCGGCGTAACTTGGCATCGCATATTCGCTCTTTTGGTAGCCGACGGTAAGCTTCGCCGCCGGGTCGAGCATCGATTCCCGAAGATAGGCTTCGTCCGCCAGCACCGTCCGGGATTTCGCCAGCGGGCGTGACGTTCCGAAAAGTCCCTTCCACGTCGGGCCGATGGACGCGTGCGAGGTGCCATCGATCGAATGGCAGGCCGCGCAACCGAAAAGTTGATACAAGCGTCGGCCTTCCGCCACGTTCACCGGGTCGCTGACCTGCGCGACCGCCGTCCGTGGCGTCAAATCCACCGTCAGGTCGTGGAAGCCCTCCGCCGTTGGATTGAACTTCGCCAGCTCGTACGGCGTGAGATAGGCATTCTCCTCCACGTTCATTCCGTCCGCGGACGCGAGCGACCAACCGACGCGCAACTGCATCACCGGCTTCAAATCGGGCACGCCGACGAAGACGCTGCGCCGATCCTTCGAAAGGTAGGCGCTGCTGGCGGCCAGCCAGTCCATGCCCGGAGTGCCGTCGGCCTTGAGCTGCGGCGAACCGTATTTGTGCGTGCGCTGATAATGCCAGCTGGCGAGCCGGAAGTTCTCCGGGTTCGTGGCCTTCGCGGGATCCAGCGCAACGTCGAAGCGCAAGAGCACCCCTTGGCCCATTGCCGCGACCTCGCGCGGCAGCGTGCTGGCCGCACCGGTGTACCGAATTCGCGCCAGTCCCGACCCTCGAGTGGCCGTCGTGCCCCAGCCCATAATCTGGAAACCGGCGACATACAGCTGGCCGTCCATCGGATTCACGGCGCCGTTCAAGGGCGGAAATTCAAAGTCCCGCGTGAGGCTCACCACCGCCGCCTGGGGTCTCGACCCGCGGTGTTTGAGCAACACCTGAAATAGCTCCGGCTTGTTGAACCCGATGTGAATGAGCGCGTCGTTGAGCGGTCCTAGGCGCGCGTCAAACAGCCATACCTGCGAAGCGGCCGAGGCATTCACCGCGTGCGGCAGCCACGTGAGCGGTTCGGCAATGGGCGCGGGATATTCCTCGCGGGGCTGCAGCCCGCTCAGGAAGCCATAAAACTGGCCCTGGCCCACGAGGTGGAGCGGCGTCGTCGGGATGTACTGGCCCTGCTGATCGCTGGCGGTGACGAGCCCGCTTCGCGGATGCACCCCGATAAACGGCTGGCGAAATCCGTACCCGAGCACCGTCGCGCGGCGGCCATCAGCTGAAACGCGGAGCACGCTGCCATTGTGTTTGCCCAGCGTCGTCGCCTGCTGCCCCCCCTTGGCGATGACAAACTCGCCACCGGGCGCGAGGCGGATTCCGTTGGGAAACTCCCGCATGTCGGCGGTCTGGGCGAACGCATTGGAGAACAACTCGTGGACGTCCGCCTCACCGTCGCCATCCGTGTCCCGGAGCCGCCAGATGCCGTTGCGGTCAAAGACGAAGATTTGGTCGTCGCGGATGGCGAGACTCATCGGCTCGTGCAGTCCGGAGGCGAAGCGCCGCCACCGCACGGTGCCGCCGGGAGAATGTAAACCGCGGATCCGCCAGACGTCGCCATCGATCGTCACGCCCGCTCCGGTGCCGTCGGTGAGAAACTGCACGTCCGCCAGCCGCACGTTCCGCCGCCATGGATTTTGGAGGGGAAGCGGAATGTCGTCCACGACGTAGGCCCCCGCGGTCGTCGACCGATGGATCGTCGTCGTCACCTCGCCCGGCCAGCGCGCCCCGGCGATCTCCGATGGAATTATCCGCGGCAGTCGCTCCGGCGCATTCCCGCCCTCGGCTAGCGCAACGCAGAATCGCACGGGCTGGGAGTGCGCCGCGATCTGTACGAACCAGATGGAGTCCTCGGACAACAGTCGCACGGCCGAAGCCCCGACCCCGCCCGCCGGCACGCCCAGGGCAACACTCCGGACCGCCGGGGAGCCGCGGCCCGATCGGCCCACCACCAGGAGCAGCGGTACTTCTGCAGGTTCGATCTGGAAGTGTCGTTCGATGACCGGCCGGCCCTCGTGTTGCGAGCGTATCATTTGCTCGAGTACCGTGGTGGCTCCCACGCGATACTCCAGCACCACGCCGCCGCGGACCAACCGCAGCGCTTGCAATCGACCGATCGACTCCGGCAGGGGGCCGCGCCCGACCTCTTCCGGCGACGGCGCCGGCGTGCGCGGATCAGCGAAGGACGGTCGTTGCCCCACCTGCCAGCCGGGGTAAACGCCATTGGTAAACCACGCTTCTCCGATCGGTTCAGGCGCGGGTTTCTGCCCGCCCGGAGTGGATCGCGCAGGGCTGCGGTGGGAGCCCGGCGCGAGTGCGACGGCCGTCACGCCTTCACCCTGCCACATCGCCGCCATGCGCAGTAGATCGACGTCAAAGCACGCCCAACTGCCCGAGCCGAGGTTGAACACCAGCCCGCGGGGTGTAAGACTGCCCGGCCGTCCTTGCCCCTCGTCCGGCCGGACCTCCAACACCGACGAGAAGAACGGAACTTCTGGCTCCACCCAGTCCGCCCACGCCGGGTCCGCCGCATTTGCGCCCGCGGCGAATGCCAGGCCAACCGCGCTCGCGAGCGGTCGAAAACCTGCTCCGATGCGGGTGGCCATCCCAGCCGAGCACGTTCGGGTCCATTGGCCGGCGTGACCGCGTCCGCCGGCCCGCGGAGATCGCACCTCTCTCCGGTGCAAGAACACGCCGTAGCTGGCGATCACAGGTCGATGCGCACCGAGAGCCGCAGATCACGCGGTTCACCCCACGCCCCCGAGCCCAAAGCCAGCGCCCGGTAGTAGCGCTTGCCGAGAATGTTGCTCACCACAAGTCCGAAGTCTGTCTTCCGCTTCCAAATCTGGGTGCGATAGCCGACGCTGAAATTGACCAGCGTGTAGCTCGGCGTCCAAAGCATCTCCGCCACTCCGTCGCGATTCAGATCGAAATTCCCAAGGTAAGTCGGCTTCCGGTATTGCGCGCCGCCGCCAACCGACACGCCTTTGAGCGGACCGCGATCGAAGCGGTAATTCGTGACGAGGTTGGAGCGCACCTTGGTGTAGCCGGTGACGGGCGTGCCTTCCGGCACCGTCAGGAGGAACGCGTCGGCCTCGGGCGTGCGCTGGTTCTTCGCCTTGGCCGCTTCGCGATATCCCTTCGTGAGTTCATAACGGTCCGACGTCTCCAATGTGTTGGAGGCGTAGTTCCAGGTCAGCCGCCAGTTCTTCGAGAGGTTGGCCGTGGTCTCGAACTCGTAACCGCCCGCCTTGGTCGCCTGTGTGTCGCTGCCGGCCTGGTTGATTTCGGGGAAAAGGGCGAACAGCTCTTCGCGCACCTGCAACGTCGGAGTGACCGACTGGCGCAGGACCTTGGTGGTGTAGCGGGTCCAGTTCGACTCGATCTTTCCGCCCAGGAAAATCCAGCGAAGCCCATACTCGTTGCCATCGCCGGTCGGCACTCCGCGGAGGGTGTTGTCGAGTTTCGTGCCGGCGCCGATGCCACTCGAGATGGCCACGCTTTGGGCGTAATTATAGTAAGCGCTGACAAACGGAAAAATACTCGCGACGGCGCCGTAGTTCAGGGAGTCGGCGGTGTTCTGCCGGAAGTTGGCAAAGTCGGTCGACACCCGGACAAGGGTAGGATCGAAGAAGTACTGCTGGGTCGTGTAGTTGAAGAAATCGCGCGCGGTGTTCTGCTCGACCGCATCGCGCCGCCAACCCACGACGGTGTGGATGCGCTCCTTCCAATAGGTGCCGGCGATCCCGCCACCGTAGCTGCGGATCCGAAAGATGCGGTTGCTGAGCCGGCCGCCGGTGCCATCGACGGCGTTCCGGATGTATTTTGCGCCCGGCGCTGGCACCGCACCGGTCAGGTTGGCTCCGTCCCCGTCGCGCAGGTAAAGCCGGCGGTAAAGGTAATTTTGCACGAGGATCGTGTTGTTTGCGTTGTAGGCCACCTGAGTGCTGGCCGGATTGAACACCCCGCCCTTCCAGCGGGGGCCGGCCGGATCGACGACTTCAGTAAAAAGGTCGTTCGGCGAAGGATTGCTCGTGTCGTAACTGCCCCGCACCAGCACCCGCTGGGTCATGAATGGCAGCTTCACATCGTACACCGCCGCCGCCTTGATGCTGACCTTCGGCTCGTTCGACTTGATCTCCTGAAAATAGTACTCGGTGTAGAGTTGGTTGAAGTACGGATTGACGGCTCCACTGGGGAGGGTCGGGTTGAGGTCGCGGACGATCTGCGCGGAGGACGAACCTCCCCGGCCGCGCAATTGCCGGTGCGTGTCGCTGACACTCATCCGCAGGAGGGCGTTCAAGTTTTCACCGATCCGCTGGTCCGCGTTGAGCGAGATGGCCTTGACCTGGAAGTTGAAATAGGTGTCCGGTCCGGAATAATTGTCCGCGCGCCGCAGCACGCTTTCCCCGGTGAGGAACGGTATTACGAGGTTGGTGCCCGAGCCGCGCCGCAGGCCAACCGTGTCATAGACCTGGCCGAGCGCGGGCACGAAGGTCGAGCCACCGGTGGTGGCGGTGAGCAGCGTCGACGTCCCGGTGCGATCGGTCGTGCTGTAGGCGTCGGATTGGATGGCCCCAAGGGTCGTACTGCTGTTCCGCTGGTGCTCGGCATCGAATTTGACATTCGTCGTTTTGAATGGCCGGTAAGCGACGGAGAAGTAAACCGCCTTGAAATCACGGTCGGCGTGGTGCCGGTAGGAGTCCTGCTGGTGCAATCCGATCACGGAACGGATCGCGAACTTGTCGCTGAGTCGACGGTTGTAGTCGAACTCCACCCGCTGGAAATTGTACGAGCCAAAGTAGAGGGCGACTTTTCTAAAATCCTGAAACTGCGCCTGCTTTGTCACCTGGTTCATCATGCCCCCCGCGGCTCCCTCGCCGTAGAGAAAGGCGCTCGGCCCGCGCAGGATTTCAACGCGATCGAGATTGTACGAATCGACGGGAATCTGCCATTGCGCGCCATTGCGCAGCTGGATGTTGCCGACCACGCCCCGGAAGACGTGCGCGCCACCACCCGACATCGTGCCGCTCTGGCCCTCCGTCGCGGTGCCCACCTCGCCCGTGACGGCATACTTCGACAGTTCCGCCACGCTCACCACGTTCAGGTCGTCCATTAATTCGCGGTTCAGCACGGAGATCGAACCGGGCGTGTTGCGAATCGTCGTGAGACTGCTGAAACCGGACGTGGTCTGCGACGTGCGGTAACCCTCGTCCTTGTCCTCCCTCACCTCAAAAACCGAGAGTAGCTTCGTGCCCGGCTCCTTCGCCGTGTCTCCCGGCTGGGGGACCTCCGCCGCGTGTACGTATTCCAACGATACACCGAGGGCGAGGGACAGGACGGTGCCGGCAAACCGGGTGCCGGCGCGGTGCGGGACCGCGTGGGCGGTCTGGGGACGGGGTGATTTCATAGGAGTGGGGGCCGAGGGGTGCGACCGGGGGCAAATCTGGGCCCAGGCGCGGCCCCGTTCAACGATCATCCGCTTGTCTGACGAAAATACAGGTGATCGGAACTTGAGCCCTCCGGCCGCCGCCACTCAGTTTGCGCCTTGGTTCGCCACGACCCGTCGCAAAGCTGAAAATCCCCACCGATGAAAACCCATTGGCCCGCCGCCGCCTTTTGCCTGTCCGTCCTGCCCTGCTCCGCCGCCGAAACCCTGTACAACGGCATTGTGCTGCCGGCCACCTGGCCGCCGTCTCGCTCGATTGAAGAACTGCGCACGGGCGCAGTGATGCCAGTGCCGTATTTGCAATCGCCGCCGGCCGTGATTCCAATCGATGTCGGGCGGCAGCTTTTCGTGGATGATTTTCTCATCGAGGAAACGACCCTGCAACGCCGGTTTCACAAGACGCAGACATGGGAGGGCAATCCGGTGCTGCAGCCGGACAAGCGCTGGGAGAAAATTTATCAGAACCCGAAGACGGCGATGGCGTTCTCGGACGGCGTGTGGTGGGACCCACGGGATCAACTTTTCAAAATGTGGTACCTGGCCGCCTCCTACGGCTGCACCGCCTACGCGACCTCCAAGGACGGATTGCGCTGGGAAAAACCGACGCTCGATGTGCGCCCGCGGACCAACATCGTGATGCTTTCCACCCAGCGCGATTCGACGACCGTCTGGCTGGATCACGATGCGACCGATCCCGCCCAACGGTGGAAGTTTTTCCAGTTCAACCGCGACAGTTATATGGGCTCGGTGCACACCTCCGCCGATGGCATCCACTGGTCGGAACCGGTCTGGACCGGCTATACAGCCGATCGCACAACTTTTTTCCACAATCCCTTCCGCAAAAAGTGGGTTTTCAGCCTCCGCGACGAGGCCTTCAAGGGCCCGTGGGACTACAAGAACAAACCGTTCAAGCCCATCGGCCGCAGCCGTCGCTACGTCGAAGCGGATGACTTCATCACGGGCGCGAAGTGGCAGGATTTCGCCGGAGGCCGCGAGTGGCGTCCCGGAGAACCCGTGCATTGGTTCGCCAGCGACCGGCTCGACTCGGTGGGCGTCCCGCAGGGCGAAATGAAGGCGGAACTGTATAATCTCGATGCCACGCCCTACGAGAGCCTCATGCTCGGCCTCTTCTGCATCTTGCACGACAACTCGCGCGCCGACCGGCCAAAAATCAACGACATCATGTTCGGTTTCAGCCGCGATGGTTTCCACTGGGACCGCCCGTTTCGGGAGCCGGTCATACCCGTGGCCGAGGACGCGAAGGCGTGGAATGCGGCCAACGTCCAGTCGGTCGGAGGCGGCTGCTGCATCGTCGGCGACAAGCTCTACTTTTACCACAGTGGTCGCAGTGCGGGCCTCGAACAGACCGGGGTGGCTTTCCTCCGGCGCGATGGCTTTGCCTCGATGGACGGGACGGGAACGTTGACGACGCGTCCCCTGCGCTTCAGCGGAAAGCATTTGTTCGTCAACGCGGATGCGCCCCAGGGTGAACTGCGGGCGGAACTCCTCGGCCAGGACGGAAAAGTCATCGCGCCCTTCACGGCTGCGAATTGCGAACCGCTGACCGGAGACCGCACCAAGGCGCCCTTGAAATGGAAAGGCGCGGCCGATTTGTCCGCCCTCGCTGGGAAATCCGTCCGACTCCGCTTCCAGCTGCGAAACGGGAGCCTCTACGCCTTCTGGATCAGCCCGGATTCCAGCGGCGCAAGTCACGGCTATGTGGCCGCGGGTGGTCCGGGCTTCACCGGGGCCCGCGATACCACCGGGAAATAGACCGCCATGGTTCGGCCAGAAAATTCCACGAGAGGGGCAATCCTCAAAAATCAACAACCCTAGGAGATACAGCCCAGATGGACCTCGAACTCACGCCGGCCCAAAAAAAACAATATGCGGAGGAGGGATATCTTTCGCTCCCCCGCCTGCTGGATCGCGAAGAGGTGGCGAAGCTGCGATCGGCCATCGCGGATCTGGGCCAGGCGGGATTCAATCTGAAAGCCCGTCAGGTGGGCGCTCTCACCCAGAAGGATCCGCGCTTCCTGCAGCTCGTCTTCAACCCCAAGGTCTCCGACCTCATCGGGCAACTGGTCGAGTGGGACCGCATCTTTCTCCACAGCTCCAAGGTGAACTTCAACTGTGCGAACGATGGCGTGCCGAAAACCTGGCACCAGGACAATGTGTATTGGCCGGAAGTGCCACCCAACCAGATTACGATGTGGATCGCGATCGACGACGCCGACGCGAGCAACGGTTGCATGTGGGTGCTGCCGCGCAGTCACACCCAGGGAGTCGTCCCACACTCGCAGGGCGCAACCGGCTGGGAAATCACGGAAGAAAACGTGCCGAAAATATTTCCCGGCCTGACTCCCCTCCAATGCCCGGTCGAGCCCGGCGGCGCGCTGGTCTTCCACGGCAACGTGCTGCACAAGTCCGAGGCCAACCGTTCGCCCCGCAACCGCTGGGCGCTGGTGCTCGACTTTGACGATCGCAAGAACGAGATCGTCCGCATCAACAAACAGACGAACATGATGACCCAGTTCGATTCGATGGAGATTTGGCGGCGCTCGCGGGTGCCGGAGCCGGCCGGTGGTCAACCGACAGATCGGCGTTAACCGGGGAAGTGTCGGCCCATTCGAGAGCGTGCTAATATCCGTTCGAAACGCGCATGTTTGCGATGATTTCGGAATGCACCAATCGTTCTCTTTCTCGTTCTCTCAATCCGACGAGAACGAGGAACGATTACGAGAACGATGGAAACGTCGTTATCCTTTGGGTGGCGGCCCCGAGCCGCATAGTGAAAATGCGGGCTCAGGCTCCCTCATGCCATCGGAGGGGCCGCCAAGACCCATGAGAGTATTTCGCTTTCCGATCCGCCTAACGGTGCTCGTTCTGGCGTGCGCGGCGTTTTCTGTACCCGCCGGCGCCGAAAGCACCGGCCGGCCGCCGAATATCATCCTGATCGTCAGCGACGACCAGGGGTTCGACCTGGGTGCTTTTGGCTCCAAACAGTTTATCACCCCCAGCCTTGACCGGATGGCGGCGGAAGGGGTCCGGGCCACCAACTTCTACGTCGCGGCTTCGGTGTGCACCCCCTCGCGCAGCGGTCTGATCACGGGTCGTTATCCCCAGCGCAACGGCACCTATGAGATGATCACGAATGTGAACTCCGCACTTTCCCCGTCCGAGTACGCCGTCTCGCCCGAGATGACACTCGGCCTCGACGTGCGCGAAAAAACGTTTGGCGACGTCTTGAAGACCGCCGGCTACACAAACGCGGTGATCGGGAAATGGGATCTGGGCCAGGCCCGGCGCTTCCTGCCACTCCAGCGTGGATTCGATTTCTTCCACGGCCATGGCAACAACGGGATCGATTACTACACGCATGAGCGCTACGGCGCGCCGTCGATGTTCCGCAACAACGTACTGACGGCGATCGACCGGGGCACCTATGCCACCGATATTTTTCGGCGCGAGGCGGTCGGTTTCATCCGGCAGAACAAGGATCGGCCCTTTTTCCTCTATCTGCCGTTCAACGCGCCGCATGCCGCCTCCACCCTCAGCGTGAGGAACGGATCGAAGGACAGTTACCAGGTTCCGGAAAAATATCTCCAGAAATACTATCCCAATCGAGATCCGAACAGCAATGAGACCAAATATGCCGGCATGATTTCGGCCATGGACGAGGCCATCGGCGCCGTTTTCGATGCCCTGCGGGAGTTTCGGCTCGATCGCACCACCTTCGTGGTGTTCTTCGCCGACAACGGCCGGAAGGGCGGCAAGGTCGAAGGGGTGCAGCTGCGTGGCGGCAAAGCCACCGGCTTTGAGGGCGGCCTGCGCGTTCCTTTCATCGCCTGGTGGCCCGGAATGATCCCCGGCGGGAGGGTCATCGCCGATTTTCTCACTGCGCTTGATGTTCTGCCCACGTTCACCGCCGTCAGCGACGCCTTTCCGCCCGATGTTCATCTCGATGGCTTCAACATGCTGCCCGTTCTTCTGGGCGAAACTGCGTCGCCGCGCCGGGAGATGTTCTGGGAGTGGCCGAAAAGTTATCAGGCGGCCAGGGTCGACCACTACAAGTGGGTGTCTTCCGTTCCGCTCGGGAACAAGGAAAACGCCGCGCCCAAGGAGGAACTCTTCGACCTCTCGGTCGATCCCGGGGAGCAGCACAACCTCGCGGCGGAAAAGCTGGACGTTCTCGCCCGGCTCCGGGCCAGATTCGCCCGCTGGAGAGCCGAGATGGACGCCACGGAACCGCGCGGCCCCTTTCGAAATTATTGAGCGCTATCTCGGATTCGTGTTGCCGACTTTGAACGGCTCGATCCGCGGCGCAAACCAGGCGTGCAGTTTGCGCCGCAAATCCGCCAACGGCTCGCTGTAATCCGGATGGGCCGACAAGTCCTTTTGTTCGTGGGGATCGTTGGCCAGATCGAAAAGCTGATAACGATTCAGGTGCGAATAATAGATGAGCTTCCAACGTTCGGTCCGGACCATTCGCTGAATCGGGGGTTCGGCCGGGCCGGTTGGCTTGTGCCAGTAGGCATAGACCTCCGGATAGATCTCCCTCTTGAGGTCGGTCAGGACGGGCACGAAACTTTTGCCTTCCACTGTCGCCGGGAGGGGAATGCCCGCGAGTTCGCAAACGGTGGGATACAGGTCGCGCAGATACACTTGGGCGGCGAAGCGCCGGTTCCGGGGAATGCCAGGACCGGTCAGAATCAGCGGAACCCCGATCGTATGCTCGTACATGTTTTGCTTTCCCATGAGCCCGTGACTCCCATTCGCCATGCCGTGATCACTCGTGAATATAACGATCGTATTTTTCTCCTGTCCGGTCGCCCGCAGCGCCTCCAACAGTCGTCCGACCTGTTCGTCCAGGTGTGAAATCAAAGCATACGAGGCGGCGATGTTGGCTCTCACTTCGGCCGGGGCACGAGGCAGCGGCAGCAGCTGCTCGTCACCTCCCACCGAGTTCCCATGGTCGAACGGGTGCTCCGGCAGAAAATTTGGCGGCAACGGGATGGTGGCCGGGTCGTATTTCTTCCCGTAGCCCGGCGGAAAGTGCAGCGGAAAATGCGGCGCCGTGAAGTTGACATGAAGGAAAAAGGGCTTGTCCGGACGGCGGTTGATGAACCCGAACGCTCCGGTCGCGATATGCCGGTCAGTGATCGGCGTCAGGCCGACACCCTTTTCGATCTCGGGCTTTCCGTCATCTGTCTTGAAGGTCCAGCCTCCGTAGCCGGTGGAGGGCCGGCCATTGTAAGCCTTCGGGTAGGTGATCTTGCCGGGCCCGCCGCTCCCACCGGACGAGTAGAGCGCCCGCGTTTCTTCGTAACCCCGCGTCTTCGGCGTGCCGTCATTCATCCATTTGCCCGAATACCAGGTGTGATAGCCCGCCTTCCGCATGGTGTCAGCCCAGAGCGCCATCTCGGGATGAATCGCTTTTCCGAAAGGCGGCGAGCCATTGCGAAACTCGGTTGCCCCCGTCATGATCTCAGCGCGGCTTGGGATGCAATGCGGATTGCCCGTGATCGCCCGCGAAAAGGCGGCACCGGCGTGGACGAGGCGATCCAGGTTTGGCGTATCGATGTGAAGGTTGCCCAACGCCCGGATGGTATCCGGCGGTTGATCGTCGCTGACGATCAGCAAAACGTTGGGCGGGCGACGATCCTGGGCGGCGCCGAGGGAGGCGAGGATCGCAAATGCCATGGCAACGAGGGGCGGGGTCAGGCGGGTTCGCGCCTGCACCGTCCGGCCGGACTTGATTCCAATAAGCAAAAAGACGTCCATCCTTGCTTTTGTCTTAGTAGTCGGTGCGCACGGTGAGCCGGAAGTCGCGCGGCTCGCCCCATGCCCCCGACCCCAGAGCCAGCGCCCGGTAATACTCCCGGTTCAACACCGAGATCGAAGCCGGCGTGGCGCGGATGAAGGTCAGGCTGTTGAAGCCGGAGGTCGTTCGCGAGGTGCGGTAACCTTCATCCTTGTCCTCCTTCACCTCGAAAATCGAAAGCCCGGTGGTATCGGACTTCTTCTCCGGCGCCGGCGGATTCGCGGGCGCGGCGGCATGCACCCCATTAGGGCCGGCCACCATGGTGCAGGCGAGAGCGCCGGCGAAGGACCGGAGGACGCTACGGAGACGGGCGGCGGGAGCACGCGAAGGAACCGATGGGGCCGTGATCATGGGGTGTACTGGGGAGACCGGTTGCGTTGATGACCCGATCCACGCTTCCCGTCCAGAGCGATCCACTTGTGTTTTCATTAGACAGGTGTGCCCGGCCAAACCGGCATCTCTTCCCACCCCCGCCGCGTCTTCGCCGCGATAAACGCCTCGGCCTTGGCGAGCGAATCACTGGTGTTCCCAGCAGTGGAAGTCGCGCAACGCGCCGCCGATGCCACGGCGGGACACCGGCCCGAGCTCGACCTCCGCCCAGCCGCGAAGGGTCTCGATCACCTGAAGGGGTGAAGCCTTCGGTTTCCGCGATTGACAACTTCGGGCGTGGCACGGGCATCGCGGGTCGAAGGCCCGCGCGGGTGCCAGGAGCAAGACCGCACCACCTGTCTGATGAAAAGACAGGTGCTACGGGTTTGCCCGCCGCCCTCCGCCCCGCGCATCGTCCACCCCGTCGACGCGCGGCCAACCCGACTTCTGCATCGCCTGACCACACAGCCCCGCAAATCATGAAACGCCCCACCGCCTTTTCCGCGCTGAGCGCCTGCCTCGCTCTTATTCTTCTAGTGAACGCCGCCGCCATCGCCGCGGACAACACTGCTACCAACTCCGCTGCGTCGGCCAACGCGACCATCACCGGTCAGGTGAGCAACGCCGCCACGAAATCCTTTCTGGAAGGCGCCGTCGTGGAGCTTTCCGATGCCAACCGGAGCACCGTCACCGACCGCGAGGGCCGCTATCGATTTGACGACGTGCCATCCGGCGTGACCACGCTGGCGGTGAGTTTTCCCGGCCTGGATCCGCAACGGATTCCGGTGCCGCTCTCCGGCGGACAGAACATCGTGCACGATGTGAAACTGACGTCGGAAATTTATCGACTCGAGAAGTTCACGGTCGCGGGCGATCGCGAAGGCATGGCAAAAGCGCAGGTGCTGCAGCGACAGGCGCCGAATGTGAAGGACGTGGTTTCGTCCGACGCCTTCGGCAACGTCGCGGATGGCAACATCGGCTATCTGCTCCAGCACATCGTCGGGGTTACGCCGGTCCTGGATGGCATGGACGTACGGGCGGTTTCCGTGCGCGGCCTGACTTCGGAGTTGACCACGGTGACGATGGACGGCCAGCAGGTGGGCCAGTCCCCGCAGGCGGGCGCAAGTCGGCGCTTCGACTTCAACCAGCAGTCCCTGGCCAACATCGAAGCCATCGAGGTGACCAAGGCGCCCACGCCCGACATGGACGCGTCGGCCATTGGCGGAAGCGTGAATCTGGTGACCAAGAGCGCATTCGATCGGGCCGGGGGACGGTCGTTCGATTATTCGATCGGCGCCGCCACCGAAATTGGCATGCACTTTCCCGCTGCGCGGTGGAAGGAGCCCATTGCCGGGTATTCCCCTTCGCTGAGCTTCAACTACCGCGATGTGATCGGCGCGCAGCGGAATATCGGCATCGCCGTCAACGGCACTTATTTCAATATCCAGAATAGCGGGGTCAGTTATCGCGAGGTGTTGCAGAATACAGTCGTGCCCGGACCGGCTTATACTTACCTGGCGGCGCGAACGCTCTCGAACAAGAACCGTCTCCTCCTCGCGCTCGGCATGAAACTCGAATACCGCTGGAGCGAACGAACCTCGATCTCAGTCGGCTTGACCAATAATTATAGCGACAAACTCGACAATAATCCGGCGTTCACGCTCACGACGGCCCAGACCCTCGCAATCGTGGATGCGAACGGCAACCGCACCGGCGGCGGGACGATCAATCCGAATTTCGCCGATGGCATCACGCGGATTTTCGCCCAACCCCAGTCAAACGTCACGCTCACCGCGCCTCGCGCCGCCACCACCGGCACCACCCGAGGCGTCCAGCCCACCCTGCGCTCCCGCTTTGACGGCTGGGACATCACGGCCGCCTTGAATTACTCGGTTTCCAACACCTCGGTCGACAGCTCCCGCAATGGCACGATGACCGTGTCGCTCGCAAATGTCGGCTGGAACGTGGACCGCACGCAGGATCCGAAAATTCCGGTTATCCGGCAAACGCAAGGAGCCAATATATATGACCTGAACAGTTATACAGGAGTTCTGACCCAGCGGATTCAGGATGGATCCGACACGGTGCGTAGCGCAAAACTCGATGTACGCCGGGATCTCGCGCTGACCGTGCCGACCTACCTCAAGACGGGCCTCTCGTACAATGTACAACAGCGCCGGCTCTCCCTGCCCTCCGACCTGACCTATAATTTCACGGGGCCAGATGGCATCCTCGGCAACGCCGATGACTCCCGGGACCTGGCGCAGTTCAAGGATACGTCCGGCCTGCCGTTTTCTGACGGCGATTTCCTCAAGGCCTTCCGTGACCCCGGCGGCGTCGTGCCGTTTCCCGACGTCAACGCGGTGGCGCAGAACCAGCGGCTGCATCCGGAGCTGTGGGTTGAAAACGTCGCCCTCGGGTTCCAAAGGACATTGCTCGGCTATCGGAAAGGGACGGAGGAGATCGCGGCCGCGTACTTCATGGGCAATGCCCGGCTGGGCCGACTGTCAGTCCTGAGCGGCGTGCGCTTCGACGATACGCGCCGCAGCGGGGAAGGCCCGCTGACCTATCTTTCCCCAGCGGAAAGGGCGCGCCAGGCAGCGTGGGTTGGGCCGGTAACGACGACCGAAGCGGTGCGCCGCGCACAGGCGCAATACGGCAACCGGCAGACCAACCGGGGCAAGTACCGCAATTTCTTTCCCGGGGTCCACCTGAAGTTCCAACCATTCCCCGGCATGGTGACCCGGGCCAGCTGGGCCACCAGCATCGGCCGGCCGTCGTTCGGCTCGATCATCCCGCTGGAGACCGTCAACGACGCCAATCAGACCGTCACCGCGAGCAACCCGCAGCTGAAGCCGCAGTATGCGAACAGCTACGATCTGTCGGCGGCGTATTACTTCAAGATGCAGGGCATGATTTCGGTAGGTGTGTTCAGGAAGAATATCACCGATTTCATTTTCACGGACACCAGCGGATTTGTCGGCACCGGCGCGGACAACGGCTTCGACGGGAATTACGCCGGCTACAAACTGTCCACCCAGTCCAACCGCGGCACGGCCCGGATCGATGGTTTCGAGGCGAACTATGCGCAGCCATTGAATTTCCTGCCCGGCTGGACCAAAGGCTTTTCGGTCAACGCCAACTACACTGCCCTGAAGACAACCGGAGACTATGGCGCCGGCGTCAAGATTGCGACCAACGCGCTGGCGGGCTTTATCAATCATGCCGCGAACGTCGGCTTGGGCTACCGCGGCTACGGTTTCGACCTGAAACTGCAGATGATTTATACTGGAAATTATCTTTACGTCACGTCCACGTCTCCCGCGCTGTTGCAGTACATCAATCCGAGGACCATCTGGTCCTGGAAATCCACTTATAATCTGTCGAGGACATCGGGCTTCTTCCTCGATGTGGATAATCTCTTTTCCACGATGCGGACTGACATCTACCAACTTTATCCGGATCGCTCGAGCATCTACGGTGATTTCCCCGTCAAGGTGATCGGCGGCATCCGGGGGCGCTTCTGAAAACGCGTCGCCACCCAAGACACCTCATGATCGACTCCAGCAAAATACAATCCCACCTGGCGCCGTGCCTGCCGTGGTGGATCATCGTGCTGGTGGTCGTGACGCGATTGGAATTGAGCGGAGCGGAGGAGTATCCGCGGGGACCGATCCCGCGGGCCGGGCTGCTCTTCCACGCCTCCTTTGATCATGGGCCGCAGGCGGAGGTCGGGGCAGGGAACCGGGAGATGCACTACCGCGCCCTGATCAAGGGCCTCCCAACGTGGAAGTTTAATTTTGTCGACGGCCGGCTCGGGCAAGCCCTCGACCTCGGCGCCGAACGCCGGCAGAGCGAGTATTACCGCAAGAATGCGATCTACACCGAGGCCGCGAGTTTCAAGTTCCAGGGGAATTTTTGCATGCGCAGCGGCACCCTGAGCTTTTGGTTCCGGACGACGGAGCGGCCGCCGAGCGTCAAGATCACGACGCAAACCACGGATCACTGGCGCACGCCTCCACCGCTGCTCGAGGTCTCCGCGAAATCCGGCGAGGCCCTGAAGGCCCAGCTGGTCGATCGCACCGGCCGTCGCTTCGTCGCGGCCACTTTGCCCAAAACAGATTATGCGGACAACCGCTGGCACCACCTCGCGCTGGCCTGGGACGAACTGGAAGGTGTGAAGGCGTACCTCGATGGGCAGCAAGCCAACGGCCGAGCAGAGGCGATCCCATTTCACGGCGGCTACCTCTCCGTGGGGCAGATTCTCCTCGAAGACGCCCAGTTCGACGATCTGCGGATTTACGATCTCCCGCTCTCGGATCGGCAAATTGGCATCCTGGCCGCCGGCGAAATTCCCACGCTGACATCGGCACCGTTGTCGCCGGCCAAGGCGGAACACCGCCTGCGCCACCTCTCCTGGGCAGACGCCCCGGCGGAAAACTTCATCGGCCTGACCGGCCCCACCCTCATCCGGCGGGTGGACCTGGCCGATGCCCGCGCGCTGCGCATGTCCGGATGGCGCGGCGTGGATGGGCGCGACGATTCGGTCTGGCCAATGCGGTACCATGGCTATGAATACCTCGAAGGCGGCGGGCTTCACCTCAAGCTGGGACCAAACGAGGGGTTTAACTTCGTCCGCCTGACGGGGCGTTTGGACCACGCGGAGCTGTGTGCCGGCGGCGCTTGGGAAAAACCCGCCGGCACCCGGTCCCTGGTCGGCTTCACCGGCCAGCGCTTCGCCTCCGGACAGTCCCTGCCGGAAAGGTCCACGGCCTCCGTGGTCAGTGTCTATCCGTCGAAGCCCAAGGATTACTATCGGGATGAAAACCGGGAGCTCCGCGACCTCGCACTCTATGATGTGCGGCCGGGAGCCTCGCCGGCGGGGAGCCTCGTCTACGAGGCCGCCTTGTCCACGGCGGATCCGACCGACATCGCCGGAGTCAACCGGGTTCGCCTCGCCACCTGGTACCGTCCGGACGAACGCGACGTGGTCGCCGCATCGTCCGCCCCGGCCGCGGGAATCAAGCGTCTGCCCGCCCTGCGTTTTCTCCACCTGATGACCAGTCCGCAACCGAGGGATCTGCCAGTGAGTGCGCTGCGGATGCAAATGAAGGTCGAGGGTTGGAAGGTAGACAACACGGTCAACGTGCGGCTGCACGATCCTTTCAACCTCTGGCGGACCTTGGTCGACGTGGATCTACGGCTCGAACGTGAAGATGAACTCGATGTGACGCTAGAGTTTCCCGCCATCATTCTCCCGGCCGGCACCGAACTCTGCGCCACGATCATCAGCCGGCAGGAAGGAAGCCTGCGCTGTGGCGAAAGCCAGTCCCGCCTGCAGCTCTTCGGACCCGAACTGGCCGCCGCGCAGCAGTCCTACCGGCAATGGCAGGTACACCTGCTGCAGGACGCGCTGGCCGCCCTGAGTGAGCCCAAGCCCTGGGTTTCAAATGCGGCGGACGACAACTATCTGCGGGTCGCCTTCCAGAGCTACGACTCGATCGCGCGCATCCTGCGCGATCTCTATCAGCGATTTCCCACCGACCGGCTGGTGCGAGGTTGCATGCTGTTCACCCACCCACAGGACGGCGCTTATTGGCGCGCCCTGCCGATCGATCTTCCGCGCAATCCCGATGTGCCCCGCTGGGCTTTGCTCCAAAAGGAACTCCTGGGTGAGTTCCTGCACTTTGCCCACTGGTGGATTGACGAGCGCATGGTGCCGAATGGTGAACTCGGCAGCTACTACGGGGACGACACCGATCTGGTGCAGGATTGGACGTCGCTCGCGATGATCCACGATCCGGATGGAAAGCTCCGCGGCTCGATGCGCGCGCTGGCCGACTACACCTGGAATGAAAAGATGCACGACGGGCTGAACCGGCTGACCCGCGACGCCCTCCACGCCTTCGAGGAGGGCAACAACGTCCAGTCGCCGGCCGCGCTGCTCGATTACGGAAATCCCGTCCTGTGGGAACGCCTGCTCACCACGACCCGGCGCTATGACGGCTGGCTTTTCACAGAGTCGCGCGACGGCAAACGGCACAGCCGCGGCCTCGACTTCGGCGACACGACGGTGGAGGGCAAGCCGCGCAATCACTTTTACGAGTACCTCATGCTCCAAGCGGGAATGTATCTGGCGTGGTACAATGGCAGCGCGCCGCTCACCCGCATTCTCACCGAGTGTTTCGACGCCCAGCCAGACCTTCGCCCCCGCGGAACCGGTTTGCCGCATCTCCTCTATCTTCAGACCGGCGACCCGCGTTTCATCCGGGCCGAGAAGGAGCCGGCCACCGATCCCTGGTGGGTACGCATGCGTAATCTCAAGGATTGCGACCCGGAGGTGCTGCAGGACCTTGTCCGGTCCCGTCTAGGGCTGAGCGTGGCGCAGAAGACCGGCTGGAGCAACTACGACCCGCTGAAGAAGTACGTCGCCTGGCACTATACCCGGGACAAGAACGCCATGGTCCCGGCGCTGGAAGACGCCTGGAAGCGCATGTACTACGGCATGTCGATGTACACGGTCATGGAACAGTCGGGCGACCGCGTCGCCGTGCACAAGAACCTCACCGATTTCATGTACCTCGGCGGCATGCCCGCGGCCCGCAACCACCTGGCGCCGGTTTTTGCCGTCAGCTATGAGGGTTTTTCCAAGGAACTCGCCGGCATGGTCCTCGACGACACCACGGAAAATCTTCGGTGGGTGGGATTCAATTTCGAGCCGCAAACGCAGCAAGGCCTGCTTCGCGTCTGGCACCTGGCCCCGGGGCTGTATGAAGTGCGGACGGGCATCGACCTGGACGGCAATGACACCATCGACGAGGGACTTGAGACTCGGCGCCTGGAACTCAAGCGTTACGAACCGATCCCCCTCACGCTGTCCAGCCGGAAGCTGCAAATCGTGGAGGCGCGGCTGGTGGAGAAACGTACTCCGCTGCACCAGCGCTGCGACCTCGCCCTGACGCACGAGGATGCGACGCGGAAGGGCAATCGCCTGACCGTGATCGTGCACAACCTCGGTTGCGTCGCCACCGGCCCGTTCCGCGTGCAACTGATGCGCGATGGCGGCGAGGCGATCGGGGCGGTGTCGCACGCGGGTCTGGACGGAATTGGAGAGAACCTGCAGGCCAGGCAAGCCGCCATCGAATTCGCCGACGTGCCGCTCGGAATGTTGCGGGTCAGCGTTTCTGGAATCAAGGAAGAGATCACTGCAGCAAACAACCAGGCCACAATTGGAGCCGCGCCACCGCGATGAAAGCCCACCGTTTGTGTTTCCTGATCCTTGCGCTGACGGGCCAACTCGCAGGTCTTGCGGCGGCAGCCGCCGCGACGGCCAACCGCGTGCGGCTGGACGTGCTGGAGCCGCCGGCGCGCAAAACGACAATTCACGACTATCCGATTTCCACTGGACTCGTGTTTCCGCAAGGCGAGGTGACCTCGCTCCCCGGCGGCAACCTGGTCGATGATCGGGGACAAACGGTTCCCTTCGAGTCCGAGGTCACCGGCTGGTGGGAACCGGAAAAGCGCAACGTCAAGTGGCTGCTGCTGCATTTCAAGGCGTCCACCGATCGGCACTATTTTTTCGAGCCCGGGAAATCATCGCCGCCATCGACGAAGGGAGCCGCGATCGCACGCGTGGACGGAGCGGAAATCGGCGTCGACACGGGACCCCTGCAGGTGCGCATGGACCCCGTGAAAGGAGGTCTGTTCAAGGCAATCAGCCTGGGCCGGAAGGCGATTGCCGCGTCCGGGCCTAGCGATCTGGTCCTGTCGATCGATGATGGCCGGCAGCAGGAACCGGTCACGATCCGCAACTGGAAGATGGAGCTCGATGAAACCACTCCGAAACGCGCTTCGGTGAAAGCTTCAGGCTTCTGGCGCAAAGCGAACGGTCAGACCGTCGCGCGGGTGGACGTGCGTTGCGAATTTTTCCAAGGGGAGGCATTCATCCGCCTTACTCACACCCTGACCTGGATGGTGCAGGATGTGAAAACCGGCATCCGGGAACTGTCACTGACCATCGTGCCGCAATTCGAAAATTCCCGGGCGGCACAGATTGGCCTGGATTCCTACCCCACCGTCGCCATGGAGGCCATTTTGGATCAAGGGTCGCCGGTCGTGGCCGCGCAGGACGCCGCTGACCATTTCACGGTCAAGGCCGGAGATCGGGTGCTCCGCGAAGGCAAGGCGTTGGGCGGGTGGATGGCCCTGCAAGGAACCGACGGACGCAGCATCGCGATGTCATTGCGGGATGCGTGGCAGCGTTATCCCACCACGTTTCGAGCCGACGGCGGGCGCCTGCAACTGCAGTTCTGCCCGCCCTCCGACCGGCTCTCCTTCGATCAGGAAGCGATCATGGGTCCCGGGATTTTCAATCATCCCTCCTGGATCCCGATCCGGCGCTACCATAAAGGTCCGACCGACGCGTCACATTTTTACGACAACTATTCCCCCAACCCCGGATATATTTACACCGCGGAAGGCGCGGCCATCACGCACGAGGTGCTGCTGTCGTTTCATGATGGAAGGGCGGGAAGATCCCCCGCCGCGTTGAACAGCGTCAACCAGCATCCCGTCGTGGTGCGGCAGGATCCCGTCCATGCGATGCGCGTCCCATTCATGGGTTTCACGATTCTGCCGAGCGATCCGGGGGAAAATCCGGGAATTGAGCGGGCCGTGAACCAGATTGGGCGGATGGCGATGGGACGGTGGGTGGGGGCACAGAATTTCGGCTTGCTCCGGTATGGGATGGTTCGGTGGGGACGGCACGAGCCGATCGAAGACCCCAAGGCCAATTTTTACCGCTGGATGGACAACGGACAATACGGCCAGCAACTGATCCCGTGGCTCCTCTATCTGCGCGGCGGCGATCGCCAGTTTTTCGACGATGCCGAGATCGTTTCCCGTTATGCGATGGACCTGAGCACAAATCACTTCAACACCCGCGGCTCGCCCACCGGTTACATTGCGGGATGCGGTTCCGCGCTGCCCTTCCATCCCTTTGGGTTCGCTCCCGGAAACATGAAGATGCAGAAGATCCATTTTCTGGCCTATTACTATCACCTCACCGGCTACCGCCGGGCGAAGGACGTGATGGACGAGGTCATCGCGGGCACGAAGGAGTTCACGCTCGAGTACGAAAAAACGCTCCGGTCCAGGGAGCCGGGCAAAGAATACTACAACCTCTCCAACGGCGGCCGCGAAATGTACAACATGAACATCTTTTGGGCGAACGCGTGGGAGGAAACGTGGGATCCCGAGATCTTGCGTCTGGCCGGGAACGGGCGCACCGCCACCATCCGCGGCCAGTACCAGCCCAAAGATAACACGTTCAACGGACCCCAAGTTTACGTGTACGACGGTCTGGTACTCCAGCACCAGCTTTCAGGGGACCCGGCGATGCGCGCCGTGATGCTCCGGCATCTGGACGTGGAATCCCTTGCCACCCATGGCGGGCTCACCCGTCATCAGGCGGAGGACGACAGCATTGGCTACCCATGGGCCTATGCACAAACCGGCAATCGTCGCTTCGCCGATGCCGCGTGGGACATCGCGCGAGGCATGGCCGACCTTGTCCCGGACATCGATTTTTCCGGCCCGGTGGTGCCCGGCTTCTACCCGTACGAGTACACGGGCAATTCCCTCTACCGTGAGCACCTGATGCCCATTCTGACGGGGGCCAGCCTCGGTCGGCAGGTGGGCTACGAGTTGAACCGGCCGCATGTCTTCCGGGATAACTTTTTCCAGATGTGGCAGGCCAAGGGACAAAAGGAATTTCGGGCGGAGATCTTTGTCCGGGCGCGCCAGGCCGGCCCGCTGACGATTCGATGCTTGGCCAAAGGTAACGCGAACGCCGGGTTAACCGTGGACGTGCGGCGCGCGGATGGAAGTTCCGCCGCGAAAGCCACCATCGCCTCGCGGCCCGCCGCGTCGCAGCCAAACCAGTACACTCCCTTCCAAGGCGACCTGCTCGTGGAAAACGCTCGGCCAGGCGAGGTGTTCATGGTGACGATGCGTAAGGCCGACCGCGCGCCGGTGGCCGTTATCAGCGAAGCGCAGGTGGTACACCGTCTTCCGCCTGAACTGATGCACGCCCACGAACCGCTGCCCAGCGCACAGGCGTTTACGCCGGTCCGGATCGTGACCCGCACCACGGCCACGACCATGAGTTACTTCAACCGCGTCCGCCGGCCGTACACCCTGCGCGACGCCAAAACGCTGGAGCTGATCTTTCGTCCAACGCTGTTCACCGAAGCCGAGTCGGTCCGTCCCGTCGAAGCCGGCCGCATGATCATGCTGACGAGCAGCGGCTGCCGCGGTGCTGCCGAGTGGCGGATGACGGGGGTGGAGCCGTATTTTGCCGCGAGCCAGGACGACTGGTTTCAACCTTACGAGGCCGGCTGGCCAAAACCATAAGAACGTTTTCCCAAGCCCCGGATCAGAATCGAAAGACCTAACCATGAGGATATTGAAACCCACCGCTTTCGCTCCCAACCCAATGTCCACGGTTCATCAGTCCGGATTGACGTCGCTCCTCCTTGTCATGTGCGCCCTTTCACTGCTGCCAGGAGGATTCCTGCTCACTCCACCTGTGGTCGCCGGCGAAGTTTTATACAACGGCATTGAGCTGCCTAAAACATGGCCGCCGAACCGGCCCGCCGCCGAAGTGGCTTCCCGCGAGCCGATGGCCGTGCCTTACTTGCAGAGCCCTCCCGCGGTCGTATCGATCGACGTCGGCCGCCAGTTGTTCGTCGACGAATTCCTGATTGAAAACACGACTTTGCGGCGAACTTGGCATAAGCCCGAATACCACGCGGGCAATCCGATCCTCAAGCCGACTTCACGCTGGGAAACGTCCGGCGGCGCCTCCGCCAAACCCGAAAGGGCCTCCCATTTCACGGCGGCGTCTGGTTCGATCCGGCCGACCATCTTTTCAAGATGTGGTACACCTACGGCGCTGCATCCGGCATCGCCCTGGCCCTGTCCACAGATGGCATCAAATGGGACCGCCCTTCCCTCGATGTCCAACCGGGCACCAACATCGTCCGCGTCGCCAGCGAAATCGACTCGATCACCGTGTGGCTCGACCTCGACGAGAAAGATCCCGCGCGCCGGTTCAAGATGTATGAATTCGACCGCGACTGCTGGAAGGGACGGATTCTCTTCTCCCCCGACGGGATCCACTGGCAGCACGAAACGTGGGTCGGGCCGACCTATGATGGCACCAGCTTCTTCTACAACCCATTCCGAAAAGTCTGGGCCATCAGCATGCGTTCCTTCATCCAACCGCTCAATCCGCCCCCCAAACCCGAATGGGGCAAAGGGACTTTCGTTGTCGGTCGCGCCCGGCGCTACTGGGAGGATCCGGACTTTGTCAAAGCCACCCAATGGGAGGCCGGTCAGCTCCGCGGCGGCAACGAAGACTGGGGCGAGGGAAAGCCCGTCTTGTGGCTGATGGCTGACAAAAACGACAAAGCCCGCCTTAATATATTGGGACTCATCCCCGAACTCTATCACGTCGACGCGGTCGCCTACGAGAGCCTCATGCTGGGCGCGATGGTCATCTGGCACTTCCATCCGCCCGGCCGGCCGAAGGTGAACGAGGTGTATTTCTCCTTCAGTCGTGACGGCTTTCACTATTCGCGCGGTTCCTATGAACCCATGTTGCCAACCTCGCCGGACAAGGACGCCTGGAATGCCGGCAACGTTCAGGACGTCAGCGGACTTTGCTGCATCGTCGGGGACCGACTGTATTTCTATTGCAGCGGTCGGAGTTCAGATCCCAACAACTTAAGCAATGAGGGGCAACTTTCCACCGGACTGGCATTTCTCCGCCGCGATGGGTTTTGCTCGATGGACGCGGATGCTGCAGCCGGACAACTGACCACCCGGCTCGTCACCTTCAAAGGCAGCCACCTCTTCGTCAATGTCAGCACTCCAAGCGGTGAGCTGCGCGTCGAGGTTCTCGATTCGGACAATCGGGTCATCGCGCCGTTTACCAAGGAAAACTGCGTTGCGGTCAGCGCGGACAAGACGCTCCTGCCCGTCAGATGGAAGGGCAACGCCGATTTGGGCCAGCTCGCCGGCAAGAAAATCCGATTCCGCTTTCACCTCACGAACGGCCAATTGTATTCATTCTGGGTGAGCCCCGACCGCTCGGGTGCGAGTTATGGTTTTGTCGCCGCCGGCGGCCCGGGTTTTACCGGCCACCGCGATACCGTCGGCTCCGCGGCGTATAAATAGGAGGATTGAATTTGATCCCCTCACCCCGCCTTTTTCTTCCCCATGAATTTTCCGCCCACTCGCCGCATGGGCCTGGCTGAAACGCTTTGTCTGACATGAACGCCATCCGACTTCGTTTCGTATTCGCCGCCCTCGCCCTCGCGGGCTCGTGCGCGCTGATTCACCGGGCAAGCGCGGCGGCAGCCGCGCGCCCAAATGTTTTACTGATCGTCGCCGACGACCTGGGCTTTTCCGACATCGGAGCCTACGGCGGGGAAATCCCCACGCCGAATCTCGACCGCCTCGCAGCCGAAGGCATGCGCTTCACTCAATTCTACAATTGTGCGGTTTGTATAACCACCCGCTCCGCGCTCTATACCGGACTCTATCCGCGCCCCGGCAGAAGCGGATTGCGGAGCGGCATGGTGACCCTCGGCGAGGCGATGCGCAGTGCCGGGTACGCGACCACCTTGACGGGAAAATGGCACCTCGGCGTCGACGCCCCGCGCCGGCCGATCGACCGTGGATTCGAGGAGTATTATGGCGTGCTCAGCGGTGGCTGCAATTATTTCAACCCGGCCGTACCGGATCCGGGCTTCTACAATGAGGGAGGCACCGCCCGGTTGTTTGCGCACAACGAGAAAATAATTACCGAGTTTCCGACCGATTTCTACACGACCGACGCTTTTTCCAGTCACGCGGTGGAAACGATTCGGCGCTCGGCGAAGTCGGACCGGCCCTTCTTCCTCAACCTCTGTTACAATGCACCGCATTTTCCGCTGCAGGCGCGAGCAGAGGACATCGCCCGCCACCGCGGAAAATACCGGGACGGTTATGAGGTGCTGCGCGAACGGCGGTTCCGGCGGCAGATTGAGCTGGGGATCATGGATCCGGCGGTGACCAAGCTTTCTCCGCTCGATCGGAAGACGGGAACATTTCGCTACGACTACGAGATCACGCCTTGGGACCGGCTCGACGCCCCGGCCCGAAAACGGGAGGAGGAGCGGATGGAAGTCTATGCGGCGATGGTCGATCGGATGGACCAGGGTATCGGCCAGGTGCTGGCCGCACTCGACGAAACCGGGCTGGCCCGGAACACCGTCGTGTTCTTTCTATCCGACAACGGCGGCTGCGCCCGTTGGTCGTCGAATAATCCGAAGGAAATGGCCGGATTCATCGAGCATAACCGCGGAGTGCCGGTCGGCGACGGGCGAGGGTATGAATTCGTTGGGCCGGGTTGGGGCTGGGCCCAAAACGCGCCCTTCCGGCACTGCAAGGCCTGGACCTATGAAGGTGGCATGTGCACGCCGATGATCGTTCGCTGGCCCGGCGTGGTCGGGACGGGAAAAATCACCGACCAGCCGGGCCACGTGGTGGATTTCATTCCGACCCTGTTGGAGATGGCGGGACGGCAGTTTCCAAAAACCGTCAACGGTGAGGCCGTCTCCGGGCCGGAGGGACAAAGCCTCTTGCCGATCTTGCGTGGTGACCCGCCGACACCGCGCAAATCGCAGCTGGCTTGGGAGCTCTACGATAATCGCGCCATTCGCGATGGAGCATGGAAACTCGTCTGGGGTGCCAGCGACAAACGGTGGGAACTCTACAATCTCGCCACGGATCGTTCGGAGACCATCGATCTATCGAAGCGGTATCCCGATCGGGTTGCCACGATGGCGGCAGGTTGGGAGAAATGGGCGAAACCGACGGAGTCACCGAGAAAATGAAACCAAATATTCTTTTTGCCCTTCTTGCCGTCGGGATCGCTGGCGGGTCCCTCTCGAACACGCGCGCCGCCGAGGTTGAGCGCGGCACAACTCGCGCCGTGACACCCGGCTCAGCCGCGACCCAACGCATCGGCATCGAGCTCTTGGCGCCGCGTGCGCCGATGGTCCGCGATTATCCAGTCGCGACCGGATTGGTTTTCCCGGAGGGCGCCCTGGCCTCGGCACCCGGAGGCCGGCTGGTCAACAGCCAAGGTCGCCCGGTGCCCTTCGAAGCCGAGGCGACCGGCTGGTGGAACGTTGAAAAGACGAGCATCAAGTGGCTGTTGCTGCGTTTCCAGGCGAGCACGGATCAACAGTATTTCTTTGAACCAGGACAGGAGCCGCTCGCCCCGGACGGCGCGCCCATCGCCACCGCGCAGAACGGCAACGTGAACGTCGATACGGGTCCTCTGCGGGTGGTGGTGTCAGGGACCAAGCCCGCGCTCTTCGATCAGGTGACGCTGAATGGCCACGCGATGCTGGCCGGAATCCAGCCTCCGTTCGTGCTGACACTTTCTGATGGCAAGGGGGAGGTTCGCACGATGATCCACGACTGGCGGGTCATGCTGGAGGAAGCGACGCCGCTGTACGCATCGGTCAAGGCGACCGGGTTTTTCCACAGCCACGCCGGCTGGTCTTTCGCCGAGCGGCCGGTGGCAAGAATCGACGTGCGCTACGAATTCTTCAAGGGCGAGAATTTTGTCCGCGTGTTCCACACCCTGACCTGGATGGTCAACAACTCCATGGTTGGCGGCAGGGAGATCTCCCTCGGTCTTCGTCCAAACTTGGGCGAGTCCGGAACGGCGCGCGTGGGGATGGAGGATGTCGGCGGGCAGCCATGGGAAACCGCGTGGAGCCCGACAGCCCACATTGTCGCGCAGCAGGACGAGGCCGATCACTTTGCCGTCACCGTCAGCAGCCAAAAGGTGAAGGAAGGAAAGCACCTCGGCGGCTGGGTCGGCCTCGAAGGCCAAGACGGGCGGAGCATTAACGTCGCTCTGCGCCACGCGTGGCAAATGTACCCGAACGCCTTTGAAATCGGCGGCGGGCGGCTGCAGGTCCAGCTTTGGCCGCAGCGCGGGCCGAGCATGTCGTTCACGCCGCTCGCCTTGATGACCCCGGAATTCTTCTATCATTCGGTTTGGAAGGTGCACCCGTGGTCGCGCGAGGAAGGCCACTTTGTCCATGAGCGGGCGCGGCACGAATTTTTTCAATATACTGCGGAGGGCGCGGCCCGGACGCACGAATTGACGGTTTCCTTCCATGACCGGACCTCGACCCGGTCGCCGCAGGAGTTGAATGCACTCACCGCGCGGCCACTGGCATTGCGGCAGGATCCGGCCTCGGCGATGCGGGTTCCGTTCATGGGCTTCGAGATCATGCCGGTGCAAAAGGAAAAATATCCCGACATCGAGCGCGCCGTGGACCTGCTGGGAAAAATGGCCATGGGCCGGTGGGCCGCAATGCACGAGCATGGCTTCTGGCGGTTCGGCTTCACCCGCTGGGGCGCCCCCGCCAATAGCGACAACGGAAACAGTCTGTATCGCTGGATGGACGGTTCCCAATACGATCAGCAACTGATCCCTTGGCTGCTCTACTTGCGGGGCGGAGACCGCCAGTTTCTCGAAGAAGCCGAGATCACGAGCCGTTTCCTGATGGATGTCGGCGTCAATCATTTCAACACGCGGGGTTATCCCACAGGGTATATGTCAACCGCCGGCGGCACGCCGTTCCCCTATATTCCGTTTCACGACACCAAGGGGACTAAGGTGCACTTTCTCTCCTATTACTACCACCTGACCGGCTACAAGCGCGCGCGGGAAGTGATGCAAGAGGTGATCGACGGCACGCTCGCCACCACAAGCAAGAATCCGAAGGAGCTGCCCGCCTGGTTTCGCCGCACGGGCGGCCGGGAGGCCTATAACATGAACGTCTTTTGGGTAAACGCCTATCACGAGACCTGGGATCCGCGGCTGAAACAGTTTGCGCAGGAATGGAAGGATTTGGCGGCCAACCGCGAATATGTTCCCGCGATCAACGAGTTTCGCCCGCCGCGCATCTATCTCTACAATGGCTTGGTGCTGCAACAACGCTTTTGGCGCGATCCCCACCTGCAGGAGGTGATGCTGCGCAACCTGAAGGGAACGGTACTCGCGGATCCCGCCAGCGGCGTGGAGCGTCACGTCGAGAATGTCATCGGCAACCAGTGGGCTTACGAGCAGACGCAAGACCGCGCCTACGCCGAGATCGCCTCCGACATCGCGCACTCGCTGAGCGAGGTGGTGCCGGGGATGGATTTCACGCTGCCGAAGCCGCCGCCGTACAGCGTTCGCGGGAATGAATTCTATCGCCAGTTTCTGCTACCCATTTTGGTCGGTGCGAGTCTCGGTAACCAAGTCGGCCTCCCGCCCCATGCCCTTTATCGGCGCGACACGTTCTTCTCGCTCAACATCGCCGCGAAGACCGGCAAAGCCGCCACGGGCGTGGCCTACGTCCGTCCGCTGCGCGATGGCGATCTGAAGGTCTTTGTCCGGCTTTCCAAAGCGGGTGAAAAACCGGTCGCCCTGACAGTCTCAGATTCGACTGGACGCACCGTCGCCACGCGCGCGTTGGTCGGCACCAAGCCGACCGCGCTTCGAACTGAAGGCGAGGGCTATGAGCTGCTGGAGGCCCATCCGGCGATGGCAGACATCGTGCTGCAGGGCGCAAAGCAGTCGGAAACCTACAAACTTGTCTTCGAAAACTTTGATGCGTCGACGTGCGCCTTGATTCTCGCCGAAGCCCAAATCGTTCACCAGGCACCGCCAGGCGGAACGATGAGCGTCCACGATTTGGGCGGCCAATATTACGCCGGTGCCCGCTACTATGCGAAAACCACGGCGGAGATAGTAACCGTCGTCTCGAAGTCCCCCAGCCGCTCGCCCTACGCGATTCGCGATGCCCAGACTTGGGAACTGTTGTTTCGCTCGACGGCGGGCGACAAGCCGGAGCAAAAGCACCACCTGGGTAAAGGGCGGCTGGTCGCTTTCATCGTCGCGGCCAACAGTCCGCACAGCGAAAAACACCTGGCCGGAGTCGAACCGTTTTTCGCCGCCACCCGCGAGGACTGGTTCGCGCCTGAAGCTGTCTCGCCCACCCCTTGAGACACGAACGGCCTTTCCGAATCCAATCACCACCTCATTGAAACGTGCGAACCGCCAAAGGGAGCCTCTCTGTCGGCGTCGCGAAATTCACTGCGAGGAACGGCTACGACGAAGCGCAGCCCTCCGAGCCGATTTCCATTCTGTAATGAAAACGAATCACACGCATCCTCGCCTGGTTTTGGCACCCCCGGGCGCGGAATTTGTTATTTTCCGGATGGCGCCCGCGCTGATGGGCGCGGCAACCTGCCCGCCTTGCGCTTTAGGCTCGTCCTTCCCACCTTTCCGTTGATGTTTGGTCCGTCTGGCCAGCCCACTCGCTGTCGAACGCCCCCGGAAAAATTCTCCCGCTCGGCGGCCGTCCGCCCCCAACTCCCACCCCGCCTGTTTTCCCGATCCGTCATCGTCTTCATCGTCTTCATCGGCGTCTTCGCGACCAGCGTGCTGCGCGCCGCCGGAGAGGTGGCGGCGGCCCCGAGCACCGTCCGAACCGGACTGCACTGGATCGATTGGATGGTAATCGTGCTGTATTCGGGCGGTGTCTTGTGGCTGGGAGCGTATTTTTCGAAACGGCAGTCGAACACGTCGGACTATTTTATCGCCGCCCAGAACCACATCCATCCGTTCCTGATCGGCATCTCGGTCTTCGCCTCGCTCCTCAGCTCGATTTCATACCTCAACAAACCCGGCGAAATGATCGGCAAGGGTCCGGCGATCCTCCTCGGGCAGATTCTGTCGATCCCGTTCGCCTATCTGATCGTGGGCTACTGGATTATCCCAAAGATCATGCGGCAACGCGTGACGAGCGCCTATGAACTGCTCGAAACAAGGCTGGGCGCGAGCGGACGGCTCCTGGGCGCAATCCTTTTCGTCAAGCTTCGGCTGATCTGGATGGGGCTGCTGGTCTACGTGGGATCGACCGCCTTGGCGGTAATCGTCCAGGTCGACTTCAAGTGGGTGCCGCTCATCTCCGCCGTGATCGGCATCGTGCCGCTCATCTACACCTCGATGGGCGGCCTGCGCGCCGTGGTGATCGCGAACGTCGTGCAGTTCTTTCTGCTCCTGCTCGGTGCCGTGCTCAGCATCGTCATCATCACGATCCGGTGCGGCGGACTCTCCTGGTGGCCGACGACCTGGTCGCCTTATTGGGACAGCCAACCGGTTTTCAGCCTGGACCCTCAGGTGCGGGTGACCTTGGTGGGAGCCGTGCTCAGCATGCTGATCTGGCGGGTGTGCACCGCGGGCGGAGACCAAATGGTCATCCAGCATTATATGGCGACGCGCGATATCGCGGCCGCGCGCCGATCCTATCTTGTCACCTCCTGGGCCACGGTGGTTGTCACGATTGTGCTGTCCGTTCTCGGCCTGGCGCTGCTCGGCTTTTTCACCCGGTATCCGGAGCTCCTTGGTCCCGGCATGACCATTCAAAAGAACGCTGACCACCTGTTCCCTTACTTTGTCACCAACTTCCTGCCGGTGGGAATCTCCGGTTTGGTGGTGGCCGCCATCATCGCGGCCGCGTCGGGCATGGACACGGGGGTCAATGCGGTCACCGCCGTGGTCATGAAGGATTTCTTCGAGCGCTACGGCTGGAAACCCTCGAGCGAGGCACGCCAGCTGACGCTGACCAAGTACCTTTCCTATGGGATCGGATTCGCGGTCGTGGGCACGAGCCTGCTGGTGGGCAAGGTGCCGGGCAATTTCATGGAGGTGTCCAACAAACTGGCCAACTTGGAGTCGACGACCATCTTCGGGCTTTTCTTCCTGGCGCTCTTTGTTCCGTGCGCCACGCCGCTGGGCGCGATCTTCGGCGCGGTGTATGGGCTGACGGCCGCCGTGCTCATTGCCTTTTGGGACGTACTCACCGGACGACCGGCGGTCAGCTTCCTCTATATCGGGGCCGGTGGTGTCGTCTTTAACCTGGGGGTCGGTTATCTCGTCAGCCGCTTTGGTCCGCGCCGTGAGAACGTGCGCGCCAACCTCGTGGCCGGCGCGCTGCTCCTCGCCGGGTTGATCGCGGCCAGCGTCGCGGTGCTGCAAAGCTGAACGGTCTGAGGCCGAGCCCGCTTGTCTACCGAAAAGACAACTCCGTTCTACTTGCGCGCTGAAATAGCCAGGCCATTTTCGCCTTCGTCGCTTCCGTCGCCCAAGGCCCATGAACCCACTGCGGATTGGGTTCGATCCGTGTCAGCCCAAGACCGGCTTGGCTCCGAAATGCCGCCGCCGGAATCGGAAACCAACGGCTATCCGATACCGCCGTGAAAACGAACCCCACCCGCGCCAAATCCTGAATCCCCCATTCCCAATCCGATGAAGAAATTACCCCTCCTCGCCTGCCTGATCTTCAGCGCCGCTTCCGGAGTCGCGGCGACGACCGTTCCTGCCACCGCGCCCATCGACCTCGGCTCGCACCGTCAACTCTTCCTGGACGACCACTTGATCGAGTTCAGCACCCACCTCACCCGCCGCGTCCAGCCAGTGTCCAAGCATCCGGCGAACCCGCTCATCCTGCGCACCAACGAATTCGAGGGCGTGGGCGTCACGTTCCCCTCGGTGATCTACGATGAGCAGGAAAAGATCTTCAAGGCCTGGGTCGACGCCCTGGGCCCGGGGGTGTTTTATCTCACGAGCAAGGACGGCATTCACTGGGACCGTCCGAGGCTCGGGCTCTTTCCCCAATTCGATCCCGCACCCAATCACCGTGTCGTCCTGAGTGGCTATGAATTCGCGATCAAGGACGCGCCCAAGGACAAGCTGGACTACCTGCGCTCGCGCGAGCGCGGCTGGAAATATTTCTGTAACCTCGGCGGCGTGGTCAAAGATCCGCGCGATCCCGATCCCCAACGCCGCTACAAAATGTCGTACCTCTGGATTGACCGGAACTACGTGCGACCCGGGGCTACGAAGAGCGGCAAGATGACCGGGCTCGGCGTGGCTTTCAGTCCGGATGGCATCCATTGGACGCCCGTCAACCACCCGGTCTCGGCTGCCATCTTCGACTGTCCGCTCCACATCACGTTCGACGAGTCCCGCGGGCGCTGGGTGCTGCTGGCCCGGGTCTTTGGCGTCAGCACACCGGAAAAAAAGGCGAAGTATGCCGGGACCGAAAATTTCAAACATAACGCAGGGCGCGCGGTGATCCGACTTGAGAGCGAGGACTTCCTGCACTGGACGCCCACCAAGGGAGATCTCGTCATGGCGAGCGACGAGCATGATTCCGCGATGGGGGAAATCTACAGTCTGCGTGCCATCCCGTACGAAGGCATCCAGATTGGGCTCGTGCATTACTTCCACAACGAGCCCGGCGATGTGCGCCTCTATTTTCAACTCGCGGTGTGCCGCGATGGAAAAACCTGGCAACGGCTCAGCGACCGTTCGCCATTTATCCCGCTGGGCGGCCTCGGCGAATGGGACCGCTCGACCCATATGCCGCCAAGTTCCGATCCTTTGACGATCGGGGACGACATCTGGATCTACTACAGCGGGCGAAACATCATTCACCCGACGCGCTGGAAGCTCGCGGACGACTCGCCGGCCCTGAAAGAACTGCCGCCGTTCCGCGGCGGCATCGGCCTCGCCACTCTCAAACGGGATCGGTTCGTCGCCATGGAGGCGAGCCTGCGCCCAGGCACCCTGCGCACCAAACCATTTCTCTGCGCCGGCCGCACGCTGCACGTCAATGCCGGGGTTGAATTCGGCGCCCTGTCCGTCAGCATCCTTAACGAGGACGGCACGGTGCGCCAAACGGCGGCGATTCCGTCGCGGGACGCGATCGACATCCCGGTGAACGGTCTCACCGCGTTGTCCGATCTTGCCGGCCAACCGGTGCGACTGGAGTTCACGCTGCAAAACGGCCGACTGTTTTCCTTCTGGCTGAATTGATCTCATCCCCACCGCCCCCGATGACCGACCTGGCCCAAATCCACTCGCTCTATCGACATGAATTGCTCGGGCGAACGGTGCCGTTCTGGCTCCGGCACGGCATCGACCACGAGCACGGTGGCCTCCTCACGTGCCTCACTGACGAGGGGTCAATCGTCAGCACCGACAAATACGTCTGGTCCCAACTCCGGGCGGTCTGGACGTTTTCCGCGTTGTACAACCGGATTTCCCCGCAACCGGAATTCCGGGCCCTCGCCACCAACCTGTTCGACTTTATCCGCCGCCACGGTTGCGACGACCACGGCGACTGGCTGTTCTGCCTTGACGCCCGGGGCGCGCCGAAACTCGACGGAGCCACGAGCATTTACTGCGACGGCTTCGCCATCTATGGGTTCACCGAATACGCCCGCGCCACCGGCAGCAACGAGGCCCGCGATCTCGCCCTCGCCGTTTACCGACGGGTGCGGGAAAAACTCGGGCGACCGGGCTCATATTCCACCCTGCCCTGGCCGGTGCCCGCCGGACTCAAGGCCCATGGGGTCGCCATGATTTTCGCCTCGGCTTTCGACGAACTCGGTCAACTCTGCGGCGACGACGAGATTACCGCGGAGGCCCTCCGCCACGCTGGAGAGATCCTGCACCACTTCGTTGATCCCGACGCGCGTCGACTCTACGAGTTCGTTCGCCTCGACGGCACGCGGCTGGCCGTTCCGCCCGGGCTCGTGATCAATCCGGGGCACGCGATTGAATCAATGTGGTTTCTGATCCACCTGTATCAGCGCACGGGAGACAATCAAAGTGTGCGCCGCTGTCTTGAGATTCTGCGCTGGCACCTCGAACTCGGCTGGGACTGGGAGCATGGCGGCCTCTTCCTCGCCCGGGATGCCACCGCCTCGCCGTGGGAGGGCAAGGAAACGCTCAAACTCTGGTGGCCCCATACCGAGGCCCTCTACGCCCTGCTGCTGGCCCACACCCTCTGTGGCGAGCCATGGTGCCTGGAGTGGTTTCACCGGATGCATGATTACGCATTTGGCCATTTCCCGGTCCCCGGCCACGGCGAGTGGATCCAGAATCTCGATCGCACGGGCAAGAAATTCACCGGAACCGTGGCGCTGCCGGTCAAGGATCCGTTCCATCTCGCGCGTTCCCTGATTTTGAGCGTGTGCCTCCTCGCCAAATCATCCGGCCCCGAGGGCCAGCCGCCCGGGCGGTGACCGCGTCCCGCTCATCCAGAGCACAGCTCTTCCCACATCCGCCGGGCTTTCGCCGCGATGAAGCCCTCGGCCTTGGCGAGCGAATCACTGGTGTTACCGGCGATATGAGGCGTGAGCACGAGATTTTCGTGCGCGCGGGCATAAGCCACGAGCGGATGGTCCCGCCCCACGTCCGGTTCACCGTCGATCACATCCAGCGCGGCGCCGGCCAATCGACCCTCCGCCAATGCGTCCAATAGCGCCGCCTGGTCGATGACCCCGCCACGCGACGTGTTGATCAGCACCGCCCCCGGACGCACCCGGGCGAAGTGTCGCGCCGTAATCAGGTGCCGCGTGCTGGTATCGTAGGCGACGTGCACCGAGATGACATCGGATTCCGCAAACAGCTCCTCCAGCGACGCGCAGCGTCGGGCCGGCCCCGCCGGAAAATCTCCGCGCGGATCGTATCCGGAAATCACCATGCCAAAGGCACTGAAGTAACCCGCCACAATCGTGCCCAGGCGGCCCATGCCCACGATGCCCGCCGCCCGGCCGTGCAGCTCCCGGCCGCGAAACGCGTCGCGATCCCACCGCCCTTCCAGCACCGAGGCGTGCGCCGCCGGCAGCCGCCGGAGCAAGCCGAGCGCCAGTGCGACCGTGTGTTCCGCCGTTGCCCGCACGCTGCGCAAGAATTCCACCTCACCTTTTAGCGACGCGATCCGGATCCTCGCCTTCGCACATGCCTCCAGATCGAGGTGATCCAGGCCCGTGGCGGGCAGCGCGAGGATCCGGCAGCGTCCGTCCGCCGGTACGTCGGCGGCACGCACACGGTGGCCCAACCGGATCCACACGATGTCGAAGTCGCGCAAGGCGTCTCCAATCCCACCCCGCGGTACCGGCCCAAGTTCCACCTCCGCCCAGCCGCGCAGCGTCTCGAGCACCCCGGGAGTGAACCCCTCGGTTTCCGCAATCAACAATCTCGGTCGTGGCGCCGGCATGACGGGACGAAAACCGGCGTCGCCAGCAGGGGCAAGGGCGCATCGCTTGTCTGGGGAAAATACAGGCGCTCCCAATTTGCGCGCCGCGGCCCACCGGGCGCATCGTCGGCGCCATGCACCAGCGCGTCCTTACCCGATTGCTCCTCTTGCTCCGTCCCACCTCTCGTGAACAATCCTCCGCCAACCGGCTTCAACCCCTCAGCTAACACCGCCTTCGGCCGCATCGGCCTCGGCTGCGTCACCTTTGGCCGGGAAATCGGGGAACCGGAGGCCTTCGCCCTGATGGATCATGCGATCCGCCTCGGCGTGCGTTTGTTCGACACGGCCGCGGCCTATGGAAACGGCGCGTCGGAGAGGATTATCGGCCGCTGGTTTGCCGATCGGCGCCCGCCTGCCGGCACCGTGGTCGTCGCCACCAAGGTTCTTCCTCCCTACTCGCCCGAACGTATCGCCGATAGTGTGACGGAGAGCCGGCGTCGCCTCGCGCCCGCGCCGATCGGTGTGCTCTACCTGCACAAATGGGACGAAACCGCCGAACTTTCAGACACGCTTGAGTCGCTGGATCGGTTCTCCGCGCACGCCGAGGCACCCCTCCTTGGCGCGAGCAATTTCACAGCCCCGCAGCTGCGGCGCGCCCTGGCGCGACAGGCCGCCGCGGGCCAGCAACCATTTCGCGTCGTGCAGAACAATCACAACTTCGCGGTCCGGGACGTTGATCCGGATCTCCGCCACGTTTGCGCCGCTGCCGGCATCGCCGTGGTCACCTACAGCCCGCTCGGAGCCGGCTTTCTCACCGGCAAACATCGCGCGGGTGTCGTGCCGGGCAGCCGCCTTGACGTCATTCCCGGCCACCAACGCATCTATTTCACCCCAACCACCCGCGCGCGGCTCGCCTGGTTGGAGGCGGTGGCGCAGCGCACCGGCGTTTCCCAGACTCACCTCGCCCTCGCGTGGTCGCTGCACCAAGCCGGCCCCACCACCGTGCTCGTCGGAGGCCGCAGCCCGGCGCATCTCGATCAGGCCCTGGCCGCCCTGCAAATGAGTGACGCCGGCATCCTGACGGCACTCGATGACTGCCCCTGAAAGGCAGGCGGAGCAGTCCGACCTCGACCTCAACCCGATCGGCAAGTGCTTTCCTTCCGCCCGGACTTGTCCGACGGCTCGCACCGATCACCCCTCCCGCTCCACCGACGTGTCTGCATAAAATACAAGTGGACGGTGCTGGAAAGAAGCAGCCGGCCCGGGCAACACTCGCGGAGCGGGACACCACCCATCCGTCCCCAATCATGACCAAACCCTCCCTGTATTTGATTATAATGCTGACCCTGCTGGCCTGCGGCGCGAGCGGCGGCCAGACTGGAGCCCAGCCGACGGAAACGCCCCGATTCTTTTACAAGGGCGTCTTGATGAGCGACACGACGATCCCCGGTGAACAAAAGAAGGACAACGCCCAACCCAGCAACGCCGTGTGCTGGCCGCTGAGTAAGAATCGCTACATCTGGATTTACGTCATCACAACCTTTCAAGGGGCTGACTCGGTACGCGCGATCGCCTATCAAATCCGCCAGGACACGCCGGATGGAAAGCTGCTTAACGAAGCCATCTTGTCCCCGGCTGTGAACAATTGGGACCCCTTCAAGACCGGCGAGAATTTCTTCAAACAACAGGGCCATGGTAAAGTCTTCGGCGTGCCGAAAGGGGCGGTCGACCAGCATGGAAAACTGCTGCCGAGCCAAAACATCTTCTGCGCAATGTGGTATCAGGTGCCCCGCCCCATTGATCGCACGACCGGACGTCTGCTGCTCATCAAGGACCCGAAGGCGGGGAACGCCCAGGCCCGGCATGAAGCCCACACGCGGATCGGCAGCGTCCAGTTCCGGCTTAACGACGCCGACGACAATATCGAGTTGATCACGCCGCTGACCGTGCTCAGTCAAACGGGCTATGAGTCTGGCGACGTTTTTTGCTCGCTGGGCACGGCCGTCACCGGAGTCAACCACTGGTATACCCCGCTGATGCCCTTCAACGAAAGCCGCACGCAATGGGTGGACGTGCGCCACTTTTATCCGAGCGGCATCGCCGCAACCATGATGGAATTCAACCCGAAGATCGGACGTTACGAATGGGTGCGGACCGGTGGCCTGACCGTGTTGAAAAAAGGCGCGATGATCGAGTGCTTCATCAACAAGATCGGCGACGAGTGGCTGGTCGGAGCCAGAGGTTTCAAGGAGGGGGCCGGTACTGAGACGATCTGGCTGAAGACCAGAGATCTTTTCGGGAGTCTGGGCGAACCGATCCTGACCCCGAGCCCGGGCGCCCCGCACGCGAATCGCTCGGGCTACGTTTGTGGCGACGGCGTGCTCCGGATATTTGGCGGTAATCTGGCCACCTCCCCGTTCAAGTGGTCGCGTAATCCACAGTATTGCTGGGATGTTGATCCAAACACCTTCGCCCTTTCGAACTGCAAGACAGTGCTCAGCACGGATGACATTGGAATGACAGCCTCCAACAGCGTGAAATTCCGGGCATTTCTGTCGCCCGTCTTCCAAAACAAGCAGATCGTGACCATCACGGTCAGCAAGGAAATCACCGGCAAACCAACCGCGGATGATTTGGAAAAATTCGGCGTGCACTACTGGTATGTAACGTACGACCGCGACACCGAGGAGCCATGGCGGTTTGCCCGGTGATTACGATTCCACTCACGCCCAACATTCGACAATCCCCATCCTGAATCTCATGGCCGCCCCTCTTGTCCTGCCGAATAAAACGCCCTTGTTCGGAGTTTGCATCTGCTATCCCAGCTCTGGAGTGGTTGAACGCATCGGGCCGGACTGGGACTGGATCTGGATCGACGGCCAGCATGGCGAACTCGGCTATCAGGACATTCTTGGCTTGGTCCGCGCCTGTGATCTCATCCGCCGTCCGGCCTTCGTCCGGGTTGCGGCCCACGATTATGGCGAGATCGGCAAGGCCCTCGATCTTGGTGCCGCCGGAGTGATCGTGCCCTGCGTCGACACGGCGGAGCAGGCGAGGCAACTGGTCTTTGCCGCGAAGTTCCCGCCGCTCGGCGGGCGGTCGTACGGCAGCCGTCGTCTGATCGACCTGTACGGCCGCCTGTTCGTGGAAAAGGCCAACGTCGAAACCTTGCTGGTGGTCCAAATCGAAACGCCCCTCGCGATTTCCAACGTCGAGGAGATTGCGGCGGTTCCAGGGGTCGACGCGTTGTTTCTGGGCCCGGATGATGTGATGTTGCGCCGCGGTTTTGCGATGACAACCCCGCGCAGTCCGGAAACTCTGGGCGACGACATGCGCGCCGTTGTTTCAGCATGCCGGCGCCAGGGCAAGAAGGCCGTCGCCGTCGGAGCCAGTTCGGAAATGGCCGCTTTCGCGTTACACTTGGGATTCGACCTGATCGTGGGAGGCGCCGATGTCGGTTTTCTCGCCGTCGGCTCCGCCAACGCCGCCGCAGAGATGAGAAAGATCGCCGCCGCCCGCTGATTGCGGGAGAACGCGGGCCGGCGCACGGTGCAATCTGCGCCGCGTGTCCGCTCGCATATTTCGTTCCCCTCCTCATCGAACCAACCTTCGGTGCGAATCTTTCCCCGTCGTTCCGTTCTTGTCGTAATCTCCGGGCTCTCCTTTCCCGGCGTCTTCGTGCGAGACAAGCTGCCCCGTTTCCCACATGACTTCGTCCCATGAGGGGATCAGTCCGGAAAATCGTCGCCGTCATCGATATCGGCAGCAACTCCATCAAAGCACTCGTGGCCACCCGGCCGGACGGTGGCCTTTTGCGCCCCCTGCTCTCCCGCACCATCGACGCCCGCATCAGCGCCGGCCTCAGCCACCCGGCCCCGCAATTAAGCCACGGCAGTGTCAAAGTCGTCGGGCGTGCGGTGTGACCAGTTTGAGTAAGGGGCGGCCGACGAGCGGGAAAGTGCCGCTCCGCGGTGGAGCGCGAGGGGTCGAGTGGCGCCGGCGGGTGCGAGAGGCCGCCGCGAGGCCGCCGGCGGCGCTGGCCGCACGCAGTGGCGGCACCGGCGCGCGGGGCCGACGGTGAGTGTGGCGGGGAAAGAAGCGACGGTGGGGTTTCACGGTGGCTGATAACGGTGGGCGAACCAGAGGATCCCCTTCGTGCGCCGAAAGCCG
>CAMDOF010000030.1 GCA_945903465.1 Opitutus sp. GAS368
GTCGCGAGCAGTGGGGTCGAGGCGGCCTGAGCTAGGAGCCAGGTGCGCGATGGTTGTGATGAAGAGATCTGCTCTCGCCGTCGATTGGGCCGCGAGCCTGGCGGTGCCGACATCGACAAACGCGAGCCGACGATCGCGGGCGCATTCGGTGGCGATGAGAGGGTTAGTCGCGAGAACGGTGGCCTTAAGGGCAAGCGTGAGGGGATTGGTTTGATCGCGATGGTAGTGGTCTTGGGTCGCGCGGGGTAAATTTTTGTGACGAAGATTTTAAATTTGTAGAATTTTTTTCCAGCGTGGCGCCGTTTTGAGATCATTTGGCGAGGTGTAGACTACGACGATCTGGGGCACGTAAGCGGAGGCGAGGCGGTCGCTGGCGGCGACGTCATAGGGGAGTTTGGCTGGGCCGCCGCCTCGCTTAAAAATGGGAACGACAGAAAAATCCTGAGTGAGCGAAGACCCTGGGGGGAGGCCCGGACTCGCGATGAAGACGAGGCTGCGGTGGGCGGGCAGGTGGGCGGGGGCCAAGAAATTCACGTTCGGGCGCACCTCCTGATGAAGACGAGGCTGCGGTGGGCGGGCAGGTGGCGGCGTCGTTTGGGATACATGCGTCGACGGGCGCCGGGTATTTTGGTGGTCGGCGTACGCGGTGGCAACGCGATGAAGGCAGGTGGTGGTGAGGAGGTGGCGCCCGAAGTTTTTTCAGTGGGGGTTCTTTATTTTTAGGTGAAGAGAGTCGCTGGGCTGCGAGGTGCCCCTCAAGAAGAACGTCGAGGAGAACGCCGCGAGGCGAACGGGCGGTGCTAAGTAAGATGGGCGTGGTATCATGGGTCGAGGGACAGTCCGGACGGAGGAACGGCGTCTTTTTCAGGGCGTAATCTTGCTTTATCGCGACGTTTTTTCAGCATTCGGCGGGATGCGCAATTTGATACCGGTTTTATTGACGACGGCGGCGAGTGCCGCGACTTCTACGGGGAGTTCGACCCTCGATTACCCGGCGACCCGGCGTAGTGATCAAGTTGATATTTACCATGGGACGGCGGTGGCGGATCCCTATCGCTGGCTGGAGGATTTGGATTCGGCGGCGACGACCGATTGGGTGGCGCAGCAAAACGCGTTGACGTATGGGATGCTCGAAAACTTACCGCAGCGGGCGCCGTTTCGTGAACGGTTGACGCAGCTCTGGAATTACCCGAGGTCGAGTGTGCCATTTAAGGAGGGCGGGCGTTATTTCTTCTCCAGGAATAGTGGCCTGCAGAACCAGGCGGTTTTCTATGTACAGGAGAATCTCGAGGCGGAGCCCCGCGGGTTGATTGATCCGAATGAACTGGCGAAAGACGGTACGGTGGCGCTGACGGATACGCAGGTGTCGCCGGATGGAAAATGGGTGGCCTATGGGACGGCGGCGGCGGGCTCGGACTGGAATGAATTTCGGGTACGCTCGGTGGATAACGGTGAAGACACGGGAGACCTGTTGCAGTGGTTGAAGTTTTCTTCGGTGAGTTGGACGCGGGATAGTCGGGGGTTTTTCTATTCGCGGTATCCGGCGCCGACCTCGGTCGCGGGCGCGGGCAAAACCTTTGGGGGGTTGGAGAACCAGCGGATGTATTACCACCGTCTTGGTACGCCGCAGGCGGCGGATCGCCTGATTTACGAGATTCCGGGGGAGCCGAAGTGGTTTGTGCGGGGAGGGGTGACGGAGGATGGGCGCTATTTGGTGATTTCGATTGCGCGGGGATCTTCCTCGGAAAATCAGTTGCGGATGGTTGACTTGGGTGATCCCGCGGCGCCGCGGTGGGATGCGCCGGTGCGTGAGTTGGTGACGACGTGGGACGCGGAGCATCGGGTGGTGGGTAATGATGGCTCGCTCCTCTACATTTTGACAAACTGGGAAGCGCCACGCAAGCGGGTGGTGGCAATTGATTTGGCGAAGCCGGAGCGGGCGAGCTGGCGGACGCTGATCGCGCAGACGGAGGACGTGATTGATTCTGTGGAGAGGGTGGGTGGGCGTTTTGTGGTGAAGACGATGCACGATGCGAGTAGCCGGCTGGCCGTGTACGCGAAGGACGGCGCGCCGCAAGGGGTGATCGGGCTGCCAAGCCTGGGCACGGTGGGCGCATTGAGCGGGAGGGATGACGAGACAGGATTTTTTTATAGTTTCACGTCCTTTTCGACGCCCTCGACGAGTTTCCGGCACGATGTGGTGACAAATCAGGGCAAGGTTTTTTTAGCGCCCTCGGTGAAGTTTGATCCGAGCGACTATATTACGAAGCAGATTTTTTACCGGTCGAAAGATGGCACGCGGGTGCCGATGTTTATTTCGCACCGGAAGGATGTGCGCCCCGATGGGCAGACGCCGACCTTGTTGTATGCCTACGGTGGATTTAACCTATCGCTGACGCCGGCTTTTTCGGTGGGGAACCTAGTCTGGATGGAGGCGGGCGGGGTGTACGCGGTGCCGAATCTGCGGGGAGGCGGTGAGTACGGGAAAGGGTGGCATGAAGCCGGCACGAAAGAGCGTAAGCAGAACGTTTTTGACGATTACATCGCGGCGGCGGAGTGGTTGTTGGCGAATCATTATACGTCGCCGGAGAAGCTGGTCTTGAGTGGTGGGTCGAACGGGGGACTCCTGGTGGGTGCGGTGATTAATCAGCGCCCTGAGCTATGTCGGGTGGCGTGGCCGGCGGTGGGGGTGATGGACATGCTACGCTTTCATCGATTCACGATTGGCTATGCGTGGACGAGCGACTATGGGTCGAGTGAAGAGGCGGCGGGATTCAAGTATCTTTCAGCGTATTCGCCGCTGCATACGGTCAAGGCGGGGGCGAAGTATCCTGCGGTATTGGTGACGGCGGCGGATCATGACGATCGGGTGCACCCGGCGCATTCGTTTAAGTACGTGGCCGCGCTGCAGGCGGGTGTCGCTAAAGATATGTCGGTGCGACCGACGTTGATTCGGATCGAAACGAAGGCGGGGCACGGGGCGGGTAAACCTACCTCAAAGCTGATTGAAGAGTCGGCGGACAAGCTGGCCTTTGCCGCGTACTTTTTGGGAATGGCGGGGCCGGTGCGCCGGTAGTGGGATGATTCCGGCAGGAGCGCTCGATCGCGCGGGTGCACGCGGTTCACGGGGTCTCGAAAGACCGGGCGAAGGGCGGAGAGGACCGGTCGTCGGCCGGCGTGAAAAGAACGACGGGGGCCCGAGGGGGTTACTTGGCGAGTCCGACGGCGCCGGTGGGGTCGGACTCGCGTTCGATTTGTTCGACGGATTTTGGGGTGAACCAGTAGGCGATCTTCTCCATGTAGAGGTAGAAGACGGGGGTGAGATAAAGAGTCAGTACTTGTGAAACGAGGAGCCCGCCTACGACCGCGAGGCCGAGGGAGCGGCGGGCATCGGCGCCGGCGCCCCAGCCCAGGGCGATGGGGAGGGTGCCCGCGAGAGCCGCGAGGGTGGTCATCATGATAGGACGGAAGCGGACGATACAGGCCTCGACGATGGCCTCCTGCGCGCCCTTTTGGCGATGTCGTTTGGCCTCCAGGGCGAAGTCGATCATCATGATGGCGTTTTTCTTTACGATGCCGATCAGCATGATCAATCCCACGTACCCGTACATGTTGAGCTCTTGCTTAAAAATTATCAATGTGGCGAGCGCCCCGAACGTGGCGGCGGGCAGGCCTGAAAGAATTGTGATGGGATGAATGAAGTCCTCATAGAGGATGCCAAGAACGAGATAAATCACCAGGACGGCGATCAGCAGGGTCCAGCCGAGTCCGCGGAGTGAATTGCTGAAAGCGGCGGCGGTTCCTTGAAAGGTGCCGTTGATGGTAGGTGGCATAATCTCGCGGGCGATGCGCTCGATTTCCGTGGTGGCTTGGCTCAGGGCGAAATCGGGATTGAGATTGAAGGTGATGGTGACGGCGGGCATCTGGCCCATATGAGCGACGGTGAGTGGGCCGACGGTCTCCCGGATTTTGGCGATGTTCTCCAAGGGGATTAACTTGCCCTCGCGGTTGCGCAGGTAAAGGAAGGCGAGGGCGCTGGGATCGCGTTGGTATTTTTGTTCGAGCTCGAGAATGACCGCATACTGGTTGGTAGAGGAGTAAATGGTGGAGACTTGGCGGGCACCAAACGCGTTATAGAGGGTTTCTTCGACTTGTTGGGCGTTGAGCCCGAGCGACGAGGCCTTGTCGCGGTCAATATCGATGATAACTTGAGGGCTGGTGATTTGGAGGTCTGAGTTAACGTCGATTAGCCCAGACACCTCTTTGATCCGTTCCACGAGGATGGGCGTAATGCGATAGAGTTCCTGCAGATCGCTTCCGGAGATCGTATACTGGTAGAGGGAGGTGGAGCCGCGGCCGCCGAGGCGGATGCTGGGCGGCACTTGGGGGAATACTTTCACGCCAGGGATGCCGGCGGTTTCTGCGCGTATCATTTGGGCGATGGCGACGGCGTTAGGGCGTTTTTTGCGATCGACCAGACTGGCGTACATCCGGCCGGTATTGCCGCCGCTGCCGCCACTGCGGCCGTAGGATCCGATACTCGAGGAAATATCAATCACGTAGGGATTCTTCATCACGGCCGCGTTGACCGCGCGCTGGTGGCGGACCAGAGTTTCAAAGGAGACATCTTGAGCAGCTTCAACCTGAATCAGGATGCGGCCGGTGTCCTCCGTCGGGATGAACCCCTTGGGGATAATCTGGAGGAGCCACAGTGTCAGGCCGACCATGGAAAAGGCGACCAGCATGGTGAGGGCGCGGAATCGCAACGAAAGGCGCAGGGTGGACTCGTAGAGTTTAACGCTCCCCTGGAAAATCCGCTCGGTCGTTCGGTAGAAGATACCGTGGGAGGTGTGAGGGTTGATGGGCTTGAGAAACCGACTGCACAGCATCGGCGTGAGCGTGAGGGAGACGAAGCCGGAGACCAAAATAGCGGCGCTGATGGTGATGGCGAATTCGTAGAGCAGCCGCCCGAGGACGCCGCCCATGAACAGGATGGGGATGAAAACGGCGACCAGTGAAATCGTCATCGAAAGGATGGTGAAGCCGATTTCGCGAGAGCCCTTCAAGGCGGCGCTCATCGGGGTTTCGCCCAACTCGATGTGGCGGACGATATTTTCGAGCATGACGATCGCGTCGTCGACGACGAAGCCCACGGAAAGGGTGAGCGCGAGCAGGGAGATATTATCGATGCTGAAGCCGCAAAAGTACATCACCGCAAAAGTCCCGAAGATGGCGATGGGCATCGCGATGCTCGGGATAATCGTGGCGGCGGCTGAGCGGAGGAAGAGGAAGATGACCAAGACGACGAGGATGATGGCGAGGACGAGCGTAAATTTTACATCGTGGACGGAATCGCGGATCGTGATGGATTTATCGCTGTAGACTTCGAGCCGGACGGTGGCGGGGAGTTGGGCGCGGAAGGCCGGGAGCAGGGCTTTGACATTATCAATTACCTTAATCGTGTTGGTACCGGGCTGGCGCTGAACCATGAGGTTGATGGCGCGGGCCTCTTTTTTACCGCTGGTGAAATCGGGATCCTCGACGCCATCGACGAAGCGCTGCATGAACCAGCTGAAGGATTTTTCATTTTCGATCCCGTCGGTGACGCTGGCGACATCGCCGAGGCGGACGGGAGAGGCGTTGCGGTAGCTAACGATAATCTTCCGGAAGCCCTCGGCGTTCTTGAGCTGCCCCGTGGCCACCAAGGTCGATGCTTTGTGCGCTCCATCGAGGGTGCCCGCGGGGAGGTTAACGTTGTTGACGTCGAGGGCGGTGCGGACCTCGTCGATGCCGATGCCGCGAGCGGCGAGGGCGCGCGGGTCGAGGCGGACGCGCACCGCATATTTCTGCGCGCCGTAGATGTTGACTTGAGCGACGCCATCGACGGCGGAAATACTTTGGGCGAGGATGGTTTCAGCATACTCGTTGACCTCGGCGAGAGAGAGGGTGGAAGAGGAGAGTGCGAGATACAGCACCGAGTCTTCCGAAGGGTTTGCTTTCCGGATCGAAGGTGGGTTCGGCATGTCGCGCGGGAGGCGGCGCTGGACGGCGGAGACCGCCGACTGAACGTCTTGGGCGGCAGCGTCGATGTTCCGGTCCAGATTAAATTGGAGGGTGATCGAAGTGCTGCCGAGGGAGCTCGTCGACGTCATGGAGTCGATTCCGGCGATGGAGGAGAGTTGCTGCTCGAGAGGCGTGGCCACAGAAGCGGCCATCGTCTCGGGGCTGGCGCCGGGGAGACTGGCGTAAATCGAGAGAGTGGGGAAATCGACGTTGGGCAGATCGCTGACGGGCAGTTTCTGGTAAGCCATCCAACCGAAGAGAGTGATGGCGGCGGTGACCAAGGTGGTCATGACCGGGCGCCGGATGAACTGTTCGGGTATGTTCATGGAGATTTTTTATCGGTCTCGCTGGACTTGGATTTGCCTTCGCCCTTTTTGCTTCCCTTGCCCGACTTGCTTGAGGTGGTCACTGGGCTCGAATCCGTCGCTCCCTTGTTGGCGACGGGTTTATCGGGGATTACGCGGAGGTGACCCTCAGTGATCACGGTCTCGCCGACTTTTAGGCCCTGGCTGATGACAGCGTCAGCACTGTAATGACGTTCGACGATGACGGGGCGCAGTTCGGCGGTCTGGTCGGTGCGGACGACGTAAACGTACTGTCCTTTTTGGGAGGTTTGGATGGCGCTGCTGGGAACCGTCAAGGCCTCGGGATTAGCGAGGGTGACGGTGACGGTAGCGAACTGGCCCGGCCAGAGGCGGTGTTCGCGGTTGGGGAAAGCCGCCTTTAGCTTGAGCGTCCCGGTGGAGGCATCCACGGTATTATCCATAAACGTGAGCTCGCCGGCTTCGGGTTTTTCATCGGCTCCGGGCGGGACGACCATGACCTTGAGGGAGCCGTTGGCGCGGTAGCGGGTGAGGGGGGCGAGGTAAAGTTGGGGGACGGCGAACGTCGTGTAGATGGGGCTGATTTGGTTGATGGTCACGAGCAGTCCGCCGACCTCATTGGCGCGGACGAGATCGCCCTCGTGGATCGTCATGTTGCCGGTGCGGCCGGAGAGCGGGGCGCGGATGGAGCAAAATTCGACTTGGAGTTTGGCGGTGGCGAGGCGGGATTCATCGGAAAGGACCTCGGCCTCCAAAGCGCGGGCGGTGTCGGCAATTTTCTCAAATTGTTCTTTTGAGACCATTTGATCTGTGGTGAGAGCGCGGTAGCGAGCGACCTGGGTGCGGGCGGTCTCGAGTTGGACTTTGGCTTTTTGGAGATCGGCCTCAGCGGAGCGGACCGCATTTTTGAAGGGACGGGCGTCGATTTCGAACAAGAGGTCGCCGACCTGCACATCCTGGCCCTCCTGAATGCTGATTTTAGTTAAGATCCCGGTGACCTGGGAGCGGATGGCGGTGGTACGAATGGGTTCGACGGCTCCAATCGCCTCGATGAGGAGGGGCACGACTTTGAGCTGGGACTGCCCGACGAGCACGGGCGCCACGCCGCCGCCCTTGCCTCCTTTGCCGGATTTAGGGCTGGGTGCGTTGGCGGGGGTTTCGCCGCAACCGAACAGCAGGAGCGCGGCGGAAAAAACGAGAAGAGGGGATATCAGTGGTCTCCGGAAAAATTGAATCATGATAGCGCAGAATAGATCGGTGGGCGAGGGTGGTTGGCTTGGGCTGACCGAGTCGAAGGGAATGGGGACGAGGCAGAGAAGATAGTCAAAGCTGTGTCGCAAGACGTGTGCGAATAAAAAACAGTGCGGGCGGCCAGACGGTTATTAAAAACTTCTCCTTGCTAGGTGGGCGGTGCACCGATTTCCCTTTAGGTCTTTTTCTAATGAAAGTCCTCGTTGCCGACAAGATCTCACCTAAAGGAGTCGCCTATCTGCGCCAGCAGCCGGGGATTGAAGTCATTGAGGCCTATGGGTCCTCGCCTGAAAAAGTTCTCGAACTGGTCAAAGATGTTCACGCGATCGCGGTGCGCTCAGAGACGAAGATCACGGCGGAGGTTTTTAAAGCCGCCCCTCTGCTGAAAGTTGTCGGCCGAGCCGGCGTGGGGGTCGATAACGTCGATGTGGAGGCGGCCACGAACCATGGGGTCGTCGTGATGAACACGCCGGCGGGTAACACGATTGCGACGGCGGAACTCACGTTCACGCATATTCTCTGTGGGGCTCGTCCGGTGCCGCAGGCGGCCGCGTCGATGAAGGCCGGGCAGTGGGATCGAAAGAATTTTTCTGGGATCGAGCTATTTAAGAAGACGCTCGGGATTGTCGGGCTCGGTCGGATTGGCGGGGAAGTGGCGAAGCGTGCGCAGGCGTTTGGGATGCGCGTGCTGGCTTACGATCCGTATTTGGCGCCGAGCCGGGCGAAGGCGATGCAGGTTGAGGGGGTCTCGTTGGAGGAGCTGCTCAAGCTGTCGGACTACATTACCGTGCACATGCCGATGACGGAGGATACGCACTACATGATCGACGAGGCGGCGTTCGCGAAGTGCAAGAAGGGCGTCCGGATTTTCAATTGTGCGCGCGGCGGTATTATTAAAGAGAGCGCGTTGCTCGCTGCTCTGAAAAGCGGGCAGGTGGCGGCGGCTGGCCTCGACGTTTACGAGGACGAGCCCCTCGCGAAGGATAGCGAGTTTCGCACGTTGCCCAACGTTGTGCTTACGCCCCACCTCGGCGCGTCTACGGCCGAGGCTCAGGAATCGGTCGGTATCGAGATTGCCGAGCAGATCGCCGATGTCCTCAACGGCGGCGTGATTCGTAACGCGGTCAACGTACCGTCCATCGATGCCGCGGCTCTCCGAATCCTCGCGCCGTACTTGGATCTCGGAGCCAAGCTGGGTACTTTGGTGCAGCAGATTGCCCCGCCGCAAATCGCCCAGTTGCGCATCACTTACTGGGGGAAACTTGTTGACCTCGATGCCAACGCCGTCACCCGCTCGATCGAGCGCGGTTTCCTCCGTCGCATCAGCGGGGATGAGGTGAATTTCGTCAACGCGCCGGTCATGATAGCGCGGTTGGGGATTCGCGCGGAGGTGGTCAAGTCGACCGATGATTGCGGCTATAGCGAACTGATCATGGTCGAGGCGGTCGCGCCGGATGGTACGGTGCATTCTGCGGCGGGTACCCTCAGCGGCAAGGGGAACCAGCCTCGGATTGTCAATATCAACGGGCGCGAGGTCGAGGTGGCCGCCGATGGTAAGTTGCTCGTGTTGGAGAATGTCGACCAGCCGGGTATGGTCGGCACGATCGGCACCCTCCTGGGGGAGGACAAAGTCAACATCGCCGACATGTCGCTCTCCCGACTCACTCCGGGTGGCACCGCCTACATGGTGGTGCGCGTGGATACCGAGCCGAGCGAGTTGGCCCGCAAGTTAATCAAGGGGCACGCGGCGATCAAAATGGCCAAGTTTGTGCAGTTATGAGCGGGGGCTTCCAAACGAGCGAAGGGTTGGGCGGCTTTGGGGGAGCGCTCGCCGGCGTTGCTGACTGATGTTCACGGCTATCCTCATCACTGCGGTTGTGGGCTACCTGCTGGGGGCATTGCCTTTTGGTTTCCTCGTGGCGCGGGCAAAGGGCGTGAATATATTTGAGGTCGGGAGCAAGAATCCGGGGGCGACCAACGTGCGTCGCATCCTGGGCCACGGCCCGGGGAATCTCGTCTTGTTTCTCGACGCGGCGAAAGGCGCGCTGGCGGTGGGCTTGGCGTACGTTCATTGGCAATCAGGTGGGCCGTCTGGCGCGCTATCGTTTGATTATTCGGCGCCACCAGCCGACCTGAGCCGCGCCATCACTGGACTCGTTGCGGCGATCCTCGGTCATAGCTTCTCGTGCTTCACCGGCTTTCGGGGCGGCAAAAGCGTCGCGACCGCCGGCGGGGCATTTCTGGTGTTATTTCCTCTGGGTATGGGCATTGGCCTGGCGGTTTTTGGGATCACTTTGCTCGTCTCTCGCTACGTCTCGCTTGCTTCCATGCTGGCGGCCGCGGCGGTGCCGTTTGCCGCGGTTTCTTTCAAGCAACCGTCGCCGGTCATTTCCCTTGCCGCGGTGGTGGCGGCGTTTGTCATCTATCGTCATCGTGCGAACCTCGTCCGCATCCGCGCTGGTACGGAAAGTAAGGTTGGTCAGAAAAAATCGGCCGCCCCGACTTCATGAGTTCACCTCAAATCCTTAATATCGGTATTTGCGGCTTTGGCACCGTGGGCCAAGGCGTTTGGAAGCACCTCTCGGCGCACTTGGGCGACCTCGAATCACGCCTCGGGGTGAAGCTCCACCTCGCCCGCGCGTCCGTCCGCGACCTCACGAAAAAACGCGACGTTAAAATTCCCGCGCGTCTCCTCACCACCGACCCGCTGGCCATCGCGAAGGATCCCTCGATTCACATCGTCTGCGAACTGATCGGTGGGACCACCCTGGCACGGCAAGTGACGCTGGCGGCTCTGCGGCGCGGCGCTATCGTCGTCTCCGCCAACAAAGCCCTGATTTGCGAACATGGTCCCGAGATCATTGCCGCCGCGCAGCAACACGGCGGCCATTTCTTTTTTGAGGCCTCGGTGGCTGGCGGGATTCCCATTATCAAGGTGCTGCGCGAGGGGCTCGTCGCCAACCGGTTTACGCGGATTTACGGCATCCTCAACGGTACGTGCAATTATATCCTGACGCAGATGGAGGATCGCAACGCGTCGTATGCAGAGGTTCTCGCCGATGCGAAGCGGCTGGGCTACGCCGAGGCCGATGAGTCTCTCGATGTCGATGGCTGGGATACCGCACACAAGGCGTCGGTGCTCGCCTGGCTCGCCCACGGGGTCTGGGTTAAAACTGACCAGATGATCGTCGAGGGTATCGCGGGCATCACCCCGGCGGACTTCAAGCATGCGGCGACCCTTGGATATGGCGTTAAACTTCTCGCGGTGATCTCACGCGATTTTGTCTCCAACGAATTATCGGTTCGCGTCCATCCGACGCTTCTGCCGGAGAGTAATGTGGTCGCTAATGTGAGCGGCGTTTTTAACGCGGTCTCGGTTACGGGTGATGTGGTGGGTACGACTTTTTACAGCGGTCGCGGTGCCGGTCAGGATGCGACGGCGAGCGCGGTGATCAGTGATATTGCGGATGCGGCGGCTTTGCTGAAGCACGGCAAGGGCAGTCATTTGCTCGGTGAGGATCAGGGTATCCGGGGGGGGGGCTGCAGGCTCACGCCACCCGAACGCATCCGTTCGCGTTATTATCTTCGGCTCACCGTGCAGGACGAACCCGGCGTCCTCGCGCGCATCGCCACGGTCATGGCGAAGCAAAAAGTCAGTATCGCGAGTGTTCTGCAAACTCCGGCGGAGCAGGCGGGCGCCGCCGCGCTCGTCTTGACGACGCACGAGAGTAACGAACGCGCGATTGGCACAACGTTGCAACAGCTTCGCGCGCTGGCGGTGGTTCTCGCGGAGCCCGTGCTCCTGCGGATCGGGGACTTTGAACAGTGAAGCCGGCGCGCGCTTGGCCAGCTGACTACCGGTTGGTCGCGCGTTTCGCTTCCTGCCGGCCCCGTCTTTGGCATTTAATTTAAACTGATCTCCATGGCTCGAATCGTTCAAAAATATGGCGGCACCTCGGTGGGTGACGTCGACCGAATCAAAAATGTCGCTGCCCGCATCAAGGCAATCCGCGACCAGGGCAACGAACTCGTTGTCGTGGTTTCCGCTCGTGCCGGCGTGACCAATGAGCTCATTGCTCGAGCCAAGGCGCTCTGCGCGATCCCCAGCGAGCGCGAGATGGACCAACTCCTCTCCATTGGCGAACAAGAGACGATCGCGCTCACCGCGATGGCGCTCCACGGGATCGGGGTGGACGCGGTAAGCTACACCGGGGCGCAGGCCGGTATCTCGACCGACAAGGTTTACACCAAAGCCAAGATCAAAACCATCAACGCCAAGCCGCTGATTAACGATCTCAAGGCGGGCCGGGTCATCATCGTCGCGGGGTTTCAAGGAATCGACGATGAAGGTCAGACCACCACGCTTGGTCGGGGCGGTTCCGATCTCACGGCCATCGCCCTCGCGGCGGCCATCAAGGCGGATAAATGTGAGATCTACACGGATGTGGATGGGGTCTACACCGCTGACCCGCGCGTGGTGAAATATGCCCGCAAGCTCTCAGAAATCAGCTACGATGAGATGCTTGAGCTCGCCTCCCTTGGCAGCAAGGTCATGCAGTCTCGCTCGGTGGAGTTTGCCGCCAAGTATAATGTCGTTTTCGAAGTTCGCTCCTCTTTTAACAATAACCCAGGAACCATCGTGAAACAGGAAGTTGCCTATATGGAAAAAGTGCTGGTCCGCGGCGTCGCCGTCGACAAGGACCAGGCCAAGGTTGTCGTCAGTAACATTCCGGATAAGCCCGGCTCGGCGGCCAAGGTCTTCAAGGCCCTCGCCAATGCCCACATTAACGTCGACATGATCGTGCAAAATGTCGGTCGGGCGGGCGTCGCGACCCTGACGTTTACCGTGCCTCTTTCTGAAAAGGAGAAAGCGGTTAAAGCGATCGAGATCGTCTTGCAGGAAGTGGGCGGGGAGGTCTCGCTCGATGAGAATATCGCGAAGATATCCGTGGTCGGTGTGGGTATGAAGACGCACAGCGGGGTCGCGGCGACGCTCTTCGAGGCGCTCGCGGGGGCCAACATCAACCTTGAGTTGATCAGCACTTCAGAGATTAAAATTTCTGTCGTGATCGCGAAGGAAAAGGCGGAAGTGGCCGCGCGCGTCGCGCATGCGGCGTTTGGCTTGGATAAGTTGTAATTAGAAGCCGCGTACTTTGGGGTTGGCCTCAGGGCACGCTCCTGGTCTTCGGGCGATCACCAACCCGCGATCCCTTCATTCCTGATGAAATACGTTTCCACCCGTGGGCAGACCCCGGCTCTTGGTTTCTCCGATGCCGTTGCGACCGGCTTGGCGCCGGATGGGGGGCTTTTTTTGCCGGAGTCGTTACCTGACTTCTCGGCCAAGCTCGCGGGCTTCGAGCAGCTTGGTTATGCGGAACTATGTTACGAATTCCTGCGCGTCTTCGCGACCGATATTCCAGCGGATACCCTGCGGGCCCTGATTGCGCAGAGCTATACCCAGTTTGCCGATCCCGCGATCGCGCCGCTCAAGCCGCTCGCGAAAAATCTCTACGTCCTTGAGCTCTTCCACGGGCCCACGCTCGCTTTCAAGGATTTCGCGCTGCAATTACTGGGAAACCTTTACGCGCACCAATGCCGGGTCCGGCGCGAGACCATCAATGTCCTCGGGGCCACCTCCGGCGACACCGGTGCCGCCGCGATTCACGGTTTGCTCGGTAAGCCGGGCACCGCCATTTTCATTCTCTATCCCGATGGTCGCGTGTCTCCGCTGCAGGAGCGACAGATGACCTGCACCGGAGCCCCCAACGTTTTCGCCCTGGCGATCGAGGGTACGTTTGATGACGCGCAGACGGCGCTCAAGGAGGTTTTCGCTGATCAGGAATTCCGGCGGCGCCAACGGCTCTCGGCGGTCAATTCGATCAACCTCGCGCGGATTTTGGCCCAGTGTGTTTATTACCTCTACGCCTGGCTAAAGCTGCCGGCGAGCGAGCGCGGGAACGTCGAGTTTGTCGTCCCGACGGGAAACTTTGGCAACGTTCTGGCGGGTTGGCTGCTCCAGAAAATGGGCGTGCCGATCCGCGGCTTTCAGGTCGCGACCAATCAGAATGATATTTTGCACCGTCTTTTTACGACGGGTGAGTATCGGGTGGGCGCCGTGCAACCGAGCCTCGCGCCGTCGATGGATATTCAGGTCGCCTCAAATTTCGAGCGGTTCATCTATTTCGCGGCGGGGCGCGATCCCGCGAAGGTGCGGGCCGTGATGGCGACTTTCAAGCAGACGGGCGCCTACCGGTTCGAGGGTTTTGATCCCGATATTTTTTCCGCCACCCGCACGACCGACGAGGAAATCGCGAGCATTATCGCGCGGGTGTATCGTGATTTTGGATATATCACCGATCCGCACACCGCGTGTGGGTTTAAAGCGTTGCGGTCCGATCGCGTGAACGTGGTCTTGGCGACGGCCAGCCCGGCGAAATTCCCCGAGACGATCAAGCAGGTGATTGGCCTTGAGCCGACGGATCCGAGCTTGGAAATGCTTAAGACCAAGCCGATCGTAAAGCATCGGTTGTCGGCGACGCCCGAGGCGATCCGCGCCTTCATCGACGCGCGGGCGGTGAGCTAGGGCCGGGTCGCTAAACGAGATTTTAGGCGAAAGGGTTTTGCCCGACGCCCGCGCCCCGTCGTGATGGCTCCGCCCGCGCCCCGGCACTCCGTCTCGCGCCGAACCGGCACGGCGGGATCGGCGGTCAGCCGCACGTTTGCCGTAAATCCCCCCGGCCCGGGGGCAGACGATTTCCTCCTCGCGGCGATTGCGCTTCGAAACCGCGGGCGCTTCGTCCTGCCAGCCGGCGATGGGCCGCACGTCGATGCTGGCGACAATCCGGCCCCATTTGGCCCCATCATGGCGCCAAATGGGGCCGGCATCGCGGAGGTCGCAATCCCTTTGAAGTAAAGCGCGGGAAGCAGGTTTTCCAAACTTGGGACCCGCCGCAGGTCGGGCGGCGGGATGCGGCTGATGCCGCGCTCGCCGTCGCGACGGTCATCGACCCGCGGGGTTCGCACCTCGATCGCTCCGAGCCCGGTTGGCAGATTCCGGATCGCGCGGTGGGCGGGGCGCACCAATAAATGGTGGCCGGCTTGGGCCTGCGCGGCGAGGGCGCTCAACTATTTCGACCCAGCGCTGTTCAGTTAAACTGATCCACCGTTGATTTGCTTCCTTTTCCAAGGAGTTCCGGTTTTTTCCACGTATTCAAACGAGGAAAGAGCGTTCATGCGCATGAACGAGGGTCAATTACCTGAGCAGCTTTTTTGGAGGTGGGTCAATTTATGTGAGCAGAAGTGGATCAGTTTAAGTGAGCGCCATCGGGCCGGGGCCTGCTCGGCGTAGTGGGTCGGTAGATACCCTTCAACGGCGGCCTCCCAGGCCGGGACCGGCCGCCGGCGCGCGCCGGCATGCAGCGTGCGCTGCAAATCGGATGGGCGGATTACCGTTGTGAAACGATTCTCCTCTGGAGGATTTCCGTGGGCGGGTTGTGCTGAGGACTTTTTTCTTGGTTTTTTGAGCACACCAAGGTTCCCCGCCCAACCCGGCATCCCCAAAGTTTGGCCATTTCTCTTCAGGTCGAGGCGACCACGCTCTGGGTTCGGTGGGATTCGAGGGCCGCGCGCCACCATTTGTGACTGGCGACAGCCTCGTCAGGCGTGGCACAGCCGAAGCGGTCCCCCAGTTGGCCTGCCCGTTCGGCGATGTAGGCGGCCCACATCTGTTGAAGAATATCGGGGAATCCGGGCTCAAAAATAGCGCCGGTGATCGTCGGGAAGATTGTGGCAAAGCCGAGATCGCTCCGCTCCCAGACCTGCTCTTTGTCGCGGCGATAGGTCCAAAGTGTTTTGGGCTCTTTCGTGGAGAAACGCGCGCCACGATCGGTCCCGATAATTTCCAAGTACCACGTGTTCATCTCCGTGGGAGCCATTCGCTTCAGCTCAATGGTCATCGGGATCGTGTAGTCGCCGATGGGCGTGTTGGTGTGGATGATCGCGTTGTCCCAAGTGTCGCACGCGGCGGTCCCGCCCTTGCCGTCGGGGCGCTGGGTAATGACTTTTTGGAGCTGGGCGTAGAGTGAGGCCGGGCGCCAGCCGAGGCGGAGCGGCACGTGCGCGACGTGGAGGCCGAGATCTCCCATCACGCCAATTTCTCCGCAAAATTTATTTTGCCGTTTCCAGTTGATCGGCTTGGAGGGATCGAGATCGCTGGAGTGGTGGAAGCCGGCGCGAATTTCGAGCAAGCGGCCCAGCGCCCCACAGCGGGCGAGTTGGAAGACGCGCTGAACTCCTGGAAAAAATGGAAATTCGGATGAGACGCGCACAAAGCGTCCGAGCTTAGCGGCTTCATCGCGGACGCGGCGGGCCGACTCGAGGTCGATACCGAAAGGTTTCTCGGCGAACAGATCCTTACCGGCGCGCAAGACATCGAGGTAAATACTTTCGTGCAAGTGGTGCGGAACGGCGGCGTAGACGACGTCGATCCCGGGGTTTGCCAGAAACTCGTGATGGTTGTTGGAGAGCAGGCGGACGGTGGGAACCTGTTTGAACCAATCCAGGCGGGATTGATCGAGCTCGCATACGGCGGTGAGTTCGGCTCGCACCGGAAAATCCACGAGCGCGAACCAGCGGGCGAGGGCGGAGGCGCACTCGCGGCCCATCAGCCCTCCTCCAATGATACCGATGCGGACGGGCGCTGTCGTTTGGGTGCGGTTCATGAGAGAGCGGGGAGATAGCGTTGCAGGGCCACGAGCGGATCGACGCGGTCGTGTACGACGGCCATAAGCGCCCGGGTGATGGCGGCCGGTTGGGGATGTTGAATAATGTTGCGACCGTAAACGATGCCGGCCGCGCCTTGAGCGATCAGGGCATCGGTACGTTGGAGGATTTCTCGCTCGGTCGTCTTGCCGCCGCCGCGGACGAGCACGGGCACGCCGCTCGCAATTTCGACGACTCGGTGATAAACTGAGACATCGTCGGTCGGATCGGCCTTAATAATATCGGCCCCGAGCTCGACCGCTTGCCGGACCAACGGAATGATTTTTTGGGGATCGCCATCGACCATGTAACCGCCGGCGGTGGCGTTGGCCTTGAAGACGAGGGGCTCGATCATCAGGGGTACGCCGTAGTGATCGCACGCGGGTTTTAGTCGCAGGATATTTTGCACGCATTGGTCCCCGACCTCAGGCTGGTCCGGGATGCGAAACAGATTAACGACGACACAAGTCGCATCGAGCCGGACGGCCTGGAGGACGGCGTCCTCAATGATGCGGGAGTACAGGGTGCGTGGCAACTGGTTGCCGTACACGTTGGCGACGTCGGTTCGAAGGACGAGGGCGGGCTTGCCGCGCTGGGGCAAGTTTTGCAGGTGGCGGGCCTGGCCGATCGTCAATTGGATCGCATCAGGCGCGGCTTCAACCAGAGTGGTGATGGTCTGCGGCATGTTCTCAATGCCAGTGAGAAAGGAGGCTTCGTTAAAAAAACCATGATCGATGGCGACGTCGAAGCAACGGCCGGTCTTCGGGTTGAAGAGTCGATGGAGGCGGGCGATTTTCATAGGGTTTTCTTTAGAGGATACATAATTTTACGTTCGCAGCGGCGAGTTGGAGTCGGGCTTCACGGCTGATCGAGTGGTTGGTGATGACGGTGGTGAACGCTTTCCACGGGGCGAAATGAACGGCCGCTGGTTGGCGCCATTTTTCAGCATCCGCGACGAGGACTCGCAGCGTGGAACGACGGAGGACCTCCGCCTTGACGGCCGCCTCATGGATTTCAGTGGTGTAGACGCCGGTGGCGAGGTCGATCCCGGAGGCTCCGATAACGGCTGTATCGAAGCGCAAATGAGCGAGCCAAGATTGCGCGAGCGCGCCGGTCAGGGCCAGTGATATGGCCCGAGCTTCGCCGCCAATTCCGGTGAGGGTGGCGCGGGCTTGGGGCGCGCACGCGAGGAGGGGGATGGAGTTCGTGAAGATGCGGAGATCGGGACGCTCGAGTAAAATTCGGCCGACCTCGAGGCAGGTCGTTCCCGAATCGACAAAGATATTGCCCTCGTGCGGCAGCACTTCGGCGGCCTTGTGCGCGAGGCGGGCTTTTATTTCCATTTGGCGGTCGGCCTTCGCGCGAAAATGCGGTTCGCGATTGAAAAAATTCGCAGGGAGCAATCCGCCGTGAGCGCGCGCGGCCTGGCCGGCGTCGGCTAACGCGACCGCATCTCGGCGCGCGGTGGCGGTAGAAACGCGAAAGCGCTCGGCGATTTCCGTCACGGTGACGCGGCCTTTTTCAGCGAGCAGTCGGAGAATGGCGCGATGACGTTCAGCCGTAAGCATGAATAAGGGGCGAGCTGAAACCAAAACGCTGGGTGGGACAATCTTATCGTTCATAATCGCTCAAAAAGGGCAATAACGTGCATGACCTTATTGGGTGATGCGCCGTTCGTCCTCCGGAGCGTGCCCGGCGGGTGGTGCGGATCTGGAAGGCAAGGTCCGGCTGAATCCGGTTTGGGGTCGGCCCGAATTGACCGATGATTTTTCGTTGGGCGGACCGTGGGCGATTTAGAAGGGCCGAAGGGGTTGATCCACGCGTTGCGCTAAAGAGATGGGCCGGGATCAGCAAGGTTCGCGGTTGCGGGACTTAGGAATCGGTGCTTGCTGCGCTTACCAGTCAGGGCGGTGAGCGATTGTGAAACTTTCGACTGGATTTGCGCGCTGAAGTTGCGCGTGCTGGTTGGGCTGGCCACGGTGGCGTGGCCGGCGTGGCCGCTGGTGCCAGGACTTTTATCCCATGCCCCCTTTAATTTCTTCCCGTCTCGTCGTTTTTGGTTGGGTGCTAGCGGTGATCGCGGGCGAGGGAGCGACGTTGGTCGGCGCGGTACCGGGCCGGGCGGGACCGCGTGTGGACCTGCCCGATGACCTCGAATTAGTGGTCGCGGCCGCCTTGCCGCTCGTGCGGTACCCGATCATGGGTTGTTTTGATGATCGCCGGCGCTTGTTCATTGGCGATTCCGCCGGGCTCAACCTGCGGGCCAAAGAATTGCAGGAGCAGCTGCCGGCGCGCGTGCTCATGCTTGAGGATACGGATGGGGATGGGATTTTCGACCGGTCGACGGTCTACGCGGACAAGCTGACCTTCCCGCAAGGAGCCTGCTGGCTCAATGGCTCGCTTTACGTCGCGTCTCCGCCGGGAATTTGGAAATTCACCGACACTAACGGCGATGGTGTGGCGGATCAACGTGAGATGATTGTGGGTGGTTTTGAATTCGATGGAAACGCGGCCGATGTGCACGGTCCCTTTCTTCATCCGACCAACGGTCGCATCTATTGGTGCCATGGGCGGAAGGGGCATAAAATTGTTCAGAAAGACGGTACTTTGGTGCATGAGGGCAAGGCGTCCGGGGTTTGGTCGTGCCGGCCCGATGGGGCGGATGTGCAGTGGCACGCGCTCGGCTGTATGGACAACCCGGTCGAAATTGATTTCACGCCGGAGGGGCAGATGGTCGGGGTGGTCAACCTGTACTATAATCAGCCCCGAGGTGATACGTTGGTCCACTGGCTTTATGGAGGGGTCTACGAACGTCCCGACCTCTTAAATGTGATCGCCGAGTTGCCGCGCACCCTCGAGCAGATGCCGGTGGTTCATAATTTCGGGCACGTGGCCGTTTCGGGTTTCACCCGTTACCGGAGCGGTGGGCTCAATCCAGCGTGGCGGAATGATCTTTTTGTTACTTTTTTTAATACGCAAAAACTGGTGCGCGTCACGTTGACCGGCGAGGGTGCCACCTACCGCGCCACCGAGCATGAGTTCCTCAAACTCCACGACCCGGACGCCCATTTTACGGATGTGATCGAAGATCCCGGAGACGGCTCCTTGGTTATTTTGGATACGGGCGGGTGGTTTCGGTTGGGGTGCCCGAGCAGCATAGCGGAAAAACCGGATTTTCGCGGCTCGATTTACCGCGTGCGCAAGAAAGTGGCCGCCGGCGCGACCGCCGAAAGTGGGCGCGGTTTGCGCATGGCCGCGGCGACCGGCGCGAGCGGGGTGGTGGCGGCGGTGCAACCTCGGGTTGGGGCGAGCGGGACGGCGGAGGCAAACGTGACCGAGCCAGTGAGTGCGGCGAGCTTGCGCGCGGTGGGCGATCCGTTTGGCCGTTTGCGCGCGCTGGAAGCGCTGGCCTTGTCGAAAAAAATATTACCGGAGCAACGGTCCGCGCTTCGGGAAATACTCGATGGTCCTTTAGAGCCAACTTTGGAGCACGCGGCAATGTTTGCGGCGATGGCGACGCGGGCTTTTGACCTTGAAGAGCTCCGGCAGGCAAAGGGGGCGACCTTGCTGCGACGCCTGCTGGTTGTGCTGCAGCGAACGACCACGACGGCGGCAGGGAACGACGTTATTTTTTTCATGGCAAAGGCGCGGCTCGATTCGGCCGACGCTGATTTGGCGCGGACGGCTCTCGGGATCGTCGCGCAACACCCGCGAGGTTTGGAGCGCTGCTACGAAGACCTGAACGCCGAGTTGGCTGGGGGCCTGGTGAGCGAAGGTCGGGTGAAAGCGCTCACCGAGTTGGTCGGTCGAGATTTGCGCAAGCCAGGGGCGAAATCATTAATGACGGCGATGCTGACCCACGCCGCGCCGCGGTGGCGAGAGACGGCCTGGCGTTTATTGGCGTCGCAGGCGGGCACGGTGAGTGATGAGGCTTGGCTGGCGCCCCTCAGCACGAGCCTCGCCGCGGCGTCGAAGGGGGCGGGGGGGGAGGAGTTGCGATTGGTCATGGATGCGATTGGGAAAGTGGCCTCCCCTCATTTTGATCAGGCGCTGCAGGCGCTGGCGGACGACGCGAGTCGGTCCTCGCCGATTCGGATGCGCGCGTTGACGGCGTTGACGCGTTCGAATGAGCCGGTGAGTGCGGTCGCGTTTGCGTACCTTTTGGCGGTGGCTAAAAACGAGAGTTCGACCGTGGCTCGTCTTGATGCGGCTCGCCTATTGGGTCGGTCGCGTTTGGCGAAAGCGCAGTGGGTGACGATGGCTCCGTTGCTCGCGACGGCGGGCCCTCTGGAGGTGGCGGAGTATTTCAAGAGTGGCCGTCGACTCGATGGCCCGACCGCGCAGCTCTGGGCAGAAAGTTTTGTGCAATCCCCGGTTTTAAGTTCCATCCCAGAAAGTGCCATCCGCGGAACTTTCAGTAATCTTTCATTGGAGACTTACGAACGGGTGCTGGGTCCAACGGTGCGTGCGGCGGCAGCGGGGCAGGATGGCAAGAAACGGCAGCTGACGTTATTAGCAGCGGCGGCGGGCAAAGGACGGTCGAGTGAAGGGAAGGCCGTTTTTGCGGCGAGCGCATGCCTGGCCTGTCACCGGGCGGGTGAACTCGGGCGCTCGCTCGGACCCGACCTCAGTCAAATTGGGCGAATTCGGGGGCCGCGTGATCTGCTCGAATCGATTTTATTGCCGAGCGCCACGATCGCCCGCGACTTCGAGACCCATGTGGTGGAGACGCGCGATGGGCAGTCGTATCTGGGCGCGGTGCGGCGGGATGCGGTGGACGGTTTGGTGCTGGTGGATGCCGCGGGGGAGGAAAAGAAGATTCCGCACGCGGAAATCGTCGGCCATACGACTTTGCCGACCAGCCTGATGCCCGGCGGACTCGAACAAGCATTTACTGAGCAGCAATTGCTCGACCTTACCGCGTGGCTTGTTTCGCTGAAGTGAATCACTTTCCATTCGTGTTTAGTTGTGCTGATGCCCCGCCCATGTTTTTCGCTGGTTTCACTCGGCTCGTTCCACCACGTCGAGCGTTGCGGCGTGGGCGACAGCTGGGCGACGGGGCCCGGGCAGGGTTTCAGGGGTTGGCAGCGTCCAAGGGAGCGGCGTATTTTGCGAATTTATCCAAATGAAAAAATATAACATCGGTATCATTGGTTTTGGCTGGGTGGCCACGGCCCACATCTCGGCGATCAACGCGACGGCGCAAGGGCAAGTCACGGCGATCTATTCGTCGAGGCCTCAAAACGCGGCCGAGTTAAGTGCGCGTTACGGGAGTAAGATTGTGTGCTACACCGATCTCGACGCGATGTTGGCCGACCCGACGATCCACGCGGTTGCGATTTGCAGTTATCCGCATCAGCACGCCGATCACATCATCGCGGCCGCGAAAGCGGGCAAGCACCTCATCATTGAAAAGCCGATCACGCTCTCGCTGGTCGATGCGCAGCGCGCCGCCGCGGCGGTGGCCGCGGCAGGCGTGAAGACGTGCGTCTGCTTCGAATGCCGCTTCTCCAGTCAATTTCTATCGACGAAGGCGGTGATCGATGCCGGGCTCCTCGGACAACTGCACTACGGCGAAGTGGATTATTACCACGGGATCGGCCCGTGGTATGGCCAATTTCGTTGGAATACCTCCAAGCAGTCAGGTGGGAGCAGTTTGCTCTCCGCCGGTTGTCACGCCATGGATGCGCTGCTGTTGTGTATGGGGAGTGAGGTTGAGAGCGTCACCAGCCACGCGACGACGTCGGCGAATGCGATTTTCCAGCAATATGAGTATGCGACGACCAGTGTCTCGGTCCTGCGCTTTAAAAATGGTGCGATTGGTAAAGTGGCTTCGGTGATTGATTGTCTGCAACCCTACTATTTTCACACCCACCTGGTCGGCAGCGAGGGGAGTCTGCTCGATAATAAATTTCATTCCACGAAACTCGCGACGGACAAGCACAAGTGGAGTGAGCTTTCGATGAAGATGTTGGATTCGGGGGATGTCTCGGATCACCCTTATCAGTCCCAGTTCCAAGGCTTCTTCGATGCTTTGGACGCAGGGCAATCGATGCGGCTAACGTCACTCGATATCGCCATGAAGTCGCATTTGGCGGCGCTGGCGGCTGATCTTTCGGCGAGGGAAAAGCGGACGGTGCAACTCTCCGAGCTCGATGTCTGAGCATGTTGCCATCGCGATAGCGGCGCATCCCGACGACATCGAGTTTATGATGGCGGGGACGCTCCTGCAGTTGCGGGCGGCGGGCTACCGCACGCATTACTTTAACGTCTCGAGTGGAAACGGCGGCAGCTTGGTGCACGACGGAGCGGCGCTGAGCCGCCTTCGACGGAAGGAAGCGCGGGCGGCGGCCACGCTGCTCGGTGCGCAATTCCACGAAAGCCAGGCCGACGACCTGGAGATTGTCTATGCGGTGCCTTTATTGCGAAAAATTGCCGCGGTGATTCGGGAGGTGCGGCCGACGATCGTATTGACCCACTCGCCCCAAGATTACATGGAGGATCACACGACGACGGCGCGCCTGGCGGTTTCCGCCGCCTTCGCCCGCGGTATCCCGAATTTTGCGACGACGCCCAAGCGGCCGGCTTGGAGTGGCGAGACGACGGTTTATCACGCTTTGCCCCACGGGCTGTGTGACCAGCTGCGTCGGCGGATTATTCCGGGGGCGTTTGTCGACACGACGACGGTCCAGGCGACTAAGCTCGCGGCGCTGGCGTGTCATGAAAGCCAACACGGTTGGCTCCAGGCCTCGCAGGGGATGAATTCCTACCTCCGATCGATGGAGACGACGGCGCAAACGGTAGGGCGGATGTCGCGTCGTTTTGAGTGGGCGGAAGGTTGGCGCCGGCACTCGCACATGGGTTTCTGCGCGGAAGCCGCGGATCCGTTGCGCGAGGCCCTCGGCGATAAATTTATTATTAATCAGGCCTACGAACGCGGTCTCGCGCGCGGGTAGGTCGGTCGATTCATCCGGTCCACGTCACTCTATTTTTATTTTATGCCGCGAAAATTAAGCACTATAGCCCCGGATTGGTGGGACTACACCACGATTGATAGCGCAGTGATCGACGAGGCTGCGCGCCTCACGCCGAACGACCTGCAGGGCCTTTCCCGCGATGGGTTTAAGGTCGTTTTCTACGATACGCTGGAAGATTTTTATCTGGCGGAAGCGCTCGAGTACATCACCGCGTGGCGGCAGTCGACCCCGGATAACCCCGTCGGCATCTGCGGGCCGATCGGGCCGACCGAGCAGCTGCCCTTGGTGGCGCGGTTGGTCAACGAACTTGGTCTTTCCCTGCGCGACGCCCATTTTTGGGGGATGGACGAGTGGTATGCCGACGGCGCCGAGGTCCCGGTGACGCATCCGTTGTCGTTTGAGCGGGCGGATCGTGAGTTGTGTTTTAACCGGATTCGTCGCGAGTTAGCGATACCGGAAGGGCACCTGCATTTTCCCAAGGCGACGCTCAAGGCGTATCAGCAGAGTTGGGACGGCGTGCGGTGCGCGGTCATGCAGGGTGGGCAAGGCGATACCAAGCACTGGGCTTTCAACGATCCGGTTAAGCGCGAGGGAGCCTATCGCGACGCCCCGCCTTCGCCGGCGGAATTCCGGAAACTGGCCACCCGCGTGGTCGATCTTCACCCGGTGACGCTGGCGCAGAACGCACGGACTTCGGGCGGTGGTAATATTTCGTTGGTGCCGACGCGAGCGCTGACGGTGGGGCCCGCGGAAACGTGGAAGGCCGAGAAGGTTTCCATCTGGCAGGCGGGCATGCACGACAGCCCGTTTGGCCAGCGCCTCACGACTTTGATGATCAGCCGTGGATGGCCTGACAGTGCCGTGCCGATGTCGCTGCTGGCCGATCATCCGAATGTGCAGTTTAATTTTTACCGAGGTGGTCTCGGTTCCTGTCAGGTGGAAATGCACTGACCCTGATGCCAGAATTGCGGAATCGGAGCATCGATGAGCGAACTGCCATCCCCCGCTCCGAACCGCGCCGCCCGTTCAATTTCTCTCCGCACGTATTCACCCCTAAAAAAATCCGCTATGGCTACCCTCGATCAATCGGCGATTAAAATTCGTCTCTCGGTGTTCATGTTTCTTCAATATTTTATATGGGGGGCATGGTATGTCAGCATGGGTGGTTACATGGCCACGACCTTGAAGTTTGGTGGCGAACAGATCGGCGCGGCCTATGGGGCCTTTGCCATTGGGTCGATGATCTCGCCGTTCTTTGTCGGCCTGATTGCCGACCGATACTTTGCATCCGAAAAGTTACTCGCGGTGCTCGGGATTCTCGGCGGGCTGGCGATGTTTGCCCTCGCGCAAGTGCAGACGTTTGCCGGCTTCTATCCGACATTGATTATTTATTGCGCGCTCTTTGCCCCGACGCTCGCGCTGGGTAACTCGCTCTCGCTGCATCATCTGGCCAATGCCAAGGTTGACTTTCCGCGCATTAAGGTGCTCTCGGCGGTCGGTTGGATTGCGGGCGGCGTCACGCTCAGTCTGCTGAAAGGCGAGCAATCGCCGATCCAGTTTTACCTCGCTGGCGTGGTCTCGATCGCGTTCGGCATTTTTTCGCTCATGCTGCCGCACACGCCACCGCGCAAGGTTGGCCAAAACGTCGCTCTCAGCGAAATTTTGGGCCTCGATGCGCTCGCGCTGATGAAGAAGCCTTCATTTGCAATTTTCATCGTCTGCATGTTCCTCGTTTGTATCCCGCTATATTTTTATTTCGTGATGATGGGGATTTATCTCACGGAGTTAAAGTGGGAGGGTCTCGCCGGAAAGCTCACCCTCGCGCAGATCTCTGATGTCGTTTTCCTTTTTCTTCTGGCGATGATGCTGAAGCGTTTGGGCTACAAGAAGACGATTTTTCTCGGGATCTTGGCTTGGGCGGCGCGGTACTTTTTCTTGGCGCAGAGCGTGACCAGCGTGGGGCTGCAGACCGCATTCATTTTTGCAGCCATTCTTCTCCATGGCGTGTGCTACGATTTCTTGTTTATTGCGGGCCAACTTTATGTCGATGCGGAGGCGAACGAGCGCAACCGCGGGGCCGCCCAGGGCTTCATCGCTTTCATTCTGTGGGGCGTCGGTGCTTTTGTCGGCACGTTACTTGCCGGCAAAACGCTCGCCTCTCACACGCTCACGACTCCGCAGGGAACCATTCTTCATGACTGGCACGGCATCTGGATGACCCCGGCGATCGGAGCGACGATTGTGATGATCGTATTTTTGATTTTCTTTCGCGAACCTGCCAAATCGGTCGAGAGCTCGAAAATCGCTTAACTGCCCGTTCCCAAAAGAAGCGGAGTTGGCTTTGCGGCTGAGCCGCGGGCACGAGCGAGTGGCCTGATCGCCCCTCGCCGGGGCTCGCCGGTGAGGGAGAAGTTCCGGCTTCGGCTAATCTGGTGCGAGCCGCGCAATTTTTGTTGGCGGCGCAACGTTTGCCCGCCCCATCGCGTGCTGATGGGGGCGGAGCAAGCGGCGGCCGGGTTTGCGGGGCGCTCTCCGGTCGAACCGCGTTAGGTTCTCTGGAATCGCCCGATCACCCAAGGCCCGGCGCTTCGTTTGGTTAATGACCGCGCCTGTAAGCCAGATATCCGGACGTTGCTCTGGCAACGGGCTACGATCGGGCCGGCTCGCGCGGCAAGGGGCGCGCTGCGTCGCCGCGCGGCCGCGAGGAGCGCCGCGCTGATCAGAGTTCTTTGATGCTAATATTGCGAAACTGGACAAGGCTCGACGCCGGTGAATATTTCCCGTCCTTAAAGCCGCCATGATGTTGGAGAGCGAGGGCGCCCTTCTCTGGTAGGCCCGGTAACTGGGCGTTCGCGATGACGGTTTTTCCGTTCAGCACGACGGTTAAGCGGTCGCCCTTGAGCGTAATTTCAAAGCGGTTCCATTCGCCCACCGGTTTATCGGCACGGACTTTGGGCGTGACTCCAGCGCGGACCTCGGCGGGCATTTTTTGGTCCATTCGGTAGCCGTAAACTTCGCCTGAGCCGATGGGCCAGCACCAGATGTTGAGCTGTGCCTTGCTGGTTCCGCGCAGGTAAATGCCGGAATCGGCGTTGGCCGTCGGAGTGATGACGTCTTTGCCGTCAGGGCCCTTCAGGTGGCTCCCGTCTGGGAGGACGGTGGGCACGGGGTAGAGCCCGGTAGTTTCCTTGATGCGCCAGTCGATTTTAAGGGTGAAATCTTTATACTCTTTCTGGCTCCAGAGATTTTTATCACCGGGGGCCTCGCTGCGCGCGTCGTAGTCAATGACTCCGTTGAGGATTTTCCAGTGACCGTTGTCGCCTTGAGGGATTTTCCAGCCGGTTAAATCGCGGCCGTTAAGGAGCGAAGTGAAGTCGGTTGAGGCGGGCGCAGCCAAGAGGCTAGCACTGGCGCAAATGAGGGAGAGGGTAACGATGGGGATGATCTTCATAGTGAGGTGGGATGATAAAAGGGGGCGCCCGCGGAAGCGCGGGACGTCGCGACAGATGGGACGAGGTTGGCGAGTCGAGGAAGCGTGGTCGAGGAGTATTCGCTCGGTCGGTGTTGGCCTCGCTGTGAGCAGAAAACAAACAGCGCGCCGCCGAGCGGGTCGCTCGCCAGCACCTGCCGGCAGAGCGCCGCCAGACCGTCGATGCCCTTGCGGAAATCGACCGGCTCGACCGCCACGAGAATCCGCATTTGCGGGGTGATCTGGATCATGCGGGGGTCGTCGAAACAGTTCCACCAACGCGCGCAGCTCGTCGACCCCGGCGGCGCCACGGTGCACGATGAGACGGGCGCCCCCGGGTTGGATCAACTCAACCATGCCGCGCTCCCCGCCGCCGGAAGATGACGGCACCGACGGCACCTCGACGAAGACCGCGGCGGGAGGACGCCCGCGTAGGCACGCCTGGCGCTGTGCAGTCGGCGTTGCAGATCGTAATAATTGAGTTTGAGCGCCGCGACCGTCGGATTAATCCCGTGGATCCGCGCCAAGGCGGTCGCCGCTGGCCACAGTTCCCGGGGAATGCGCTGCCCCCGTGGCCGGGTGCGCCGCCAAGTCGTGAAACGCCGGGCGAGCGATTACAGACCCGCCGGCTCGGAATGGTGGACCGCTGTCATCGTAGTGGTCGTTGTCATCGCCACCAGCGTAGCAGGAATCAGTCGCCGAGTTACGCACCCTTGCCGAAGCTACACGAAGCGACACGCCGAAGCTACACGTTGAAACGCGTCACCCCGGTCGCGTTTATGCGCTGGCGCCGATCCCCGGACACCACCCAAAAAACCTCCCGCAGATTCTGCTCCCAAGTCAGCACCCGGAAAGCCGAACCGGCGGGAAGCTTCACGAGTTCCTTGATTCCAGCGGGCATACCCGGCACGAAGAATCGAAAGCCCGGCCGCATCGTTATAGTCCGGCGGTGCCGGTCAGGCTGTAGAGCCGGCTGTTGCTCAGTTCGATTACGACCCGGAAAGGACGATCCGTGGGAATGTCCCGGCCGGTTTTCCAGCGGGCTTCCGCCTTGGTCGCATTCGTCTGCAGTACCTCGAAGTCGCCTAGGCCAAAGCCGGGCACTTCCCCGCCATCCACCTCCATCAAAGCCATCCGCAAACGCCCGCGACTGGCGTCGGCATTGATCAGCAGCTTGCCGCCACTGATAAGCAGCGGCCGCGTCAGCACCTGTCCTCCAGTGGGGCCGGCATCCAGCGAGGCAAAGCCATGCAAACGCCAAGTGGCCCGACCGAGCGTCAGGCGCTTCGGCGGGATCGGTCCGCCGTGGCCGGTGTTGATGGCCGTATAAAGCATCCACGTCTCCTCCGCTGAATCCACCACAGTGCTGGTCACGCCGAGGATCGCGCCGCCGTCGAACGACCCTGGGACGCCTCGCGGCACTACGTTCACCCGAGGAGTGGTCCTCGCCCAGTGCTCTCCATCGGTGCTGGTCGCCAGCTGCACGTCGATCGGGCCGTTGAAGCGACTCTGCCCATTGCCCAATTTCACCTCTGCGGACAATCGCTCCATCACGCGGAAGATCGTCGGGAATCCGAGAAATCCCGTGGCGTGCGGCACCACGCTCATATTGTAGACTTCTGTCCCTTGGCCGGGGCCCTTGGCCCAGCGGTTGTCCTCCTCATCGGCGTGGAAAACCAGCTTGGGTTCGCTCCACGTCACAAAATCCCGGCTCCGCGTCAGCCACACCACCCGCCCGGGCACGTCGTTGGACTTCTTTTTGAAGAAAGCCATGAACTCGCCCGTCCGCGGGTCCTGCGTCAGAGTGTTCGTGTCGGTGCCGAGGAAGAGCGGTTGCTCCGTGCGCCCGTACCAACGGATGCCATCCGCAGAATATGCGCCGTAATACTTCCCACCGACGTTGCCAATCATCCGCAGCCGTTTCGCCGGGTCGGCCGTAGCACGATCCTCGATCACCGACGGCGAATGCAGGTTCAAGAAAACAATGTTGTTCGCCTTCGAGCCCTCGTAGTCCTGAACCCCCAGCGACGGTTTGTTCCAGCTGATGCCGTCGGCCGAGGTGGCGTACAGCACGCGGGAATGTGCCATGTACCACAACCGAAACCCGCCCGTCGCCGGATCCCGCATAACCGAGCCATAGGTGTAAACGCGCACCTCCTCCCACGGCCGTTCCGGCTCCACTACCGGTGCCGGGTGAGTCTTCGCTGGATGAATCGTGCGCACTAGGCCAACCATCGACGCGACCGAACTGTCGTCCACGAACAACACGGGCTCACGGCTCAGGCGGACCGCCTCCGTCGAGCGGAACTCCTGGGCCATCACCGACAGCACCGATCCGGCCGCGAGGAAGATTCCTAGGGAAATTCGCGACGTCCGGGAACCAAAACGCGTTATCAGCGAGAGAAAGGTCACGTTCAAAAAGTCGCCTTTACGCCCGCCGATAGCTTTGCCCCGCCGTTCGAAACCGAGTTAGCCCGGCTGTAGATGGGCGTGAGCGGAGTGTAACGGAAATTCCGCGTTGTCACGTTCAGCAAATTGCGCGCGTTGAAGAACAGCCCCAAGCGCGGCGTGAACCGGAACTCACTGTCGAGATCCATCGTCGTCTTCGATTTGTTTACCGACACGCCGTTCGGCCCGATACTGGTGAGGTTGGAGATGTCCTCCGGAATGTAGTTCCACTTGAGTCCGATCTTGAAACGTTTTCGCGAGTACGACACGCCCCAGTTGAACGTCTTGTCCTGCAATTCGAGCCCGATCTGGCTGGAGCCCTGTACCTTGAGTATCGTGCCATTGCCAAAAACGGAGAAGCCCCGCGCCCACTGGGGGAGGAACGTGAGCTGCTGCTGGTAGTTCAGCTCGAGACCGTTGAAACGCGTCACCCCGGTCGCGTTCGTCATGCTAACCAGGTCGAAGCCGACGTACTGCGGGTCCAACTCCAATTGCGCCGCGGTCGCCGCATCGAGGATCGTAATGGACGAGCGAAACGCATTGCTCACGTCCTTGCGGAACACGCTCACGGAGACGACACCGTCCGCCTTAAAATAATACTCCAGCGCCACCTCGTAACTTTTCGCGCTCCAAGGTTTCAGCGCGGGATTGCGCGCGGTCACGGTGCCGAGGCCCGTCGTGGTGTTCTCGTTGATGTCGATATTCGGGATGATATTGCTGAACTCCGGTCGGCCCAGTGTCTCGGCATAACTCGCCCGCAGTTGCAGGTTGTCGAGGATGCGGTACGTGCCGTTCACGCTCGGGTAGTAGTCGTCATAGACGCGCGACACCGCCGCACCGCGCGCAAGGTACGAAAGCCGGGTCTGAAGGACGGGGTCCAACGTGATCAGGATGGGAGCGCCCGCGGCGTTCCGGATCAGATTACCCCTCGCATCGCGCTGGTAGATGGCGTTGCGGTCGCGCAGGAGCCCGCGGCCGTGGTCCTTCGTCTTTTCCCACCGGACGCCACCCACGAATGAGAGGCGGTTATCGAGCAGCTTGATTTCTCCCTGCCAGTAGCCCGCCGTGATTTCTTCCGAGATACGTTCCGAGCTCCTCAGCTGAGTGATTAGGGCGGCCGGCTCCACTAGCGAGAAATAGTTGGGATGCGCGAGGTACAAATCCCAGAGCTTATGGAGGTCGACCCACTGAATGTCGCGCGGCGTGTTGAAGCGTGGGTTTTGGCCGAAGTTGACCGGATCGACAAACTGGCCCGCGGAATCGTCGGCGGTGCTGGCGATGCCATCGGCGCCGAGGAACGTCCAGTTCGGCGTCCATTGGACGCGATCGAGGATGCGTTGGCTGTACGATCCGCCGAACTGCACGGCCGCCGAACTGCGACCGAGGGAAAACTCGCGGCGCAGGAAGGCCCGGCCCTGCCGGATATCGTCGGTCGCATTGCGATTATCTGCACCGACATTGACCAAGGTATAATTGGACAGGCTCTTCCAATCCGTTAGGGCGTTGGTGGCCGAATTCCGGAGTTCGACGATCTGAGGCACGTCCGTGTCGTGAAACCCCTGGAGGCGCAGGGTCGAGGGCACCGTGAGCCTCGTGACTGCACTGCGGAAATGCCCGTGTTGGATATTGGGGTAGTCGAGATCAGATTTGGCGATCGATCCCGAAACATCCGCCGTCCACCCGTTCCGACGATATTTGCTCGCAAAGGTGAATTGATCGGTGGCCCCTTCCTTGCCCGTCCAGATTTGCCCATGCACCCCGGTCGCGGCCCCGGCGCGGCCCTGCGTGAAATCGGGGCCGTACGAAGCCGGAGTGTTACCGGTGCTCAGCGTGATGCGGTCCGGCGCAGTGAAGAGCTCGTACGAGCTGCGACGGAACCCGAGCGTCAACGTAACCGAATTGATCGGCTTCCAGTCCAAGCTGGCGGTGTACGATGCCCGCTTCGTCTCCCGCGGATCGTTGCGTGTACCGACGGTCTGTCGGTACGGATTGGTCTCGGTCGCACCCTGCGCAGCCGTGAACTGCCACGTGGAAGATGGCCCGAGCAGGCGGCCAAATTGATTCGACAGCAGCGAGCTTACCGTGAAACCGAAGTTTTTTGTGACCGGATAAACCAGGGAGAAATCGTAACCTGGCCGGAGCTTGCGCGTGGCCGGCGAACCGGGGCCCGGGGTCTTGTTCCAAGTGTAGTCATCCGTGGTGAACTGGAGTGTTCCGCGCACCGTCAGCTGCGGCTTGCTCCGATCGAAGGAGCTTTTCGGCACGAGATTGACCGAGCCGCCGAGGAACTCGGCTGACATGCTCGGAATCGGCGTCTTGATCACCTCCACGCGGGACACGTTGGTCATCGAAATCTGCTCCAGCAGAATGCCGCGGCTGGCGCCAATCGCGGAGGAAGCAGCACTGGGAAGGTTGTTTCCGTCCATCGTGATCGGCGTCTGCGTGCCCGCAAAACCGCGCAGCCCAATCTGCGAGGCGTCGCCCGCCGCGGAGAGAATCGCCACGCCCGGCATGAGTTTGATGAACTCGCCGAGGTTGCCCTCGCTCACGTCGCCGTACGCGTCCGCGGAGACCACGTCCTTGATGTTGCCGGCATAACGCCGGTCATTGATCGCGACGGACCGGGCATCCATCTCGCGCGTGGCCGCGACCGTGAACGCAGAAAGCTTCACCGTCTGGTCACCGCCGCCGTAACGACTCTGGCTCGTGATCTCGAAATTCTCCCGCGCCGTCTGGCCCGCGCCGATTTGTACGACGCGCTGCTGCTCATCGAAGCCGGGCAGGATGACCCGCAGCGTGACGCTGCCTACGGGGATGTTCGCGAGTTGATAGTCGCCCTCGCTATTGGTGAGCGCCACCCGCTCCGTGCCCTTCACGCTCACTTGTGCATTGAGCACATAGTCGCCTGTGGCGGGATTCAGGACCCGTCCTTCGACGGTACCGTTGCCCGCCTGCGCCATGGCGGCGATAGGGAAAAGGCCGAAGAAGAAGACGTGACGGAGTGGCGCGACACAATAAGTGCTGAGCGATTGTAGGCAGACGCTGGGCACGCACTGAATAGGCATGGTAAGGGGTGGGGTTAGTGGGCCGGTCTTTTAGCCAAACATCGCCCGTATCTTTAACTCCCGCACCAAGCCGACAACAAGATCGTCCCGGTACGCTTTTGATACCATCACGCTCATGTTGCTTTGCTTCCCTCGGCCAGAACCTCGGCACGACCCGTATTCCCAACGGCTGCGCTCGCCTGCGCCCGGTGGAATGTAACGTCGGAGAATCTGCCGGGCTCCTTGTTTCCTTCTGGCTTGAAGGCAATATCACGCCGCGGGAGGTGCCTAGAAACCGCGATCGCCTCCGCTGTTTTCAGGAGAAGCTGCGAGAGCAAGGCGTCGAGTTGGCGTGGCCCAAAAATTTGATTCTCGATGACGGCGATCCGCACGCGCACGCTGGCAAAGTGAGGTAAAGATCGGTGTGACCATTCTTAGCCGACCGCAGGAATTCATTCGCACCCACCGGCGCTAGTCTGAAGTGTTCGACTGCTGAAGTCATCGTGTAATTTAAATGGCGAGCAGTCCTAAACCGGCGGCCATCCCGAGTGCCACCCGCGCCCTACCCAATCTCCACGGCGCGCGTTAAAAATTGTCTTCGTTAGTACAAGATCGCGACCGCCGCTTTTTTGATATTCTCGTGAGGCATGTGCTTTTCTCACGCCCTTCTCCGCGCCGGCACCTTCGGAATCCTCGGACTCTTGGTCGGGTGCAACGCGCCACTGACCCCGCCCACACCCACGCGCGTCTCCGGCGAATCCTTCATCGTCGTCGGGGAGGAACCCGCCGCGCTGGCTTATCTACCGGCTCGCGGCGAACCTCTTCGTCTGCGCAACACCTATGCGCCAAGCCCCGGCTCGATTAATTACGAGGAAGGGCGCGACTACACCACCGACTACGCGCGCGGCACCGTGACGCGCCTCCCAGGCTCGCGTCTGCCCGATTTTCGCACGCACGTACTGTACGGGCAGGTGGCCTTCGACCACACGAAATTTCCCCACTACAGCAACCAAGCCTTTTTCGTCTTCGCCGATTACACTCCCGCCGCGCTGGTTTTCTGGCCCATCCAGACCTCGCAAGCGGATCGGCTGCGGGTCACGAGGGCGAAACTACTCGGCGGCGCTCCGGTGACCCTCGTGGCTTTCGGCGACAGCATCACTGCGGGCGGCGAGGCCTCCACGCCGCGCCTCATCTTCTGGCAACGTTGGGCGGATCACCTGCAGGAGAAATATCCCCAAGCGCGGCTTAACGCGATCAACGCTGCCACCGGCGGCGACAACACCACCCGCGGGCTACAACGACTCTCGGACAAAGTGCTCGCGGCTCACCCCGATCTCGTACTGATCGCGTTTGGCATGAACGATCACAACCACCGCGGGGTCCCCGTGGCCGACTTTGCGAGCCAGCTCCGCTCCATGATTGCGCGTATCCGCGCTGCCACGACAGCCGAAATCATCCTCCTTTCGACTTTCCCTCCAAACCCGCAGTGGCTGCATAGTAGCCACCGAATGGCCGAGTATGCCGCGGCCACCGCGAACGTAGCCGCCGCCACCGGTTGCGCCTACGCCGATGTATTCAACAACTGGCAGGCCATGACTGCTCGCAAGCGGCCCGAAGACTTTTTAGCCAACAACATCAATCATCCGAACGATTTCGGACACGAGATTTACTACCGCGTCTTGGCCGCGCTCGGGCTGTAACTCCGGACCGCCCACAGCGGTACGGATCTCAATCGTCCGCGGGTGGTGAGTTTACTCCTGCGCTGACAGTGGCCGCCTGAAATTTCCCATCGTTGCGAACTCCCGCGCAGCGTGATCCGGCCGCTGGCGAGTGCTCACCGACCAAACGGAAAATCCGAGCCGGCTCCAATTACGCGTGAATGCTCGCACGATGACGCTAGAAAAAGGTCGCGCGCCCCATCGCCCGGATGCCGGCAGCGGCGTTCGCAGCCCGCGCGACCCTCGCAACCGCGGGACCCTCGCGCCCCCCCGCGACCGCGCGACTCTCGCGACCGCGCGCCGCGCTCAACCAATGAGCCTCTTAAAAGCTTTACCTTCGTTGACATCGATCCGCTCGGGGCGGCCTTGATGGTGATAAATCAACTGGGTGTGATCGATACCCAGCAGGTACATGATACTCGCGTGCAGATCGTGCACGTGCAGCCGATCTTTGACGGCGTACAGACCGAGATCATCCGTCGCGCCGATACTCTTTCCACCCTGCACACCGCCACCGGCCATCCACATGGTGAAGCCCGTGGGGTTATGATCGCGGCCGCCCTTTTGTTCCGCCATCGGCGTGCGCCCAAACTCTCCGCCCCAAATCACTAGTGTTTCGTCAAGGAGGCCTCGTGCCTTTAAATCCGTGAGGAGAGCGGCGATGGGTTTATCCACCGAACGGCACAAGCCCGCATGACTCTTCTCCAACTCGGTGTGGCTGTCCCAACCGCTCCCCGCCCCGCTGTACAACTGCACGAAGCGCACGCCTTGCTCCACGAGCCGCCGCGCAAGCAAACAGTTGCGCCCGAAGACGGCCGTCTCCTTCGCGTCGAGACCGTAAAGGGTCTTGGTTTCCGCGGTCTCTCTCGAAAGATCCACCGCGCCCGGCGCCTCGGCTTGCATTCGGTAGGCCAGCTCGTAGCTGCGGATGCGCGCCTCGAGTTCAGAGTCATCGGCGCGCGCCGCGGCGTGCGGGCGATTGAGTTGCGCAAGAAACTCCAACTTGTCGCGCTGCCGCGCCTCATCGAGGCCCTTGGGCGCCTGCAGGTTTCGAATCGGCGAACCATTGGCGCTGAACTCGACCCCCTGATGCACCGCCGGCATGAAACCGGTACCCCAGTTCCTGACTCCGTTGACGACCTCTTTCTCGCTATCTTTAATCACCACAAAGCCAGGTAGATTCTGGTTCTCCGTACCGAGGCCATAATCGACCCAAGCCCCCAGCGAAGGCCGTCCCCCAAAAACTGAACCGGTGTTCATCTGGCAAACGCCGCCCGCGTGATTGATCCCATCGGACACGCACGACTTGATCACCGCGAGATCGTCGGCGTGGCGCGCGACGTGGGGAAACCAATCAGAAACCCAAAGGCCGCTCTGCCCATGCTGGGTCCACTGACGCGGACTGCCCATGATCGGCGCATTCGATTCACCCATCGCGAGGATCGGCGGCTTGAAGCTCGCCGGGAGCTTCTGCCCGTCGAGTTCATTAATGAGCGGCTTGTGGTCGAACGTGTCGAGGTGGCTCGGCCCACCCTCCATGACGAGGAAGATCACGTTCTTCGCGCGGCCCGGCCGGTTGGTCAGAGCGGCTCCCGCCCGCGTGGCGCCACCGGTCCCCGCGATCAACGGTGAACCCGTTAAAGCAGCCAGGGCCACCGCGCCAAAACCACCGCCGGCGGTTCGCAAAAAATCACGGCGCGACCTGATCGGAGAAAAATTATAACACGGCATGACGACGACTTAGTGGAGGTGGATGAATTCGTTGGAATTAAGCAACACGTGAGCCAGATCGGTCATCGCGCGTATCCGCGGATCCGCAGTCTCCTCCCCGCTGACGCCGGCCTGCCATTCATAGCCGGCGGGCAACGCGTGACGAGCGTCCCACGTCATCGCTCCGAGCGCGGACCAACGGGAAGGGTCCGCCGCGAGGGCCTGATCGTCGAGCAACCCCGGCACCACCCGCACGCCGTCAATCCGCCCATCGAACTGATGCGGCCCCCGCCGATAGAGGCCGCCAATCACTGGCGTCGCCGCCCCCGCGCCGAGTTTACCCACGAGGCGGTGTTTGACGGTCGTGGTGAGCGGACCCGACTCGGCCGAATCCAAGTCGCGCACAAAAAAACTGACCGTGCCCTCGGCACAGGCGACGCGGGCCACGACATGGAAGGTCTTGCCTGGCGCGATGACTATACCCGACGCGACCGCCTCATAAGCAGTATTCATGTTATCGTCTTCGCCCACGAGCTGAACAATCAAGCTACTCGGCTTGAACGCGGATTTTTTTCCGGTCACGCCGAGTGACCAGCCGTGGGAATCGAGGGAAAGGCGCTCGCCGTTCCAACGCGAAGCGATCACGCGCACGGCCGCGCCGGGATCGATACTCTCCAGATGGACAATGGCCTCGACCGTAAAGTCATCACCCTCACGCGGCGCCCCCCGCACGAGCAGGCGTTCGCGAGCGGTATTCTCCTTAAATCGCCCCGCCGCCATCACGGCATGTTCACTGGTAATCGCACCCGCCGCCTCGTCGGCACCGAGCCGACCCGCGGCGGTTCTCCGCGCGATAAAATCCTCGGCGACGCGCTTCTCATCGGCAAGCGGAACCCGCCCGAGTACGGCCTGCCAGATATCCGCCGCACCCGCCACCACCGAACCGAGTTGCCGCGCGCGCGCCAGCGGCCACTCACCGTTCATGAACAAGAGCGCCTGCAAAGGCGTCGCCGTGACTTGACGCTCGGCACTACTTGAAAAACCGGCGGGGGCATCCAGCACGCGCAGCAGGTCATTGGTACTGTTGCGGCGCCGGAGCGTGAAAATACTGCGACGCGTCGAAACCCCGGCATCTTGCACCGGGCCACCCACGGTGAGATTCAGCTCACCGGAGGCCGCGAGCATCGCATCACGCACCTGCTCGGCATCGAGGCGGCGCGGGCTGAAGCGCCACAGAAATCGGTTATCCGGATCGATCAACGCGGCGCGCGCGGGGACGGCCATCCGCGCGGTTTGGCGATAGGTCGCAGAGAGCAGAATTTCCCGGTGCAGTTTTTTCAAGCTCCCACCCAGCGTGATGAAACGCTGCGCCAGCCAGTCGAGAAGCTCCGGGTGGGTCGGCAATTCGCCGAGCTTGCCTAAATCGTTGGGCGACCCCGCCAAGCCTCGACCGAAGTGGTACTGCCAGACCCGATTCACGATCGTGCGGGTCGCGAGCGGATTATCGGGCCGCGTAATCCAATTCGCCAAAGCGGTTCGCCGCCCGCTCGAATGCTCGAGCGGTGTGATCAACGGCTCCTCGGGCGCGATGACCGTGAGAAACCCCGGGGCCACCTCGCGATCGCCCCCACGGCGCGCCTTCATTTTGGTCGGTGGTGACTCACGGCCGGCATCGGTCGCCACAAAGGCCTCCGGCAACGGCGCGGGTTTGATCGCCTCAAAAAGCTGCAACTCCGCCAGCAACGTCGCATACCGCGCCTTGGCCTCCGGCGTCTTCAGCGCCTTCTGAGGCTCATACCGATCCACCTCGTACTCGAGCTGCCGCGCCGCCAGCGTCGCCACCACCTGCTCGAACGGTGCCCGCTGCGCTGCGGGTTTATCCATCATCGTCTGAATATCATCCGTGAACCGATCGTGCGCGCGTTTCACGAGGCGATCACGCTCGGGCCCGATTAACTCCTCAATCTGGCCGCGAATGCCGGCCGTGGCCGTCTCCCAAGCCGTCAACTTTTCCGCTGAGCGCGCCCGCTCCTCCCTCGTCGCCAGCGGGAGATCACTCCGCCAGAGCACACCCTCAAAAAAAGCCCGGAGCGCAAAATAATCCTTCTGCAAAATCGGATCAAATTTATGGTCATGGCAGCGCGCACACGCGAAGCTCAGCCCAAGAAAAACTTCGCCCACATTGGCCGTGATATCATCCACGATGAGGTTGGCCTGCCCCCGCACGTCGCGTTGGTTCCACTCGTAAATGCCGTTGCGCAGATAGGAGGTCGCTACGAATACGTCGGGGTCGTTGGGCGCGATCTCGTCGCCCGCCAATTGCGCCTGTACGAAACGATCGTAGGGCAAATCCGCGTTGAGGCTGCGGATCACCCAATCGCGATATTGCCAGGCGGCCGGTCGGAGAAAGTCCGCGCGATAGCCATCGCTATCCGCGAAGCGCACCAGGTCGAGCCAGTGCTGCCCCCAGCGCTCCCCATACCGCGGGCTCGCCAGCAGCTCGTCGATGAGCCGTTCGTCGGCGTCGGGCCGCTGATCCTCGACGAACGCCGTGACCTGCGCGCGCGTCGGGGGCAGCCCGTGCACATCAAAAAAAACGCGGCGCACCCATTCTTCGCGATTCGCCGCGGGCGCCGGGACGAGCCCTCGCTCCGCGTGTTTCGCGGCAATAAACTGGTCGATCTCACCGCGTGCCCAGCGCTTGCCCGCGAGCGCTGGGGGCGTCGGGTGAGTCAGCGGCTGAAAGGTCCAAAATGCGCGCTGCTCCGCGGTAAAGCCATGTTCATCCACCGGCAATCCCGCCACCGGCGCGACGCTGGCCGGCCACGGCGCACCCATCGCCACCCATTGCTCCAATCGGGCAACCTCCGTCGCCGGCAGCGGATCATCGGGCGGCATCTGCAAATCTGGATCCGTGCGGCGGATCACTTGCAATAAAAGCGATTTCTCGGGCGCCCCCGCGACGATCAACGCGCCACTGTCACCGCCCTGGGCGAACCGCGCGGCGGAATCGAGCCGCAGGCCCGACTTCGACTTTTTTTCACCGTGGCACTCATAGCAACGCCGCGCGAGGAGCGGCCGAATCTCGGTTTCAAAAAAAATCTCCCCGCTCCGCGTCTCTTCGGCAGCGGCCAGTCGACTCATGCCGACCACGGTAAAAATAAGAGGGAACCAGAATATCTTCATACCAAAAATTCGTGAATCACCGAACGCGGAGCGTCGGCGGACGCGCGGTGGGGTGCTCCTTCGAAGCAAACGCATGCACGAGGCCCGTCGGATCAGTCTCCCCCGTCTCTCTTACAATTAGAAACGTCGCCAAACCTGCAGGGCATCCCCGCACAAAAGTCGCCAGCGCCTCACTCCGAATCGTAAACGGCGCCCCGGAACCACCGCGCGGCAACCAAAATTCCGCGACTCGTTCCACTTGCTCCGAAAGCACGCCCGTATCATCAGTCCCTGGTAAGGTGTCCCAAGTGACGCTGGCTTCGCCCCAACTCGCGCCTGCCGACGTCCGGACCCCATAAACCGCAAAACGCGAGTCGGGGACCATCGTCACAAATCCGTAGCCACTGGGCTCCGGATCCAACACCAGTTGCACCTCATTAATTTGCGCGACCTTCAACGCGGAGATATCAAAAGTGAGAATCGCCCGGCGTTCATTGTTGCGGCTCAATGGCAACGTCGAGTGCTTCACCATCAACAGAGGCTCCCCTCCCGTCGGCGCGGCATAGCCTCGGCGGACGTACCCATCGGCACCTCGCCCGTAAGACGTCGCGATACTCGTCCAACCATCGATTATCGGCGAGGGATCCGGCCGATTCGGTTCGCTGCTGGGTGAAATCAGATCCGTCGCGACGTGATACGCTTTGCCTTGTGGCAGCTTTCGCACGAGGCCGCGCCTCGAATCTTCCAGCTCCACTTCACCTTCAAAAACGAAAACGTGCGAGTGCCCCGTCGAGCTCGCGGTCACCCCAAACCGCGTCCCGAGATCAACGACGGTAAGGTCGGGGGTTTGCACCGTGAAGCCATGTGCACTCGGCGGCACCTCGGCTGTGATTGAACCTTCTGGGAGTCGGCAGAGCATCGCACTGACAATCTCCAACGTAGTCGGCGCCTCTAGGGTCACCACCGCCCCGCTCGCAAACCGCACGATGGCGACACCTTCCACCAACGACACGACGCCCGCTCCGAGACGAGAAGACGTCAGCGTCGGCAGCGTCGACCCCGCCCACGTCGCGTGCTCCGCCTGCACGATCGTGGCGCAGTACTTTTCACGAGTCGCCTCGCTCCCGCCCCAAAAACCGACGACAACCGCCGAGGCGGCGAGACCGAGGCCGGCAAACCAGCGCCAACGCCCCCCCACCGCCACCGGTGGGCTCACCGCCAACAACTCCGGCAGGCGGGCCCGGTCGGCCAACAACGCTCCGTGCAGCCAGACGTGCTCAACGTAGAACGCTCGCAATACCGGATCGCGCACGACGTCGGCGTGAAAGCACGCCAGCTCTTCCGCCGAGAGCAATCCCTCGACCACGCGGTCAACGCGATCCGCCCATTCTCGTTTTCGCCGATCGTTCATGGTCTCTGGGCTACTCGCAATCGCCGGCTAATACAGTCGTTTAACCCATCGCGAATCCGGCTTAAAAGACGATAGACCGCCAGGATGGAACGTTGACTCTTAGCCGCAATCGCCTCGACAGAACAGTCGTCAAAGTACCGCCAAACAATGATGGCGCGATGCCGCTCAGGCAGCTTCTTCAGGCAATCGCTCAAAACCTCCGCACGCAAATCAAGCTCATCGGAGCACCGGTCGATTTCATCGGCCACCGCCTCGAAAAACGCCTGCTCATGCGGCGACTCAGGCCGCCGTTTTACCGCACGACGGTAATTCAAAATCTGATGCCGCGCGACCGTGCGCGACCACGCGCGAAAATCCGTACCGAGTTCAAAGCGATCAAACATCCGCCAGAGCGCTAACTTACAGTCCTGAAAAATATCCGCCGCATCGGTCGCGCTAGCAACCAGACTAAAGATGTACGCACTTAACGCGCGCTCATGCTCGGCCAAGAGACGCAGATAAGCTTCATCACGAGCAACGACTGGCACTGACTCAGAGGGATCCATAATCGGAGATGCGAGTTTGCGCAAAGGTCAAGATAGCAACAGATGAGCCCGCGCGGCGCGCTAAGCAACCCGACAAGTACGTCATGAGCCCTACGATCATCATCCGTTAAAATGAAAATCGGGCGGAAAACATCGCTTTTCGGCCTTCCGCGATTGCGTACACGGCCGCCTTGCCATCGGGATTAATGACAACGGGCACGAGCTGGTTATGCGTGAAGAGATTTCTTATATTCAGCTGGATCTTCATGCCGATCTTGTTGCTGAAAATTCTCCGTTGATAGGATAACCAGCCATCATAACGCATCTCCGCCGGACCATAAAACGGGTTGCGCACATCCGAGACCCGCACATCGCTCGGCAGCGTCGCCGCACCCGTTGGCACGCGCGTCAAATCCGCGCGGAATGATGCGACCGGATAGCCGATCGCAGATTGATCGAGCCAGCGCAGACCGGTGCCGACGCCGAAGCCCTTAAATCGATCACCTTGAAAATCGTAGTTAGCGACGACGTTCGCGCGCCATTTGCGGAGCTCCTGCACGAGCGCTCCGTCGCCGGAGGCCGCGGTGTTGAAGCGGTTGAGCGCGAGCGACTGAAAATTGTTCGCGAGCATATTCACGTCGGAGCGACTGCCGATGTTGGGAATAGCGCCGACGTTCAGCGGGACCTGAAAGGCCCACTCGCCTTTCCACTCGGTCGCGAGCGGTTTCCCGTTGGCAGAGGGTGTGTCGAAGAGCAGCTTGCGCACCGCGGCGCCCGTGTTGCTGCGGACGGACTCTTGCTCGGAAACATTAAACACAAAGGACAGGCCGCGAGACGGCCGGAACATCACCTCGAGCTCCGTCCCCTTGCTGACAAAGTCGCTGGTGTCGCGCACGCCGGGGTCGGTGTAGAAAACACTTCCATTCTGGAGGCGCGCGTTGAACGTGGACAACAAGGCCGCCGGCGGGGCGATAAAGCCAACCGGCAAGCCACCGCCACCGTCGGGGATGCTGCCCGAACGCACCATCGAAACCGCTTGGCTATACATACTCATAATCGCGGCAGGAATCCCCCCAACGGTCCCGTTAAAACTACCCGTTTGCGTTGTCTCAAAAAAATTCACTCGCGCCGAGATCCGTCCATTGAACGCCTCCAAGTAGATACCCTGCTCCTTCGTGATGCCCCGGGGCGGCGCCAATTCTCGGCCAAAAACGTCAACCGTCTTTGTCGCCGGAGGACTAAAATTTTCTGAAGTGCCATAATACGCGTTGAGGGCCGTGATCCCTGGGAGCCGTTGGAGCCACTTCTCCGGCAACTTGGCCACCCCACTCCAAGCAAACAGGGTCTTTTTAAAAACCTGAGGCACCAGCGCGGAATTACTCAGTCGATAAGACGGGTCGTCGACCCTTACGAACCCCTCGCCACTGGTATCAAAGGGCGCATTGACACTGAGGATCGACGACTGCTCCTTTCGCCAGCCGACCGTCGCGACCACGCGGTCGCCAAACCAATTGCTCTGCAGGGCGAGCGCCTGGGAATCGAGCGTGCGCTCATTTAAACCGGCGAAACCCGCGCTGTGGGTGACTTCACGATCTTCGCGCTGAATGTTGAGCGGAGTCGTGAAGCCGTTGTAGGCCGCATCCCTCGCCACCGCCACACTCGGGGCCTGCACCCGCGAGAGCACGACTCCCCGGCCGTTTACCTCGTTGTGGAAGTTCATCAGATTTTGCTGCAAGCCCTGCAGATTTGCACCGCTTGGCGTCGATGCATTCAGCAGGGAGGGTCCGATGTAAACCAAGGTCACGATCTGTTTACTTTGGGCGGCGGTGCGCGCCTGATTATTACCGTTCGCCCAGTTGTCGGTCGTATAAAACATCGATCCCCCACCGCGGGAGTCCGTAAAAAAAGTTTCCCGCTGGCCCAACCAGGAGAGGACGTGCTTGCCGAGGAGGGCACCGAGCGGGTGGCTAAACCTCTCCGCTAGATTGAGCTCATAAAAAAACTTGGCGCGCGCCGTCGCCACTTTTTGAAAGGTGTAACTCGCCGCGCCGGCCGTGGAGATGAAGGGGCGCCCAAAGTTTGGATTCAACTCGCCGGTCCACATCTTGGTATTCGGATCGATCGAAATATACGGCGCCAGTTGGTTCATCAGTGACTGGTACCCCTCTTGCCACTTTTGCTGATCGAACGAGACCGCAAAACCCGCGTGGCGGTTGAGCAGCAATTGCTGCCACGACGCTTCGAAATTTTGCAAATTGGACTTTGCCTCGGAGTTAGGCCCCGCCAGCAGATTATTGTAAAAATCAAAAACCGTGGGATCAGTGAGATTTTCTGCCGTATAGAAAGACTGATCGGCCAATCCATAATCGGCCCGAACACGGCTCATCTCGCGGGAGTACGCGCCGACCGCGGTACCCGTGAGCCCGGAGGAAGGATAAAAAACATTGTTCGAAACGAGGGCCCGCCCGAGCAAGACTTGGCCATTTGCGGTCGTGGGAATATTATCGCGTGGGGCGGTGGCGGCGACGTTTTGAAAGAAGAACGTCGGCGATCGATTGACGTTCTCGGGCACGCCGAGCGTCGCATTGCGCAACGCCGCGGTAAAAGTATTGAAGGGCCCCGTCGTCGGATCGTAGCTGACTTTTCCCCGCGCCCCGGCGGCACGGATGTCCGCCGGGAGGGTCGCGTCGAACCATGAGGAGATGCGATCCGATGGGGTGAGCGTCCGCGCGCGGTTGGACTTAAGCTCACCCATCTCAAAGCTCGTCTGAAAAGTCGTTGAACTAAGCACCCCTAAATTCCGCAGCGCCTTAACGTCCCAGGTAGCCGTCGCATAACGGCGATCGGCTTGGCTATACGTGAATTTCTGCTGAAACTTATCGTCACTTTTCACGCCCGCGACACGGACGGCGAGCTCTCCCCGGTTGATGACCAGGTTAGTGTTGAAGGCGGCCCGGGAGCTTCCATAACTACCGAGACCGAGGTCGACCGTACCGAAGGATTTCCTCAAATCGGCCGCGGCGGTGGAGGTGTTGATGATGCCCGCGGGGCTACCGACCCCGAAAAGGAGCGCATTAGCTCCGCGATTAATTTCCACCCGATCCGTATTATAGCCGTCCATCGGGAAAATGGCGCGATAGAAATTCATCGCCTGCGTTGCCTCGGCGAGACCACGCACGCGCGTGCCCACCGGACCATTGCTCAAGCTCGGCTCGGAGGTGACGGCGCCGAGCGCCGGACCTGCGCCCGAATAATTCCCACCAAAGCCCGTGACCTCCATATTGGCCTGGTAAACCAACGCATCGCGCAAATTGAAGGACGCGGTATCCTCAAAAAATTTAGACGTGATCACCACAACGGAGGCACCGAGATCGGTCAGCTTCGTCTTCAAGCCGGTGCCGGCCAGTGACTCGCTGGCTTCGTAACCGACATCCTTCGCGGATGATACGGTGAACGGATTGAGCCTGATCGCATCGTCCGCCCCCGTGGCGGGGACGGCCGCCATCGCCCCCACCGCGGAAATCCCCCGGGTGAACACCGCTGCGGCGCATAGAATCAGCGCGACGCGGCGTGGGCGCGGGCGACGAGAGATGAAGAGGGTGCTTGCGCGGACCGATGGGATTAGGGGGTGATGCATCGATTAGAAACTGGGGATGGGACCACGCTTCGCGGCACTCGCCCCCACTATACTAGGTCATCCATGGGGAAATTTGGACAAAGAATCGGATAAAAATTTAGATTCCCCGAAACTTTAAGTGGGTATCGCTGAGGACGATGGTGCTGTCGGCGCCGCGCCGCGACCGGCTACGCTGAATCCGGCCAGGGCCCTCGATTTTGGCCGAGAGGACGTGCAGCGCCGAGGAAGCCTCGCGTCACCGGTTACCTCTAGCACAAGCATGGGTGAGTGTGCCCAGGAGAACGCCACCACGCGAGAACGCAACCAACTGACAGCGAGCTAACACCAAACGCGCGTCGTTGCGTCCGGCCTCGGTAATTACGACGCTTGGCCTGAGAAATTTTTCTTGGTTCATAAATTGCCGCGCCGAGGGCGGCGCACCGGTACTTCGTCAACGTGGAGTCGAGCGGGGGCGTTCGGGCTCTACTCAATTCACGGCCGGCGCCTTCGGATCACCTTGCATCACGATTTATCCGCCGAAAGTAACGGAGCGCGGGACCTTTCGCTCCGGCCAAAGCTCATTTAACCATTAAGACAGAGCGCGCGAGGACCTCGCTTGCTCGAAAAGATTTCCTTGTTTCTAAAATTTTATTTCCAACTAACTCGTCCAACTTTTTATCCGGCGATTTTTGTGCGAAAAAATAATTCGATTACGTTCGGCGCATGCCCTTCTGCAAGGAGTCATCGGGTCATTGATGTTAACGATCACCGGCTCGCTCTGCTTCGCGAAAACCGCCGCGGGCGATTATGGCGGGGGACCTGCGAGGCACGGTGGCGCCGCTCTCCTCGCAGCCTGTCGGACTGAGAGATTTTTCAAAAAGCCGACGCCGCAGAATCGCTTATGCGGCATTTTCTCGGAGGGGTCGGATAGATTTGATCGTCTAAAATTCAGGAAAACGAGTGGAATACCCCTAAAGTCCGATAGGCTGCTCGTCGGGCGGCAGTCGCACCCTAAATAAATCACCTGTTACAATCGGCGAATGCGAATGAGCCGGAACCACACGGGATCACCATGATCCTGCAGGAGGATCCGGCCGCTCGTGACACGGGCAAATTGGGGAAACGGAGCGAACTTGCTGGCCGCGACCCGCTGCTGCCAATCCGCGCTCCCGATGGTCGCATCAATCACGGCGAGCCCGTTGAGCCACGATTGCACGCGACCACCCTGGACCTTCAAACGCAGGGCATTCCACTCACCGGCCGGTTTAGCCGCGGGGACCGCGGGCGCATAAAGCGAGTAGAGCGCCCCTGCGGCCGTCAGATCTTTTTTCCCATCCCGGTGCTTGGCATCGTCCAGCACTTGAATTTCCGGACCGGAGTGCCACGGGCGCCGGCCCGCTTCATCCACGCCAAACATCACCCCACTATTTCCTCCGGAGGAAATTTTCCACTCCAGCTCGAGTTCAAAATCCGCGAACGTCTCGCGGGTCGCCAGATCGCCGGCCCCTTTTCTCCATGCCAACACGCCGGCCTCGGCCACCCACTTCACCGCGGCGTCCGCGGGTTGACCATAGGTTTTCCAGGCCGAAAGATCGCTGTCCGCAAAAAGCGTTTTCCATTCCGCGGCCCGCACCCGGCTGCTAGCCATCAGCCCCAACCAAAAAATAACGCCCAGCAACACGCGTCGAAATACAACCGAGGTAACGTGGTTCGCAAATAACTTAGACTGCCGATATTTCATTTTTTATTTTTTGTTTTTTATGACTAAGGGCTGCGTTGTCCGCAAGTAAGTGAAGAGATCACGCAAGGAATCCTCGGCCAATCCTGCGAGCAAGCCCTCGGGCATCACGGACCGGCCGACCCCCTGCAAGGAGGCCAACTGGGCTCGCGGCACAACCGTGTTTACGCCCGTCATATCTCTCAGCGCAACTCGCTCCGCATCCTGCGAGACCAAGAATCCCGAGTAAACCGCGCCGAGCTTAGTCTCCGCCATGAACAGCTCGTAGCCCTCGCGGATTTCCGCGCTCGGATTGACCACGCTGCGCACGATCACCGCGAGATCATCGCGCTTAAACGAAGTCAGGTCGGGGCCGATCTCCCCACCTTTGCCATGGAGGCGATGGCAGGCCGCGCACGTTGCCTCATAAATAATTCGCCCGCGGTAAGGATCGCCTGACCCGCCCATCAGCACGCTCAGAATCCGCGCAATCTCGTCCTGCAAGTGCGCCGGCGCCGGTACCACTTCCTGACCGAACAGGCGATCCACCCGAGAACGGAAGACGCCTTTCGCCAGGAGACGCAGTTTTTTGGGTGTTTCCACACTCACCTCGGCGAACTTAATCACACCCGCCTCTACGCCATTGAGAAAAAGGCTCGCACTGCTTGCCCTCGTCACCAGCACCGCCTGCGCCATTTCCTTTTCACTAAACGATAACCGCGGGTAGACGCCGACGATTTCACGACTCAGCGCCTCATCCGCGTACGCCATCGCCGCCGCCAGCGCTCCCCGTCGAATTTTCTCGTTGGACGCATGGAGTAGCTGGCCGAGGAAGGCGGCGGCGCCCGCCACCGGCACCTCGCCGAGTACCGCGAGTAAACGCAATCGCTCGACGAGCGGCACCTGCTCGTCGCTGAGGGCGCGCAAGGCCTCCGCGATCGCCGCGGGGTCTCGCTGGCGAAGCCGGAGCGAGCGGGAAGCTCCGCCCGCGTTCACCATCGCCGTGACAAGTTCCGACGGGAGCGGCGGTAACACCCGGCCCGCAAAGGCTTGTTCAAAACCTTCCATCAAGGGAAGACGGCTGGCCGCATCCGGAGCGCGCTTCAAAAGTTCCGCGCAGGCCAACAAATCATCAGCGCTGCCCGCTGCCGCCAAGCGCCTCATCAAACGCGCCGCCAGATGTTGTCGCACCAGCGGTCGGGCCCAATCATCGCGTTGGAGAAGTGCGACCACCGCGGCACGATCACTCGTGCATTTGCTCTCCATCGCCCACCACAACTCTAAGGGCAAATAAGGATCGGCCGCATCGGCATCGTGTCGCAGCAGCCGCCCCACCAGAGGTAAACCGACGGCGGCAGAAAATCGCTTCGCCGAGGCCGCCAACTGGCTCCGCACTTCAACATGGGGCTCACGCTCGGCCATCGCCACCAGGGCCGCCGCCGTCGCCGTGCTGATCGTCCCTTCGTCGCCGAGTAGACGCACGCTCCAGAGACGCACGAACGGATCCGCGTGCTCCAAGAGTTCACCCGCGGTCAATTCATCAAATCCACCCGAAAGATTGAGAGCCCAGAGGGCCTCGAGCGCAAATTGACCGCTGGCTTCCCGCAGCGCCGAGCGCAGGGCCGGCACCACCTGCGCATCCCGGCGATCACCAAGCAAGCGGCGGGCTTCGTCTCGCCACCAACGATTTTCATGGCGCAACAATTCAATTAATTCAGGTGACGTTTTCCGCGTGAGATCAAAAGGGGCTCCGCCCGGCTTTACCCCCGCCGCGCGCACCCGATAAATTCGCCCGTCATCAACCGCGACACGGCTGATCGTGCTCTCCTTGTGGGTGAGTTGCCGGTCCCGCCAGTCCGCCACGTAGATCGCGCCATCCGGCCCGTGCTTCAAATCCACCGGGCGAAAGGCGACGTCGTCCGTGCTGATCAGGGGCGCCAGATCGCGCGTCTGGAAAGTCGCGCCTTGTGGAGATATTTCCGAAAGCGTGACCGTGTGGTTATAGGCATCAGCGCCGATCACTTTCCCACGGTAGGACTCCGGGAGGCTATGACCTTGGTAAATCAAAAAGCCGTGCGTGAAGCGCTTGATGGGGGCATGAGCCATCGCTGGAAAATAGCCAAACGCATACGGATTTGAGAGCTCCCCGTGCTTTTCAAAACCCTTCAACAGGTAGCCACCTTGCGGGTAATAAAATCCCCGCGTGTTGCCCCCGTTATGTCCGGAAAAAAGCCGGCCCTTCGCGTCGATTTCTACATAAAATGTATTGCCCCCGCCTTCCGCAAAAACCTCGAACCGCCGCGACTCCGGATGGTAGCGCCAGATACACTGCCCAATAATGTGGGCGATCGGCGCACCATCCAACCCCGGGCGTTTAATGGCCGCTGTCACCGTCGATCCTTGGGCCCCATAGAGCCAGCCATCGGGACCCCAGCGCAGTGAATTCGCCATCGAATGCGTATCCTCAAACCCGAACCCCTCCAAGTGCACCACCGGCGGACCATCCGGAATGTCATCGTTATTCGCGTCTGCGTAAAAGACCAGGTGCGGCGGCGTCAGCACCCAGACCCCTCCTCGACCGCGTGCCACCGAGGTCGCGATATTGAGCCCATCGACAAACGTCGTCGCTTTTGCGAAGGACCCATCGCCGCGCACATCCTCGTGAATCGTGATCCGATCGCGCCCTCGAAACGCCGCCTTGTCCGCCGTATCGTAGGGCGGTGGCGGTTTCACGCGGTCGTAGACCACGCGCCAGAACTCATCATGCGCTACCGCCGTGAGGCCCGCTGGATGAGGATATTGAAGATATTGCACCACCCACATCCGGCCGCGTTCGTCGAAATTGAGGAAGACGGGTTGCGCCACCACAGGCTCCCGCAAAACGAGATCAAGCGCGAGATCGGCGGGCAACCTCAACGCCCCCGCAGACCCGGCCAGCGGCGCTGTCGCCGCGCACACTTGATTTATGGTCGCGACATACAAAAGGGGTAATAGCAACGCCCGGGGCCAGACGGCGAAATTCATAGACCTTTATCGTGGTCCCCAAATCGACCGAGGCAAAGTCTTCCGACCTCTTCATGCCGTTTTTCTTGAACCCTCGTCGAGCCCTCCACCCCGCCCGTCGCCAGCCCGCCGCACCCTCCCCTCGGCGATGTCACCTCCACGCCAGCAACCCGCCACCCTTAAGCACTCAGACTCTTGATCAGCTCGACCATGGGCAGGAACATCGCGATCACGATAACGCCCACCCCGACCGCCATCAGCACGATCATCACCGGCTCGATGATCGAGGTTAGCGCCCCCACCGCGTTATCCACCTCCTCGTCATAATTATCCGCGATCCGCACCAGCATGTCCGGCAAGGCCCCCGTCTCCTCGCCGACTTCGATCATACTCGTCACCATCCCCGGAAACACCCGGGTCGATTCAAGCGGCTTCGCCACTGTATCGCCCTCTTTCACCCGATCGTGGACAATATTGATCGCGTTGGCGATGTGCACATTTCCACTGGTGTCACGCGTGATGATCAGGGCCTGCAAAATCGGCACGCCCGAGGCCAGCAGTGTCCCAAAAGTCCTTGTGAATCGGGCAACGGCCGCCCTTAAAAACAGGTCGCCGAGTACCGGAATATGCAGCAGCATCCAGTGGAGGACCTTGGTGCCGAAAACCGAGCGTTTAAACAGCCAAAAACAGAAGGATACCGCGGCGGCGCCGCCGAGCACCCCGATGATGTTCTGCCGCAGCGCGTCCGCCACCGCCACCACGACCGACGTCAACCACGGCAGGGGCTTGCCCTTCAGCATCGTGAAAAAAACTTCCTGAAACTTGGGGACGACCCACACCATCAGAATCCCCATGATCCCTCCAGCCACGCAGCTGATAATCGCCGGATAAACCATCGCCGCCACAATCTTGGCCTTAATCTTAACGGCCTTCTCGGTAAACACCGCCAAACGCTCGAGCACCGTGTCCAAGACTCCCCCCGCTTCACCCGCCTTCACCATGTTGACGTACAGCCGGTCGAAGGACTTCGGACTGGTCGCCAGCCCATCCGAAAAATTCCCACCCGAGCGAATCGTCTCCGCGCACTCCTCAATAACGCTGCGAAAAGCGGGGCTTTTCTCCTGCCGCGCCAACACCTCCAAACTACGCATAATCGGCATGCCCGCTTTAACGAGCGTCGCGAGTTGCCGCGTAAACACCGCCTGACCCTTCGCATTAACGGGGCTACCAAAAGAAATTGGCCGACGCTTCTTGGGTGCGCCGGCCACCGGCATCGTCATCGTCGGGCCTCTGCCCGCACCCCTTCCCGGCGGCAGGCTCGACGCTACAGTTTGAGTTGGACGCACAGAAAGTTTAGCCATGGTAAAAAAGACGCGCGGATTTTTCTCAGGTGTACTTAATCACTTCTTCAATGGAGGTGTTGCCATCAAAAATCGCACGCATGCCGTCGTCTCGCACCGTGCGCATACCTTGCTCAATGGCCTTCTGCTTGATCACCAACGTGGGCGCTTTTTGCGTCACCAAATCCCGCAACGCTTCGCTCATACGCAACCATTCATAGATCCCCATCCGCCCGCGGTAGCCTGATTGAGAACACGTCGGACATCCCTTGCCGTAAAAAAACTGCCGAGATCCAATCTGATCCCTAGGAATACCCAGCTGCGCGATCAAATCATCCGCCGGGATATAGGAAGTCTTGCACTGGACACAGACCCGCCGCACCAACCGTTGCGCCAAAACCGCCTCCAAACTTGAGGCGATCAAAAACGGCTCCACGCCCATATCCACTAATCGAGTCACCGCTCCCGACGCATCATTCGTATGCAGGGTCGATAGCACCAAATGCCCCGTCAGAGACGCTTGAATCGCAATCTGGGCCGTCTCCAAATCGCGGATTTCTCCCAGCATGATGACGTCAGGGTCTTGCCGCAAAAATGACCGCAAGGCCGCCGCGAAGGTCAGCCCCACCAGCGGATTCACCGGCACCTGCATGATGCCTTCAATCTCGTACTCCACGGGATCTTCCGCCGTCAGTAACTTCAGATCGATCGTGTTAATAATTCGCAAGCCGCTGTAGAGCGTCGTCGTCTTGCCCGAACCCGTCGGCCCCGTCACAATAAAAATACCATTGGGCCGCCGAACCACTTCCTGAATACCATCCAACACATCCTGCGGCATACCGAGCTGGGAGATATCGAGTCGCACCGCCGATTGATCGAGGACTCGCAACACGACGCTCTCCCCAAATTGGGTCGGCAGGGTTGAGACCCGCAAATCGACCGAACGGCCTCCGATATTAATTTTAATACGTCCATCCTGCGGCACGCGGCGCTCCGCGATGTTCAGGCTGGCGAGAACCTTGATCCGAGAAAGAATCGGCAGCGCGAGGGCCTTGGGTGGCGGGGCCATCTCGTAGAGCGACCCATCGATCCGGTAACGAATCTTAAACTCATGCTCAAACGGTTCAAAGTGAATATCACTGGCCTTGTCGCGGATCGCTTGGCCGATCACGAGATTCACAAACTTGATGATCGGCGTCTGATCAGCCATCGACTCAATGTCGCGCTCCGAGAGTTCACCACCCGCCGGCGGCGCCGCAACCTTGCCCGTGCTGATTTCCTGTAAAAGATCGTCGATACTCTCCTCGTCTTCACCGTAGTGCTGTTTGATCTGCACTTCGATTTTATCCGGATCGGCAAAATACAACCGCACCTTCCGGTCGAGCGCGAACGTGAGATCATCCACCGCACTCGTGTTGAAGGGATCCGCCACCAGCAGGTCGATGTTCTGCGCATCCGCCTGCAACGGCATGACGCCGTAGTCACGGGCGAGTTTACCCGTCAACGCCGCGATCGCTTCTCCCGGGAATTGCACCGGAAACTCGGCCACATAGTCGTAACCCAAATGTGCCGCGATCCGCCGCAAAAAATCATCTTTCTCCACCATTCCCAGATCGATCACCACATCCGCCAACGGCTTGCCCGTGGCTTTGTGCTCCTCATTCAGCTCTTCCAGCTGCGCCAGCGGTAAAAGGCGCTGCTCCTTTAAAAATTCGTAAATGGCCGGACTATGACTGAGGAACATGGATGAAATTGGGGGATTTTAAACGGGGCAGGGGCTCCTAAAAAACGAGGTCACCGCTCAGATTTCTCGTAGTTTCAGCCCAGACTTTAAAAATTTATCACGCATCGCATTCGTGTCCTGCGCCTTCTCCAACGCCTCGTCCGGCAAGATCAATTCGCGATTCACCAAGCTCATCAAATGGGTATCCAACGTGATCATCCCCAAGTTTGCCCCCGTCTGAATATCCGACGAAATCCGAAACGTTTTGTTTTCACGAATCAAGGAACCGATCGACGTGGTGTTAACCATGATCTCATACGCCGCAATCCGCCCTCCCCCAATTTTCTTGCACAGCACCTGCGAAATAACCGCAACCAGCGACGAGGCCAGCTGCGTCCGAATCATGTCCTTCATGTTCGCTGGAAAAGCATCCACAATGCGATCCACCGTCTTCGCCGCACTGTTCGTGTGCAGCGTACCCAAGACCAAATGCCCCGTCTCGGCGGCACTGATCGCTGCTTCTATCGTTTCAAGATCTCTCATTTCACCTACGAGAATCACATCCGGGTCTTGCCGTAGCGCGCGCCGAATCGCCTCAGAAAAACTCGGCACGTCCGAGTGCACTTCCCGCTGCGTCACCATGCACCGCTTGTGCTGGTGATAATACTCAATCGGATCTTCAATCGTAATAATATGCCCATCGCGCGCCTCGTTGATGTAATTCACCATCGACGCCAGCGTGCTCGACTTGCCCGAGCCCGTCGGCCCCGTCACCAAAATCAACCCGCGCGGTCGGTATAACAACTCCCTGACTTTATCGGGCAAGCCGATCTCCCGCAAACCAAACAGCTTATTTGGAATCTGCCGCAGCACCATACCGTAGTTGCCTTTCGACTTCAAAACCGAAACGCGAAACCGCGCTTTTTCACCAAACGCAAAACCAAAGTCAGCCCCACCGTTGAGCTTCACTGCCGTAATTTGCATATCCGGAGTGATCGCTTGCATCAACTTCTCCGTGTCCCATGGGGTCAGCGTCTCCCCGTCAATCGGCGTCATACTTCCACTCATGCGTAGCGTGGGGGGCTGCCCCACCTGCAAGTGGAGATCCGAAGCTCCCTGATCTACCATCAGCTCGAGCAGTTCATTCATTTCATAGCTCATAAGGTGCGCCGGATTATCCCTTGCGACTCAGCTCGAATCACCGACCGTAATCGATACCACCTCTTCAATCGTGGTTGAACCCGAGGTTACTTTACGGGCGCCATCTTCACGCATCGTCCGCATCCCCAAAGCCCGACCGCGCTCACGCAAGCGCGTTGTCCCCGCGTTCTCGTAAATCATTTTTTGAATCTCCTCATTCACCACAAAGATCTCAAAAATCCCCATCCGCCCCCGATAACCCGTCGAGTTACAATCCGCGCAGCCTTCGCCTTTGGCAAAGTGCGCATTTGCCGCTTGCGCCGGATTAATATTGAGCGACCGCAGCTCTTTCGAGTCCGGCGTGTAGGGCTTCTTACAATGCCGGCAAATCTTCCGCACCAGCCGCTGCGCCATAATCGCCCGCACCGAGGTCGAGACCAGAAACGGTTTCACCCCAATGTCGATCAAACGGGTCACCGCCCCCGGCGCATCATTCGTGTGCAGCGTCGAAAACACCATGTGCCCCGTCAGCGACGCGTTGATCGCGATTTCCGCCGTCTCCAAATCACGAATTTCACCGACCATCACAATATTTGGCGCTTGCCGCAACATCGCCCGCAGCGCCCGCGCAAACGTCATCCCCACATCATGGCGCACCGGGACTTGGTTGATGCCGTTCAACTGATACTCCACCGGATCTTCGACGGTGATGATCTTCCGGTCCGGCTTGTTGATAAAATGCAAGCAACCATAGAGCGTCGTCGTCTTCCCCGAACCCGTTGGTCCCGTCACTAGGAGAATCCCATCAGGCAACGCAATCAGCCGTTCAAAGGTCGCCGCATCATCACTCAAAAAACCCAGCTCCGGCAGCCCGAGCGTCAATCCTTCCTTGTCCAAAATACGCATCACGATGCTTTCACCATGCGCCGTGGGCAACGATGACACCCGCAAGTCGAGCTGCTTGCCACCCACCCCAATCTGAATGCGCCCGTCCTGCGGAATCCGTTTCTCCGCGATACTGATGTTCGCCATGATTTTCAGGCGTGATAATATCGCCATCTGCAGGCGCTTCGGCGGATTTTCCACTTCAATAAGCACGCCATCAATCCGGTACCTGACCCGAAAACGTTTCTCCAGCGGCTCAATATGAATGTCCGACGCACGGCGTTGAATCGCCTCAAGAATGATCTGGTGAACGAGTTTAATAATCGGCGCATCGGCATCCGTCGCCGTGGTCTCTGCGCCCGCTCCACCCGGTTCATTTAGGACCGCCGCCGGATCGGCTGAACCACCGGTCGCTGAAAGATCGCTAAGCAGGTCATCAATCGAATGGGCATCCTTTCCGTAGAACCGATCGATCGCCGCCAAAATATCCTCCCTCGTCGCCACCACCGTCTCCAGTGGCATTTTGACGATATATCCCAGTGCATCAATGCCGTCGGTGTCCAACGGATCAGCGACCGCGATGCGCAGTTTGTTCCCCACCCGCCCCAGCGGAACGAGCAGATGCCGCACCGCCAACGCTCGCGGCACCAACTCCAAGGTCTCCGCCGTGATGCGCGCATTCACCAGGTCGGGCGCCAGCTGGAGCCCAAACTCTTCCGCGAGCATTGCCGCCACGCGCCGCGCGGGCAGAATACCCTCTTGATCCAGCAACTGCAACAGGCGCAGAGGCGGCGAATCCGCCCCACTCCGGCTCAACGCCAACGCCTGAGCGGCCGCGATCTGTGACGACTGCAAAAGACCACGATCTTGCGCAAGTTGAATGACAAAATCATCCGCGGCCGCGGAGGTGATGGGGGGTAGGGTGGAAGTCACTTCGGGGCGAGGCTAAGGAGAAATTCAGTATTGGTTTTAGTCTTTTTTAAACGCGTGATCAACATCTCCATGGACTCAATCGGCCCCAAGCCCTGCATCGCCCGCCGCAGACCGTAGATGCGTTGTAACTCGTCCGGGTGGTAGATGAGCTCTTCCTTGCGCGTCCCGGAACGATCAATATTGATCGCCGGAAATATCCGGCGCTCCACCAAGCCGCGATCGAGGTGGAGTTCGCTGTTACCCGTTCCCTTGAACTCCTCAAAGATGATCTCATCCATCCGGCTGCCCGTATCAATCAGCGCACTCGCAATGATCGTGAGACTGCCCCCCCCCTCGATATTCCGCGCCGAGCCAAAAAATCGCTTCGGCTTTTGCAGCGCATTCGATTCCAAACCGCCCGACATCGTCTTGCCCTGATTGCCCGCCAGCGCGTTGTAGGCCCGCGCCAATCGGGTAATCGAATCAAGTAAAATGACGACATGATCGCCCTGCTCAATCCGCCGACGCGCAATCTCGATCACCATCTCGGCACAATGAACGTGGCTCTCCGGCGTCTCATCAAACGTCGAGGAAACCACTTCGCCTTTGGTATGACGCTTAAAGTCGGTCACTTCCTCGGGTCGTTCATCAATCAGCAGGAGAATCAACTTCACCTCCGGGCTGTTCGCACTGATGGAATTGGCAATGTTCTGCAACAGGACCGTTTTACCCGTCCGTGGTGGCGCCACAATCAATCCACGCTGACCAAACCCAATCGGCGTCAGAATGTCCACCGCCCGCATCGAGACGTCTTTAACCACCTCGGCGTCTTCCAGCAAAATGCGTTTGAGCGGGTAATAGGGCACCAATTCCTCGAAGGGCGTGACTTTCGAAATATCTTCCGGACTCATTCCCATCACCTGATTGATTCCCACGACCGAGGGACAACGCTCGCCCTCCAACGGCGCTTGCAGAGTCACCTCTACGCGATGACCGCGCTTGAGACCAAAACGTTTTACTAAACTATCCGGTAAATACGCATCCTCAGGAAAGAGGCGATAGTTGACCTGTTCGTGGACGAGAAAAGAGCCGCGATCATTTTGATCAATGTACGCACGGTCGCGCAAGGGACGCCGCTCGGCCGCCACCAATCGAAAAATCTCATTGAGCAACTGCCGCCGATTCGGGGCCCCCTCGAAGCGAACCCCTAAACCCCGAGTAAAGGCCGTCAAATCATACAACGACTTCGCGTAGATTTCGTTCAGCCAAAGGGGCTCCCCTGGCCCGCTCGACAGACTCTGCGCTAACGCGTCGAGCGCGGCTTGATCTAAAAACCGCGAGGGATTCGGCAAATCGCCGAAAATAGGCGCGTTACTTGGCGACGCTGACTGCGCCGGGTAAGACTCCCGGATCACCGGCTGCGGCCCACCACCACCACCACCGCCGCCGCCGCTGCCGCCGCCGCCGCTGCCGCCGCCACCACCGCCGCCGCCGCCGCCGCCACCACCCGGTTGCCACGGGCCGCCATTGCGACCGCGTTTGCGCTTACCGTGCTTCCAAAACTCGCGGTCCGCCCCACC
>CAMDOF010000031.1 GCA_945903465.1 Opitutus sp. GAS368
TGGCCGGCTTCAAGTCGGCGCAGGCGAGATGAAACCCCCGTTCCAATTTCGGCGCGGAGCTGCGCTTGATTTCGACGGCCCATAATTTGCCGCCTGGCAGGGTGAGGACCAGATCGATTTCCGCGCCGGCCGCGGTCCGGTAGAAATTAGCCTCGGTCCCGCGGGGTGCCAGCACGAGCAGGGTCTCAAGTACGAAACTCTCCCAGCTCGGGCCGACCACGGGGTGCCCGAGCAGTTGCTCCTTGTTCCCCAAGCCGAGCAAGGCGTGGACGAGGCCGCTGTCGCGCACGAAGACTCTCGGCGATTTGACGAGGCGTTTGCCGACGTTGCGATGCCATGGGGACAATCGGCGCACGAGCAGCAGATCGACCAGCAGATCAAGGTAGCGGGCCACCGTCTTGCCGTCGACGCCGAGCCCTTGGGCCAGCGTGGCCGCGTTGTGCATCCCGGCCTGATGGTGCGCGAGCATCGTCCAGAAACGCCGCAGCGTTTCAGCCGGGATGCGGGAGCCAAACTGCGGAACATCGCGCTCAAGATAGGTGCGGATGAAATCTTCCCGCCAGTCCAGGCTGATCCGGTCGTTCGCAGCTAGGAAACTCGCGGGAAACCCACCGCGAATCCAGAGGCGGTCCATCCGTTCGCCATCAACTTCAGTCGCATCGAAGGGAGTCAACTCCAAGTATGAAATCCGCCCGGCCAGACTTTCTCCGGACTGCTTCAGCAACTCGACCGAAGCCGATCCAAGGAGCAGGAATCGGCCGCCTGCTTTCCCGCGCCGCCGGCCCTGATCAATCAGTCCGCGCAGAATCTGGAAAATCTCCGGCGCACGATGCACCTCGTCCAAAATGACCAACTTGTCTTCGTGCTCCGCGAGGTAGCGGCCCGCATCCGCGAGCTTCGCGCGGTCGGCCGGCGATTCGAGGTCGAGATAGAGGGAAGGTCGCGTCGCTCCCATCTCCAGGGCTAGCGTGGTCTTGCCCACCTGCCGCGGCCCCAACAGAGCAACGGCCGGGCTACGGTCGATGGCCTCGTCAAGTTTGTCATGGATCCGGCGTTTTATCATCCTCGCAATCGTGGCGCGTGATGCCAGATTTGCAAGGATGCCATTTGCGCCCTTCGGCGCGCTCTGAGCCGCCATCACGTGTTCTCTTCAGACGAGAGAAGGCGGTGGGCGGGATTGGCGCGATCCCCTTTGCACTTGCGTCGCTCCGCATCGGGGGCCACCGCTTCGACGCCATTTTGGCCCAGCCCGCCGTGAGTCTACCAACGCCGCAACGCCTGCCGACCGCTGAAGAGAACCGCTGGTTCTCGGAGGAAGTGCATGTGCACGAGCCGTCGTTGCGGGCGTATCTGCGCGCGCAGTATCCCTTCGCGCCGGATATCGACGATGTCGTGCAGGAGTCGTTTCTCCGGCTGTGGAAAGTTCGCATGAGCCAGCCCGTCCGCTATGCGAAGGCGCTTTTGTTCAAGGTCGCGCGGCACCTCGTGATCGACACAGCGCGGCGAAATCACATTTCCCCGATCGATCCCGTAACAGATTTGGCCGCCCTGCCCGTCATAGATGAGGGAAGGCCGGGTCCCGCGGAGGCTGCCTGCAAACGCGAAGAAATCGTCTTGCTCGCGGCCGCCATCGATTCCCTGCCCGCCCGTTGCCGTGAAATCCTCATTCTTCGCAAACTCCGTGGCGTGCCGCAAAAGGCGATCGCCGCCCAGCTTGGCCTCTCGGAACAAACCGTGCAGGTCCAGGTGTCCCGCGGCGTGCGCCGATGCGAAGAGTTTTTGAGAACCCACGGAGTTCAGCCCTGATCCGACCATGAGACGTCAACCTTCATTCGAACGCGATCGCGCCGGGACGGACTCTCCGCGGGTGTCGGCCGCCATCCGCGAAGCGGCGGCCGACTGGGTGGCTCGTCGCGATGCCGGACTGTCGACCCAAGCGGAACTCGACTACGCCGCGTGGCTCGAGGCAGACCCGGCGCATCGCACCGCGCTGAACGCACTCGATTTCGCGTGGAAGACCTTGGACCGCCCGTTGGCCAGCGGCGCGGCCGACGCGGTGCTGGGCGAACTCGCCCACCGCGCCCGGCAAAGGCGCCGGCGGCGCACGGTTGCGTGCGGGCTTGCGTCGCTGGCCCTGCTCGTCGGCGCCGGTCTCGGCTGGCAGGCTTGGCGCCCGCCGTCCGATTTGAGATCGCCCGCGATGGTCTCAGCGGTCGTTTTGCTGCCGTCGATTCAGGCGCTGCCCGATGGCTCGGTCGCCGAGTTGCGCGACGGGGCGGAGATCACGGTCGAGTTCACCGATGCACAGCGTCGGGTGGTGCTACGGCGCGGGGAGGCCTATTTCAAAGTGGCGAAGAATCCGGCGCGGCCCTTCATCGTCGCCGCGGGCACGGTGGAAGTGCGTGCGGTCGGCACGGCCTTTTCGGTCGATTTCGGCAAGACTGCAGTCGATGTGCTGGTGACCGAAGGCACCGTCGCGGTCGCGTTGGCCCCGGCTGAGGCCGCGCGGCCCGACGTGACGCAGTCGAAGGCAGAACCGCTCCTGGTCGGCGCCGGTCACGGTGCCACCGTCCTCACCGCTGCGCCCCAACCCGAATCGGAAAGTCGCCCGGTGTCTGCTGCGGATTTCCAATCTCGCCTCGCGTGGCGCCGCCCGCGGTTGGAATTCTCTGGCACGCCGCTCATCGAAGCCGTCGCGCTGATCAACCGCCACAACCGCGTGCAGTTCATCATCGAAGATCCCGAGTTGGCGCGCACGCGGGTCAGCGGTATTTTCGGCGCGGTGAACACCGACGCATTCGTCCGCCTGCTCGCAGCCAGTTTCGACGTCCAATCCGAGCGGCGCGGCGCCGACGAGATCATTCTACGAAGAAACCCATAACGCCGGGGGGAACTCAACGTGGCACCCGCCTCACGCCAATTGCTTAACCCGCCAAAGGGCGGGAATCCCACGAGCCCCACCCAACCAAGTTCCGCCGGGCGCCAGTCACCACGCGCGCTCGTCCGGCCTCGGGAAAACACCCTCCGCTCGTTTCAAATATCTCCTGCAAAACCCTTGAGCTCCTAACCATCGCGCCTAATCTCCATCGCCTTGCTTGCTCGCTCGCGCCGACTCGACTTTGCCTCCCTCTTCCTCGGACCTCACCACCCGCCACTCTTCAGCCGATTGCCCCTTTTCCGTTCAAGCGCCATGATCCCCACCGTCTATCGGTACCGCCTTGCGGCCGGCCTTACCCGCATCGCCCTCGGCTCCGCTCTCGCCGCCGCCCTCCCGGCCCAAGATAACTCGGCGGACCACTCAACCCTTGCGGTGTTAAACTTACTCGAGGCGCATTGTGTGCAGTGCCACGGGGGCGAAAAAACCAAAGCCGGCCTGGATCTGACGACGAGCGCCGGCTTGCAGCGCGGGGGCGAAAGCGGCGCCGCGGTTGCGGTCGGCCGACCCGAAGCGAGTCTGCTCTACCGCATGGTCAATCACGACGAAGAGCCTGGCATGCCCCACAAAGCAGCCAAGCTGCCCGATAACGAGATCACCCAAATCGCGGAATGGATCCGCCAGGGCGCACCTTACCCCCGCACCCTAAAAAAGACGCCCGCGACCGGCGCCAAGGTCGAGTTTGCCCTCACTGAGGCGGACCGCGCCCATTGGGCCTTCCAGCCCATCCGCGCCACCGCTGGGCCCGCGGTGAAAAATACCGCCTGGAGCCAGACCCCGATCGATCCCTTCATTCTCGCCGCCCTCGAGAAAAAAAACCTCACGCCCTCCGCCCCGGCCAACCGCGAGACGCTCATCCGCCGCGTCACCCTCGACCTCATCGGGCTGCCCCCGACTCCCGCCGAGATCGCGACGTTTGTGCACGATCCGTCACCCAACGCCTACGAAACCCTCCTCGACCGGCTGCTCGCCTCGCCGCACTACGGGGAACGCTGGGGGCGACATTGGCTCGATCTCGCCCGCTTTGCCGAAAGCGATGGTTTCGAGCACGATGCCGCGCGACCGCACGCGTGGCGCTATCGCGACTATGTCGTGCGCGCCTTCAACGAAGATAAGCCGTACGATCAATTCATCCGCGAACAACTGGCCGGAGACGAGCTGTATCCAAAAAATAATGACGCACTCATTGCGACTGCCTTTAATCTTCTGGGCCCGGATATGGTGGACTCGGCCGATCAAATCCAGCGGCGGCGAAATACCCTTAACGATATGACGGACACCGCCGCGCTCGCCTTCCTCGGGTTGACGATGGGCTGTGCCCGCTGCCACGACCACAAATTTGAACCGATCGCGCAACGCGACTACTACGGCCTTCAGGCCTTTTTCGCTCCGGCCAAGTTCCGGGGCGATTGGCCGGTCCCCAGCCCGGCCGAACGCCAAACCCACGCTGCGGCGATGGCGACCTATCAGGAACAAACCAAGGCCCTGCAAACCCTGCTCAGCGCGCTCGAAGCGCCGTATCGACAATCACTTTACGAGCGCAAACTGGCCAAGCTCTCGTCCGAGGCCCAGAGCGCTCACCGCACCCCGCAGCACCAGCGCACTCCCGAGGAGGAAAATCAGATTCAAGAAACGTCCGAGCTCCTCGAAATCACCACCAAGGAACTCGCGGCCGCGATGAAAAAGTCCGACCGGGAACAGCACACCGAACTTCTCGGGCAGTTAAAGCCATTCCCCAAACCAGCCTCCTTGCCGGCGACGCTTGCCCTGCAGAACGGCGGCCCCGCGAAAACGCACGTCCTGTTTCGCGGTGACTACAACCAGCCTGGCGAAGAGGTGCGGCCCGCCGTTCCCCAAGTGCTCGCTCATCTGCAACTCCTGCCCGCCCCCACCCCCGGACCCGCCGCCAGCCCACCTTACCGCGCCCCGCTCGCCCTCTGGATATCCAGCCCCACCAATCCCCTCACCGCCCGCGTGATGGTCAACCGCATCTGGCAACACCACTTCGGCCGCGGGCTCGTCGCCACTCCCAGCGATTTTGGCACTCGCGGTCAAAAACCGACTCACCCCGAGTTGCTCGACTGGCTGGCCACGGAATTTATGAGCCATGGCTGGAGCGTGAAACACCTCCACCGGCTCATGCTCCGCTCCGCCGTCTATCAACAAGGGAGCACACCCACCGCGGTCGCGCTCACCCGCGATCCAGAAAATCGCCTTTACAGCCGGATGCAGCGACTGCGCCTCGAGGGTGAAATCATCCGCGATAGCCTCCTCGCCATTAGCGGCGAGCTGAATCCTGCCCTCGGTGGGCCGGGAGTTTTTCCGCCCATTCCCAAGGAGATTTTTGCCGGGGCCAAGGGCTGGACGACCAACGCCAACCCACGCGATCACGCGCGGCGTAGTCTTTATATTTTTTCCCGCCGCAATCTCCGCTTTCCTTTCTTGGAGGTTTTTGACGCCCCCGATAACAATCTCAGCTGCTCCTCGCGGGATCGCAGCACGACGGCCCCGCAATCACTCACGTTGCTCAATGCCACGGAAGTGCGCCAAGCGGCCGAAAAAACCGCCGCTCGACTCACCGCTGAGGCCGACTCCGCCGAAGCCCGTCTCACCCTCGCCTACCGGCTCATCATCGGACGCGCCCCCACCGACCAAGAGCGGACGCTCTCTCAGGAATTCCTCCAGCACTCACCCCTGCCCGAACTGTGCCGCGCACTCTTTAACCTCAACGCCTTTGTTTATGCCGACTGATTTTTGCCGCGGTCCCAGCGCCTCCGGCTGGCACTCCGCCTCTCGCCGCCAGTTCCTGCGCCACGCCGGCGGCGGCTTCGGTCTCCTCGCCCTCAACTCGCTCCTTGCGCGCGACGGTCTCCTCGCCGCCCCACCCACCGCCCACCCCGGCCCGTTCGCCGGCACGCCCAATCCTTTCGCGCCCAAAGAACCCCATTTTCCCACCAAGGCAAAACGGGTGATCTTTCTGTTTATGTCCGGCGGGCCGAGCCACGTGGATTTGTTCGATCCTAAACCGGAACTAATCCGCCTCGCGGGCCAGCCCATTCCCGAGTCTTTTGGCACGTTCAAAACCCGCCGCGCCGTCGCGAAAAATAAACTCCTCGCCCCTTTACGTCCTTTCCGCCCCCGCGGGCAATCGGGCATCGAAGTATCCGACTTCCTTCCCAATATCGCCTCGTGCATCGACGACATCTGCCTGCTCCGCGGCTGCCACGGCGACAGCGTCACGCACCCTGAGTCCGTGTATCAAATGAACACCGGATCCATTCTGATGGGGCGCCCCAGTCTCGGCTCCTGGGCAACCTATGGACTCGGCACCGAAAACCAGAACATGCCCGCCTTCGTCGTCATGCCTGATCCGACCGGCTGGGTGAAGGGCGGCGCGCCCGCTTGGGGCAACGGCTACATGCCCGCCACCTTTCAGGGTACGATTCTGCGCGGCGGGGAAACGCCCATTCTAAACCTCAGCACGCCACCCGGCGTAAGCACCGCGCAACAACAGTCCACGGTCGACTTTATCAACCGCCTCAACCGCGCCAACCTCGGCCCCACGGACGCTGAGTCCGACCTCGCCGCGCGGATCTCGTCGTACGAGCTCGCCTTTCGGATGCAACAACACGCGCCCGATGTCGTCGATATTTCGAAAGAAACCGCCGCCACCAAAAAACTCTACGGCCTCGACCAAAAAATCACCGGAGAGTTCGGACTCCGCTGCTTGCTCGCCCGGCGGATGCTCGAACGCGGCGTGCGCTTTGTGCAACTCTACTGCGGCGATACCAACGGGTGGGACGGGCACTCCGACATGGAGGGGAACCACGCCAAGCTCTGCGCGCAAAGCGATCTGCCCGTCGCGGGGCTCCTCCAGGATTTAAAATCGCGCGGCCTCCTTGAATCGACGCTCGTGATTTGGGGCGGCGAATTTGGGCGCATGCCCATGAGCGAGGGCGGCAGCGGCCGCGACCACAACCCCCACGGTTTCTCGATGTGGCTCGCCGGCGGGGGCGTCAAGGGCGGGCAGGTCATCGGCTCGACGGATGCCGTCGGGCTTCGCGCCGAATCCGAAAAATCCCACGTCCACGATATTCACGCCACCCTCTTGCACCTCCTCGGTCTTGACCACACTCGCCTCACCTTCCGTCACAACGGCCGAAACGAACGGCTGACCGATGTCGCGGGCAACGTGATTCAAAAGGTAATCGCCTGAACCACGATTAGCGCCGGCACCAGCGGCCGGCGCGACTACTCCCGCGGAGGGCCCGACCGTGCTTCTGCCAACTCACCAGAAATCCCGGGCGCTCGTCGACCCAACCCCTCCCCAGCACAGAGCTCGCCCGCAGATCGGGCGCCTTCCTCACGAAACATCTCGACCCCTCCGCCTCCGCGCGGCATCTGTCGCGCTCATGCTCGGCGTTGCCCGTCCTTTTTTGCTCTCACGAATTTTTTCCACCTTGTTGCCTCTGCTCGGTCTTTTCGGTTGCAGCTCGAGCCAACCACCCAAAGCCGCCGCCTCTCGCCCCCCCTTCCAAACTCCGATCATCGGCGTCGTGCCCGCGGCTCCTGCCGCCAGCGTACCCCAGTTGCCCATCATGCTCGGCATCGATGTTCTCGAGGCCGAGGGATTTGCCAAGGTGAAGGGTAAACGCCTCGGCCTGCTCACCCATCCCGCGGGGGTCAATCGACGCGGCGTCAGTACCATCGACGTCTTGCGCCGCGCGCCCGAGGTCAAGCTCGTCGCCCTCTTCGCCGCGGAACACGGGCTTTACGGCGACCTGCCCGCCTCCGTAAAAGTGCCCAACTTGGTCGACAAACGCACCGGCCTTCAGGTTTTTTCCCTGCACGGCCAAACCCGCCGTCCCACCAAGGCGATGCTCGAGGGTATCGATGCCCTCGTAATCGATCTGCAAGACATCGGCACCCGTAGTTATACCTTCGCCAGCGCCATGAAATGGACCATGGAAGCGTGCTTCGTCCATAACGTCGAAGTCATCATCCTCGACCGTCCCAATCCCCTCGGCGGTCTCAAGGTCGATGGCCCGCTCATGGATGCCCAGTGGGCGAAAGCCAACTACGTCGGAGCCTTTCGCGTGCCTTATGTCCACGGTCTCACCCTGGGGGAGCTTGCCCGCATGGGCAAAGAGGCGCCGGGCGTTCTGGAAATTCCCGAGGAGGCCCGGCTCCGCGGCCGGCTCACCGTCGTGCCAATGCGCGGCTGGACGCGCGCGATGCGTTGGCCGGAAACCGGACTCACGTTTGTGCCCACCTCCGGCGGTATCCAAACTTGGGATGCGGTTCAGGGCTACCCCATGACCGGATTGGGTTCCTATTTTGATCTCAGCCCAAAGGTCAATTTTGATATCGGCTTTCGCACCGGCGTCGGCTCCGAACATCTCTTTCGCGGCCTTTCCGCGAACAAGCTGGGGATTAAGTTGGAGGTTCTCGAAAAAGAACTGGCAGGGCTGCAATCCCAATTACCGGGCCTGCGCTTCCCCAAGGTGAGCGTGCCCAATTCAAAGACAGGGCAACCGGCGACTGGGCTCTATATTCAAATCGTTGACTACGACGATTGGCGACCGTGCGAGCTCAATTTCTGGATGATGAAAATCGCCTGTAAATATTCGAAACAGAATCCCTTCGCCGCCACCAAGGGGCGCGACTTTAGCGGCTTCATGCGCCACCTCGGCTCCCAGGCCTTTTTCAACGACATCGCCGCCAAGGGCGCCGCCGTCGATGTCGCCGCATGGCTGAGCCAATGGCGCGAACAGGGCAAAGTCTATCAGGAGCAGAGTAAGCGCTACTGGCTCTATCGGTAATCACCGCAAGCCACCCGCCACCAGCGCACGCTGCCCTCCCCTCGCGCGCCGCTACCCTCCCCTCGCGCGCCGCTCACTCCCCTCGCGCGCCGCTCACTCCCCGTCCACCCCACCCTCACCGCCGTACGTTCCGCCACCACGCTGACCACGGCAGGCCGGGGTCCCGTCGGCGATATCTCGCGCTACGTTTTCATGGCCCGCTCAATCGAGCCGAGAATCTCGGAACGTCCGCTACCGGTCCGCGCCGAACTGAGGATAATCTCAGGCATTTCGCTCCTTAGCCCAATCATCGCTTTCTTAAAGAGCTCAACGTTCACCTGCCCCTTCGCCGCCGATTGCTTATCCGTCTTCGTGAAAATCAAGGCGAATGGCACATGACCGGTGTCCAGCCAGCGCAAAAACTCCAAGTCGATCGCCTGCGGTGGCAACCGGGAATCAATCAGGACAAAGATCCGCCGGAGATTTTTCCGACCCGCGAGAAAATCCGCGGTCGCCTCATTGAAATCAGCGCGCTGCGATTTCGCGACGTTCGCATATCCGTACCCAGGTAAATCGACGAGTGACCACTTGGCGTTAATCACGAAAAAATTCAACAACTTGGTCTTGCCCGGCGCATCCGAGACCATCGCCAATGCCCGACGTTCCGTGAGTACGTTAATCAGCGATGATTTTCCGACGTTGGACCGACCGATCAAGGCGAACTCCGGCAGCCCCCAGCGCGGGCATGAGTTTAAATCGGGCGCGCTGACTTGAAATTCGGCAGAAATAATTCGCATAGAAAACCCATCCTGCCGATCACGCGGTCAGGACGCGAGCTTCCCTCGCGACACGCTGTCATCCGCTCGATGACGAGGGCTTCACCTCGCCCCAACTCGGGTGATGCCCCGAGCGGCGGTCGATACTCGCCCCCCCAGCCCGACCGGCCGCCTGCGCCCCGCGCCCAACCCCACTAAACAGAGGAGCGCGCGGACCGCACCGCGCACCTCCCCACCTTCACCGCACGCCGTGCAATCCAAGCACACTCACGCCGGCTCCCGCCCCGCGCCGGCGACTTGGATCCGCCGACCACGACATTTATTTGATCGCTGAAAAATCGACCGACTGCAGATAAACCGATTCAACCTTGGCGGTTAACTTACCGTCTTTTTCGGAGGCCGTCTTCGCCTTGGCCCAATCGGCATCAGCCGCAAAAGCCTTCCATGAGGCCGCCGCGGCCTCGCGACTCGGGTACGCGAGAAAATAGATCAGCGTGTTGGCCGCGCCTTTATCCGCATCGACTGGGTGAAAATATCCGAGATTCGTGATCCCGTGCTTCGCAAATAAAGCGATCGTATGATCACGGAAACGGGCATCCAGCGCGCCTTGTTTTCCGTCCGCCGCAATATAGGTCCGCCGCTCAAAGACCCGCCCGCCCTTGCCTTTGCCCGCCGTCATCACCTTCGAAAAATCCGTCGCGGAGAGAAACACCGCGTCCACTTTGGACACAATCTTCCCGCCCAGTTCCGACTTCTTTTGCACTTCCTGCCACGTCGCATCCCCTCGAAACGCCTTCCACGATGCCGCCGCCGCCTCGCGACTCTTGTGCGCCAAAACATAAATCAACGTCGTATCCGCATTGTCCTTGGCATCCGCCGGCACCCAGTACCCGACGTTCACCATCCCGTGTTTCTCGATGATTTTTACCGTGTGATCCCTAAATCGCGCGAGCAAATCAGGTGATTTTCCCGGATTCGTCGTGTACGTCCGCATTTCGTAGACGGGCGCGGTATCCGCCGCAGAGGCGACCGCAAAAGTCGCAAACCAACTGAGCATCAGGAGCAAGGCTTGACAGGGTAATTTCATAGAGGGAAAGAGCGAAAAACCAACCGTTGGCACGAATCGACCAGAGTCAACGCCGCGTGAGACACCCGCCGGAAAAATCCCACGAATGACCGGCTTGAGCGGAGAACGGGCTTAAACCCGGCCATCGACGACGATGGCCGACCCCGCCCACTCTGAACCTCCCGAACGCTGAACCTCGTGCGCTGGTCCGGTCGGCCCGGAAAATTTTGGCGCTCACAAGGCCATCGCCGCCCGACGGAGCTTGTGCGCTGGCGATCACTCGATCAATTAAATGACTTCGCGGCGAAAATCAGGGTCCGCCCGGTGCCGAACCACCGCCCTGCAAGCCCCCGGCCGGCCCAAGTCCGGCCAAGGTCGCTCTTGTAGCGCCCACCAAAAAGCTGTAGCCTCTTCCTTTCATATTCCGTCTATGGCCCTCCGTCTCTTTGACTCGCTCTCCCGCGAGCTGCGCGAACTCCAACCTTCCCTCCCGGACGGCATCTACCGCTTTTATAACTGCGGCCCGACGGTCTACGCGCCGGCCCACATTGGCAACTTCCGGACCTTCGTGGTTAACGATGTCATTCGCCGCCTGCTCGAGCTGGCCTTCGGCGCTACTCGGGTCAGGCACGTGCGCAACCTCACCGACGTCGACGACAAGACCATCCGCCGGGCCCGCGAAGAAAACCGCACCCTCGCTGACGTCACCCAACAGTGGACCGCCAAGTTTCACGCCGACTGTGACGCCCTGAACTGCCTGCGACCGCACGCCGAACCCACCGCGACCGGCCACATTACTGAGCAAGTCGATATGATCGATACGCTCATGCAAAAGGGGAACGCCTATCGCGCCGCGGACGGTTCAGTGTATTTCAAGGTAACTTCGTTCGCCCAATACGGGACCCTCTCCCGAGTGAAGGAACGCGAGCTACAAATCGGCAGCGCCTTGAGCGGAAAATCGGCGGCGGCCGATGCCGACGAGAAAGAAGACGTCAGCGACTTTGCCCTTTGGAAAGCGTACAAAGCCGAGGACGGCGCGAACGGCTGGGAGAGCCCATGGGGGCGGGGGCGGCCCGGCTGGCACATCGAGTGCAGCGCGATGAGCAAAAAACATCTGGGCCCGACCATCGACCTTCACACTGGGGGCGTCGATCTCTTGTTCCCTCATCACGAAAACGAAATCGCCCAAAGCGAGTGCTGCAACGGAACCCCTTTTTCCCGGCATTGGTATCACAGCGAGCACCTTTTGGTCGACGGCAAGAAAATGAGCAAATCGCTCGGCAACCTTTACACGCTCGACGATCTCATCGCGAAGGGGGTCACCCCGATGGCGTTGCGTTATGCCCTGCTCACCGGTCACCCGCGCAAACAATTAAACTTCACGCTCGATTCGCTTCACGCCGCAGAAAAAGCCCTCACGACCTTACGTCACTATCGCGCAAACCTACCGATCAGCGGCGGCGATGCCCGCGCTTTGGCCGCGTTCTTCACGATGCTCGAAGACGACCTCAACACGCCCGGCGCCCTCGGCGCTCTGTTCACGTTAGTCAATCGCGGCGTCTCCGACCGGGGGGTCGACGTCGCCGCATTTGATCGCGCGATGTTTGCCTTGGGGCTCAAACTGGATGGACCCGCCGCACCTCCAGCGGCGACGCCCGCCGCCATTACCGCACTCGCGGTTCAGCGCTGGGCCGCCAAGCAGGCGAAAGATTTCGCCGCCGCCGACGCGCTGCGCAAGGAGATCGCCGCCGCCGGCTGGACGATGCTCGATCGCAAAGACGGTTACTCGCTCGAACCCGCGAAAAAATAACCCATTCCCTTTCCGTCCCTGCATTCGTAGGCAGGACTCAAACCCATAGCCACCATGTCCATGACTCCGCTCGATGAACTTCGCCACTCGTGCTCGCACGTTTTGGCGACCGCGATCCTCCGCATTTTTCCTGATGCCAAACTAGATATCGGCCCGCCAACGGATACCGGCTTCTATTATGACGTCGATCTCGAACATAAGTTCACCGTCGACGATCTTACCAAGCTCGAAGCGGAGATGAAAAAAATCGCCGAGGAAAACCAACCGTTCCTGCGCAAGGAAGTCTCCCGCGATGAAGCCATTGAAATCATCAAGCAACGCGGGCAGGAGCGTTACAAATTGGGCCGGCTCGCCGATATTCCTGCCGACGAAAAAATTTCTTTTTATCAGAACGGCGAATTTATGGATCTCTGCGCCGGCACCCATGTGCGGTACAGCTCAAAGCTAAAGGCGTTTAAACTCCTCTCCATCGCCGGCGCGTACCACCGAGGCGACGAGAAAAACCAGCAGCTTCAGCGTATTTACGGCACCGCTTTCCCGTCGAAGGAAGAACTCGCCGCCTACCTCACGCAACTGGAGCAGGCGAAGCTCCGCGACCACCGAAAACTCGGCCGGGAGTTGAAGCTGTTCCACATCGACGAAGACGTCGGCCAGGGCCTGATCCTCTGGACCCCCAACGGCTCCATCATCCGGCAAGAGCTCCAAGACTTTATCGGCGGCGAACTCCGCAAACAAGGTTACTCCCAAGTCTTCACTCCCCACATCGGCAAGCTCGAGCTTTATAAGACCTCGGGCCATTTCCCCTATTATAAGGAATCTCAATTCACACCCGTGCTTGAGAACGAGTCGATGGCCAAGGTACTCGCGGAAAACTGCTCGTGCGGCGAAGTCTTCGCACGACTCGATGCCGTCTCCGGCCAACTTCGCGATCAAATCAACACCCGCACCGGCCGCGAAACCATCACCGCCGATCGCGTCAAACCCAACGACCAACTCCTCGACGGCTTCATGCTGAAGCCCATGAACTGCCCGCATCATATCAAGATCTTCGCGTCGCAGCCTCACTCGTACCGGGACCTGCCGGTTCGCCTCGCGGAATTTGGTACGGTTTATCGCTGGGAGCAAAGCGGCGAACTCAACGGCATGACGCGCGTCCGCGGTTTCACGCAAGACGACGCCCATCTTTTCTGCACCGAAGACCAGGTCGCCCAGGAATTGATCGGCTGCCTCGCTCTCGTGAAGACCGTCCTCACCACCCTCGGTATGCAGGACTACCGCGTACGCGTCGGTCTCCGCGATCCCGATTCCAACAAATACACCGGCGAATCCGCCAACTGGGACAAGGCCGAGAACGCCTGCCGCGCCGCCGCCCAAACCCTCGGCGTGCCGTTCACCGAGGAACCGGGTGAAGCCGCTTTTTACGGGCCCAAGATCGACTTCGTCATCAAGGACGTCATCGGTCGCGAATGGCAGCTCGGTACCGTGCAAGTAGACTATAATCTACCCATCCGCTTTGATCTCTCCTACATCGGCGCCGACAATCAGGCCCACCGCCCCGTCATGATTCATCGCGCGCCCTTCGGCTCAATGGAGCGTTTCTGTGGCGTTCTCATCGAACACTTCGCTGGCGATTTTCCCGCGTGGCTTGCGCCCGAGCAAGTGCGGCTCGTACCCATCAGCGACAAAGTGATCGACTACGCGCGCGCGCAGTTGGCGAAACTCAAGGCCGAAGGGCTCCGCGCCTCGCTCGATGAGCACAGCGACAAATTGGGCGCCAAAATCCGCCGGGCCGAGCTCGACAAGATCCCCTACACGCTCGTCATCGGCCAAAAAGAAGCCGAAGCCCAGAGCGTAGCGGTCCGCTCCCGCGCCCGCGGCGACGAGGGCGTGATGACCACCGAGGCCTATATCGCCAAACTAAAAACCGAGGTCGCCACGCGCGCTCTGCCCGACAAAAAGAAGCCGGTCGCGTAAGCCCGCCCCGATTTTCACTCGCGCGCCTTCACCGCGCGCCCGTCACCCCGGGCGCGCTTTTTTTTAAAACATCGCCGATCGCGCGGTCGCTTCCCTGCGAGCATGACCGCCCTGCGCCCTGCTCGTAGCCCTGCTCGTCTGCCATCGCAACTTCACCGGGGATTTCCGAGTTCGAAAGCGGTTTCGACGGGCCCGCCGGCGACCCGGGTGCGCCTCACTCGGCTTGGCCAGCGGAATAACGTGGAGCCCAACGCGCCCGGAAGCGTCCTCCGGCAGGCGCCCACCCTTGAAAGCAGGCGCGCTCCGCCTAAAAAAAGTTGGTGACCCCGGCCCCCCCGGCGAAAGCACCGGCCTCCCGCGACTTTAAGATTAGGCCTGCGTGCACGGGCGCCGCCCAACGCAACCCCAGTGCCGTACCGGCCGCCCACAGATCGAATCAATCTCGACCGAGCACCAATCCGTTGAGGTATTCTTCCACGTTCGTATACCCATCGCCGTCCCGATCGGCCGCCCCGTCCGCTGGATTGCGCGGATCCAAACCATGCGACACCTCCCACGCATCGGGCATCCCGTCGCCGTCTGTATCCACAATTAACTTACCCATTTTAAGCACCGGCCAACCGCCAACTTCCTCCTGAGAATCAATCAGCTTGCCCGTGCGCGTGCGCACGTGGCCCACCAGGCGAGCGTCGACCGCATCGCGTACCGGGCGCGAGGCGCCCACCTCCGCCAAAACCAGCGCCAGCGCCGCTTGGGCCGACACGGTGCTCACCGCCGGCGCCGCAAACGGGATCGATGTCGTCTGCACTTCACGCTTCCCCTCGAATTCCACCGAACTGAAAAACTGGCGGTTATCCGCCGTCAGCTCGTCATTCCCCTCGAGAATATTGTCGCGGATAAAATAAGTCAGGTCGGAAGGATGCCCCACGGTAATCGGCGTCTTCGCGTGACTGTTCGGTCCCGGGCGAAGGTAGTTCGCCACGTAATTAACCTTGAGAATACCCTGCGTCAGGCCCGAGGCCGTACCGCCGAAATTATAGATGATGTTGTTGCGCACATCGAAGGTTGGAAACGTCGGCCCCCGCCCGTAATTATCGCCCAGTCGCGGGTTGCGCGAGTCGTTGTGAATCCAGAGATTGTGGTGCCACGAAACTGGCCCATTGGCCCGCGCGAGCGATCCGTAACCATGCTTGCCCTTCGCGTGTTTGCTTTGGTTCAGCGACTCGCCGATCAAGCACCACTGGATCGTGCAATCCGCATCGACGCCAGAGGTGGAGAGGCATTCATCGACCGACCAGGTCGCCGAACAATGATCGATGATGCAGTGATGCGCGCCATTCAGCAAATCGATACAATCATCTTCCCGCCCGCTCTGATCACCGAGCCGCACCCGCAGGTAACGCACCACGACATCATGCGTCGCGATCCCGAAGCTGGCCCCGCGCAAACAAACGCCATCGCCGGGCGCGCTCTGACCCGCGATGGTCAAAAATGGATTCTTCACCACCACGGGACGCTGCAGCGTAATCGTCCCAGCGATCCGAAACACCACGATGCGCGCACCGTCCATCTCACAAGCGGCCCGAAAACTTCCCGAACCCGCGTCAGCGAGCGTCGTGACGGCGATCACCTTGCCACCGCGCCCACCCGGCGTCTCCGCGCCAAAACCTTCCGCCCCGGGAAAAGCCGGCACCGCCGCGCCACCGAGCGGGACTAAGCCCGCCAGCAGCGACCAAGCGATGATCACGATAAGATGAATCCGTAGAAGTGAGCGCATGGGAGATTGGTGGCGAGACGTACTCCGCCGAAAATCGTTCCGCCGGCCCGCCACCCGCACCCGCCGCTCACGACGACCTCAAGGCAGTTCATAGACTTCTAACAACGCGACCCCCGTCGAACCATCCGCTCCCGTCACTTGCGCGGTATAATTTCCCGGCGCAAGATTCACCACGACGGCCGCATCCGCGTTGGCGTTGGCGTTGGCGGCGGCGGCAGCCAGCGGGAAAGCGCCCGATTCCGTCGCCGCGAGTAAAATCGCCGGAGCATCGCCGCCTTGGCTCCAATTGCTGTTCTCCACTAACAAACGACTGCCCTCAAAAACTTTCAGCAGCGGCCGCAAGAGGGCGCCGCCGACCCCGAATTGCACGAGCCCCGGGCCCACGGCGCGCACGAGCAGGCGTTTCGGGGCCGTCCCCACCACCACCATGCCGCCAATCAGCGCATCCTCATCCCGCCCCGCAAACGCCCGCGTCGAAAGATTGGCGAGCCGCTGCGCCAAATTCGTCGGCGCCAAGTCATAGATTTCCACCAGCGCATTGCCGACCGCCCCCGCGACACCCGCGATTGTCGCGGTATAGGCGCCCGGGGCGAGCGTGATCGCCAGGGCCGCGTCCGCACTCCCCGCCCCCAACTCGAACAAACCCACACTCGCAAATGCCGCCGCCAACGTCGGACCGTTGCCGTCGTTGGCCCAGCCAGCGTTCGCCGCCAAGAGCGTGCTTCCCCGGAACAATTCCAGCCGCGGCACGGCCAGCGCCGTCCGCACACCGAACAAGCCAAGGGTCGGACCGACGCCGCGCACCAACATGCGCCGCGGCGCATCCCCCGAAATCACAAACCCGACGATCGCCGTGCTGTCACCCCCGCTCACCCGCGCCCGCGTGGCCAACCCCGTCAACCGCTGCCCCGGAGAACTCGTGTCATTAGCCGTCACCAAAGTTCGGATACCCGCAATCCCTCCCGCGGGAGCCCGCAGGGTCGCTTCCCCTCCGCCCAAGCTCGCACTCAGCACATACCCGCCGGCTGTCGTGACGTTGAGCCGGCCCGTTGCATCCACGGCACCGAAGCCCGCATCATTCGCCCCTTCCACCACCACCACCATCGCCAAGCCACTTGCGCCCACAATCGCATCCACCGCCAGCGCACTGCCCACCCCGCGTAAATTATAATAGCCGGCCAGATTGGCCAACGCCCCTTCCCCCAGCGCACGACTGCCGGTCAGGACCGCCCCGACAGGCCCCAACCCCGTGACCGCGCCCGTCAGACGATTGATCACGCCGTCAAATACCGCCCCACCCCCCGTCGCCCGCCACCGCCCGCCATCGTCGACCGCCACCGTATGCGCGACCAACGCCCCCGCCACCCCGGGCCCGCGGGCGAGGAACACCGCCGTCTGATCATCCCGAACATACAGACCGAAGCTTCCCCCTCCGGTAAACGTGCCAAAATAAGCACCCACGAACCCACCGCGCGTGACAGTTAGCGTCGCACTCCCGCTCGTCACCGCTCCGGCCGCATTCGTCAGCCGCACCGCATACACCCCCGCATCCGCCGGCTGAACATTCGCCAGCACCAACGTCGCCGCGTTCCCGCCCACAATCGGCACATTGCTCCGCAACCACTGATAGACCGGCGGCGGCGCCCCATTCGCCGCCACCGTCAAACGCACCGTCGAGCCCGCCAGCGCGCTCCGGCTAAGCGGCGCGGCCTCGATCGTGGGAGGAATCAGCGGAACAAACCCAACCACAAACTCCGGGTCGCGATACTGCCGGGCCCTCAGGTCGTCAATTTGGCGCGAGTCCCGCAACCGCCCGCTGACGTCGAGCGTGGCGCCCGCAGCATCAGTCGACTGATATTCCCAAAATTGCAGATCCGGCGCACTGGTCGCATTATCCAGCCGCCAGCCGTCCCGCGCCACATGCACGCCCATCACACAATTGATAAAAACGACCTGGCTGTACGGCCAACCGGTGCCCCCGCCCGCGCGGGGATCAATCCGCGCTAAACGCACCTCCGCGACCCCGGCCGCCGCCGTCAGCCGGCAATCCACATACACGTAGCCTCGCTGCCCCGCTCCGTTCCGCACCTGCGCGTAGTAACCGCCCGACGACAGCGCCTTCAATTCACAGCGTTGAAAATAACCCGCGCCGCCACCCCACATAAAATCAACATCACCCTCGATCAGACTATCCGTCACGAAGAGCGCACCATTCCAGAGCAGGGTGTCCTGGTAGCTGCGCAGGTTGACGCGATCCAGGACCGCCCGCCGGCCGCTTCCACGAAGCGCTTCCGCCTGCGATCCGCCGAGCGGCGTGAGATTGCGCAGCGTGATCGTCTCCAGCGTAAAATCATTGGCATCGACCGAAAACATCGCGCGGTTGTTACCACTGTTGAGTGTATTATTATTCGGATACGCGATGACCGTCTGCTCTCGGTCCTCTCCGCGCACGGTGATAAACGGCTTGCTCGCGCCGATATAATTCAGCTCCCGATAGGTGCCCCGCTTCACCGAGATGATCACCCGCGCGGCGTTGCCCACCGGCACAAAATCAATCGCGCCCTGCACACTGCCAAAATCACCACTCCCATCCGCGGCCACCGTCACGGCCAAGGCGCCCGGCAGGGGGCCCGCATTTTTTGTGGTAAAACGCCATTCCGCCGCTTCCGAAATCCCCAGAAAGGTCGCGCCGCTCGTCTCCAAAATCACCCCACTCTCAACCGTCACGTAATAGGTCTGATTATAACCGAGCACGCCGGCCCGCGGATAGATCGTCACCGTGTCGCCGTCCGCGACCACCGGTAGAAAATTATAGGGCGTCGCATTCGTCCCCACCAAGCGCTGCGGGTTCGCCCCCAGATCCAACGTTTCGACCAGGGTGTTGTCGGCTGCTCGCACAATCCGCACGCGACCACTCAGCCCCGCCCGGGCCCCTCGATCAAACGTCAATCGCAAGGCGGCATCCGGATTAACCGTCGTCGCTCCCGTCTGCGGATATCGCCCAACCACCTTCATGGTCGACAGTGTTGTCAGGACAGCCGCCGCACTCGTCACCGAGCCCGCGCCATTCGTGATGCGCACCGTATAGGCGCCCAATTGCGCACCGGTCACGTTGGGAATCGCCAGCGTCGCCGCGGTCACCCCACTGAGCGGCGCCCCGTCCCGCAACCACTGATACGTCAAGGGCGCGGTCCCCGTCGCGACCACTCCAAATTGCGCGCTCTGCCCCGCCGTCACGAGGAGGCTCAGCGGTTGCGTCGTGATCACCGGGGCCACGTTCACCACCAGCGTCGCCGGCATACTTACGACCGCGGTCACCGCATTCCGCACGACGACTGCATAGACACCCGCATCCGCCGCCGCGACGGCGCCGAGCGTCAGCGCCGCGCCGGTCCCGCCGGGAATCGCCACGCTGTTCTTCTGCCATTCATAACTCAGCGGCGCCGAACCAAAGGCGCTCACGGTGAACGTCACGCTTTGCCCAACATTGACCGACTGGCCGAGAGGATGGGTTTCAATTGTCGCCGCGATCGGCGTTGTCGAGATAACCACGGTGGCCGCACTGCTGATCGCGCTACCATACCCGTTTGAGACGATGACACTGTAAGCGCCAACTTCCGCCGCGGTCACACCGGCAAACGTGTACCGGGCCGCACTTGCACCGACGATCGGAATGCCGTCTTTTCTCCACTGATACAGCAACGGCGCCGTCCCCACCGCCGTCACCACCAGACTGCCGCTCTGATTCGGGTTGACGATCAGCGGTTGGGGTTGGGCCGTGATGACAGGAATGGAGACGACCGTCACACCCGTGACCGCCTCCAGGGTCAACGTGATCGGTGCGACGGTGGTATTCAGCAACATGAAGCCGAGTTCGTTGAATTGCGTCGCCGCCGGCGGGTTGTCGGGATTCGTGAAGGCCGTCTGACTGAGGCCATCCCCGCGCAACCACACTCCGGCCGCATCTGTCGCCGAGTTCGTCCCGAGAGAAATTCCGCCGGCCGAGCGATTGAGGCGAAAACTAAGGACATAAGGTACCCCATCGGTCAGCGCACCGGCGGTCTGCACCGCGCTCCCGGTTCCGAGGTTAACGAAGGACCCGGCGGAGGGGTTGAGCAAACTCGCTGACCCACCCGCGCTTTGACGTCTCCGCAACTCAAGGAGGCTGCCCGTGGCTCTTCCATTTACCCATACAAAATACCCGGTATCATCACTAAAATTCCCCGCCGTCCCCCCGGTATTAAAAAGGCCCACGCCCAGAGCGCGCGTCCCAGCCGCGAGCGCATTTAATCCGCCGCTCACAGAAAACGTCAGCGATATTTCCACCGGGGTTGCGGTCGTCGCCGAGAGATCGATCGGCACAAGATTCGTCGTCACCAACGTGGCCCGCTGACCCGCCGCCACCGTGAGAGTGACTCGCTCACCCACACTGGTGACCGGCGTGAGGGTCGTCTCGTCATAAACCGACCACGCCAACTGGGCGCGGGCACCCAGCGCAACGAGGGAAAAAAGCACGGTCGCAAGTCGGCGAATTGCCCGGCCCGCAGTGCGCAGTGAAAGATCCGAGTCGAAGCTCATCATGGTTGGGTAGTCAGAAAATTAAAAAGCAACGCGCCTGACGCCGCGCCCCGGCGGCGCCCGCTCCTGAGCAACGCCGCTTCCTTCCACAGAGCAACGGAAAACTCCTCCGCGGACCTCAGACCGTAATCGGCGTGACGCCGTGGCCCGCCGTTATGTGCGCCACCGAGAGCTTGCCACCATCAGCCGCGTAACCACCGACAAAAGGATTGCTCGCGAGAAACCAGGGCGTGTCGAGATCCGCAAAGCGAAAACCACCGAGGCCTGCCGCGAAACACGCCGAAACCGTCATCGTCAGGATCGATTCAATATTTCCACCCACCATCAGCTCAAGCCCAGCCAGGCGCGCCACTTTCACAATTTTCATGGCTTCGGCCAGACCTGCCTTCATCAATTTAATGTTAACCACATCGGCCGCTCCCGCCTCGGCAATGCGGCGCACATCAGCCACGGTTCGCACGGCTTCGTCTGCCGCCACCAGCCAACCGGACTCCTCGCGCAAAAGACGCATCCCCACCAGATCTCTTTTCGGGAGCCACTGTTCCAGGAGAGCTGGCTTGATTTTCGCTCGCTTCAGCAGCTGAACCAAAATCGCCGCCTCGGCCCGGGTGAGGCCGGCGTTGCCATCGAGAATCAACGGCGCCCGCGGCGCCACCTCGCGAATCGCCACGATGCGAGCAAAGTCGTGAGCCGGCCCGAGCGGCCCGCCGATCTTGACCTTGATCGTGCGAATGCGCCGCTCCCGCAGAGCTCGCGTCGCCCTCGCCGCTTCGTCCGGCGTGCCGGTCGTCACCGTCATATCAGTTTCCAAGCGGGTACCGGCACCTCCGAAAAAACTCCACAACGGGACCCCCTCGCGGCGCGTCAATGCATCGATTAGCGCCACCTCGAGCGCGCAGAGCGCGGCACCAGAGCGAATCGACGAACGTCGCCGAAACTCCCGGCCAAGGTCACGCCAATCACTCACTTCGAAACCGACGATCCACGCTTGGACCGCCCGTAGCGCCGAGAGCGCGGCGGCCTGCGTCTCACCGTTGTAAGCCGGCAGCGGGGCCGCCTCACCATAGCCAATCGAGCCATCATCTAGGACCAGCGTCACCAGTCCATTATTCGCCATCGACTGCGCCCCGCCAGAGATGCCAAATGGCTCGAACAGCGGAATGTCGAGGGGGGCGACGTCGCAACGACGGATACGAATGGATTTTTTCACGGCCAATGAGAAGGCGCCGACACCCACGCCGCAAGCGCGCCGTACCCTGTCGCCACGACAACGCTGCACGCCGCCTTTCGCCTCTAAGTTTTTCGCCGACGCGGGAAACCCGGCCGACGTAACGCCCCCCGCCTGACACCAAGACGCCCGTTGCCTAATCATATCCTCCGCGGCCGGCTGCTCGCAACCACCCCGCGCACCCGACCGCTGGCGCGGCCTCCGCCGCAACGCAATCCGGATCGAATCATGGAACAAGCCGTGCTGACCGATCACCGAATGCGCGGCCAACAGACTTGATTTCCCGAGACCATTTTTCTTAAGAAATGACGTCTTATTTATGAAGATGCCTATTTCCGGCGGCTTTGACCAAGTCGGCGGTGGTTAATTTTATCTGATCTTGAAATGACGTTGCACCACCCGCTCCCAATGCCCACATCCAACGCCTCGGCTCCGACTCGTCCGCTCGCAGCAGCGCGTCGCCGCCGCCCTTCGCTCCCAGCACCTCATTCTCTTTCTCCCATGCCTAAAGCTCCTCCCATCCTGCTCGTCGCCAGTGGCGATCTCCGCGCTTCCGCCAATGAAACGTGCTGGCCCGCTCAGCGCGCTATGGAAAAAGCCCTGGGCGCTGCCGTGGCCAAGCTCGGCTTCACCGTCGCCCGCGCGCATCCTTACAAACCCAAGCAAAAACACGGGTTCATCAGCTCGCAGAAAGAAGGGATGGCCATTTTCGCCACCATCGATCCCGACGCCCCGCTGATCGTCGCCGAAGCCGTCTGGCAGTATTCCCACCATGTTCTCGCCGGACTTATCTCGCATCGCGGCCCGATTCTCACCGTCGCGAATTGGAGCGGCACTTGGCCGGGGCTCGTCGGCATGCTTAATCTCAACGGATCGCTCACCAAGGCCGGTGTGAAATACTCCACTCTCTGGAGCGAGGACTTCACTGACGCCTATTTTGTCGCGGGTTTGCAGTCATGGCTGACGACAGGTCGAGCTGCGCATAAGACCACCCATGTCCAACCCCTCGCGCAGGCCGCGTTACCACCGAAGGCGCGGGTCGTTGCGAAAAAAATCGCGGCGGATCTCCGCCTGCATAAATCGATCATGGGCGTATTCGACGAGGGGTGCATGGGAATGTTCAACGCCATCATTCCCGATGAGTTGCTTTTCCCTATCGGCGTCTACAAAGAGCGCCTCTCGCAATCCGCACTCTACGCCGGCGCTACTCAAGTCAGCGACGACGAGGCCCGCGCCGTCTACACCTGGCTCTGCCAAAAGGGCATGACCTTCCACCTCGGCACCGACGAGGCGACCGAGCTGACCGAGCGCCAAGTGCTCTGGCAGTGCAAAACCTACGTCGCGGCGTTGCGGATCGCCGACGAGTTCGGGTGCGAGACCATCGGCATCCAGTATCAACAGGGGCTCAAAGACCTCCTGCCCGCGAGCGATCTGGTGGAGGGCATTCTGAACAACGGCGATCGCCCGCCCGTAAAAAACGCCGCCGGTAAAGTGATTCGCGCCGGCCAGCCGATGACCCATTTTAACGAAGTCGACGAGTGCGCCGGCCTCGATGGTTTATTCACGAATCGCGTGCACCGCGCCCTCGGCCAGCCTGTCGAGAACACCTTGCACGACCTCCGCTGGGGCGCCTTTGATGCCAGCGGCACCACCAAGGAATACGTCTGGGTCTTTCTGATTTCGGGGAGCGCACCACCAGCCCATCATATCAATGGCTATAAGGGCACCGACTCCCTGCGCCAGCCACCCATGTATTTCCGCCTCGGCGGCGGCACGGTGCGCGGTATCGCCAAGCCGGGTGAAATCGTCTGGAGCCGCATCTTCGTGGCCGACGGCAAACTCAAGATGGACTTGGGCCGCGCCCAGGTCATCGCCCTGCCCGCGGAAGAAACCGCCCGGCGCTGGCGGGAGACCACGCCCCAATGGCCCATCATGCACGCGGTGACTTACGGCGTTTCCCGCGATCAAATGATGGCGCGGCACAAAGCCAACCACATCCAAGTCGCCTATGCCCATTCGGCGCGGGAGGCGGATTTAGCTCTCTACACCAAGGCCGCGCTCGCCGCAGAACTCGGCCTGGAAGTATGCCTGTGCGGCACCAAAGCCAACGGCGCCGCGTTCTAAACAACCGCCCGCCGACCCCGCCGCTAATCGCCATCCGCCCACCGAGATCGGCAGGGCGGGCCGCGCGAACCGCGGCGGAACCAGCAGCTTCCCGCCTGCGCGGATGCGACGCGCGGTTCAGTCCAGCCGGACCCCACGCGCCCACGCGGATCCGGGCCCCCCGCCACCAAACACCCGACACCGTTTACAACCGCCAGGCGGCGGAGAGGTTAAAGTTAACGGGCGTCTTCTGCCCGAAACCGACGGGCACCGCTTCGCGGGCGGGAGAATTATAATTACCCTCACGCGGGCGCATCGCCCCAGTCGCCGCCCCATTCGTCGACGTGGTCCAATAAACGGTACGATCGTTCAAAAGATTATTGATCACGAGTTGCAGCTGCACCTGATGCTTCTGGAAACGGCACAAATAACCGAGGGTTGTCGTGACCGTCATATCCGCCTTCGGCGAATAAATCAGGGTGCTCGAGCTGCGCGCCGGATCGTCGATGGCCCGCGCGGGATTGGTCGGATCAACGATCGTATCCGCTCCCCGGTTACCCAAGACTTCGCGGCCACGGTACTGCAGACCTGCTCCCACTCGGAGGCCCTTATACGTTCCTGCCTGCACCGCGTAATCCCCAAATAGCTTGTACAGCGGCTGATTTAAGCCGGTGGTGCGCGTGATGTTCAAATTCTGATAATTTGTGACAATCGTGTTATAGGCATCCGCCGCGACCTGAGCGTCCGGCCGGGTATCCGCGGGGATCGCCGTATCCACGGTGGCCACATTTGACGCATCAATTTTCGCACCGGCGTCTTGCGCAATCGTTTTAAAATTTCCGAGATTTTTTTCAATGTAAGCGCGCGTTAGCTGAAACGCGTTCGCGCCATAGACATTGGGCCGGGAGGCACTGCCGATGATGCGCAGCCCCTTGACCAGATTTGCCGTGACCTCCACTTCGTAACCCGTCGCTTGGCGGTCTTGTAAATCGGTACCGCTGATGAAGAGCGGAACCCCGCGTTTGTTCAGATCCTCCGTGCTCCCAACCGGCGTCGCCTGCAGCAGCGTGTTGTACGGAAAGCCGCTGACCCCTTGAGGATTATTGATCTCCTCGCTCCGATAATGAGTAAGATTCACATCCAGCTTGCGCTGAAAAAACTCGAGGCGCGCACTGTAATTCCAACCGGTTGAAACCGTCGGTCGCACCAACCCACCGCCCAGTTGCAGCGCATACGCCTTCTGCGGATTAAAGGTCTCGGCGTAGTTAACGGAGGGGCTGAACCAATTGAGCAGGTGGACGACCGTACCGAGGGACTTGGTATTTTGATAACCGACGAGCGCGGGCGCATTGTAGTCATCTTGAAAACGATATTGGGAATAACGCGGATCACGCACGCCGCCCGCCAGCCGCGGGCGCGTCACGGCCGGCACCGGCGGCTGCGCACGACCCTGCGCATCGACGGGCACATAAGCCAGCGCGCCAAAATCGGGAGGCGCCAGCGGTTTGAGAAAAGCGCTCAAGGGGTCGCGGTCGGTCGGGTAATCTCCATTGACCGCCATCTGCTGGCTCTGGGAAAAATAGCGGTCGCGGCGGATCGCCCCGAGCAGAATGATCCGATCCTGCCAGAATTTAGCATTGAGCGCGGCCAGCCCGTAACGGTAGCTCGCATCATTAACCGACTCACTGTCGAACCGCGTGTGATCGATCACCCAGCGCGGGGTCACGATGCTCGTCGTCCGCGTATTCGGGTCGTAATACGGGATCGACTTCCCCGCCAGATCGACAAAGGGCCGGCTCGGTTCATTCCAGTAACGACGAATCTTCACGTCGGCGGTCGTGCCGTTCAACCAGGCGAGGGTGTCGCTGCCCTGCGCGAGGCTCAGCCACTGGTAGGAAAGCGTATAGTGGTTTTTATTTTCTCCAACCGACGTATTCACAGAAAACTTTCCCCAGCGCGTGTCCCGCTTCCACGCCACCGCTGCACGGAGATTGTTATAATTATAATGACGGAAGCCGCGGAAAAAATTGCCGTCGCCGTAAGCCTGCAGGAAATGGGCATTGGGCTGGCCGTTGGGCAGCACCCGGTTGATGTCGAGATAGGTCGCGTTGGCGCCGCGGTTCTGCTCGCCGTTCGTGGCGTTGGAGTTTTTGTTAATATCCGCCGCGACTTCGAAATAGAAATCACCGAGCCGCTGCTCAATCGTCGCCTGCACATCACGAAAGGTCGTCTCAAGGAGCGCGCCGTCCTGATTGATGGAAAAGCGGCGCGACGGGCGGCGAAAATACGAGTTGGCCTCCGCCACGTCGAACCGGTTGCCCGGTACATTCATCACTTCGAGCAGATTGGTATTCGCCAGACCAAACGCGGCATTGCTGCCCGAGACAAAGCCCGCGATCGGCGTGGTCGCCGTGGTGCCACCGCCAAGGGTAATCGCCTCGTTACTGTAACTCGAAATCGCGTTGAAGCCATTGTAGGGGTCGTAAACATTGTAGTTCGCCGCCCGCCGCGCCACCCCTTGCGCCTGTAACGCCGTGATCTGCGCCGCGGTCGCACCGTTCAGCGACGCGGGCGTCCCAAAGGTCGTCCGACCGTCCCACCCCGATAACTGATCCTGCAGATTATTAATCGGGGCATTCAGTTCCCGGTTAATCGCCTCCGCCTCAATGCGAATCTGCGTATTCCGAAAAGGATTCGCCGTCGCCGTCACAAAGACACCCTTGCGTTTATCAAACTCCTTCTGCCGCCAGCCCAGCACGTGCTGCCCGACCCCGGCGACCCGCACCGCCGCCTTGTCTCCCAATGGCTGGTTCACGTCGAGCGTCGCCCGCATCAGGCTCCACGAACCCGCGCTCAACTTCACATCTTGAAACGCCCGGTCCACGCGCGCCCGCTTCGTCGTCGACGAACTCACCCCACCCAAACTGCCGTTGCCAAATAAGATGGAGTTGGCCCCGCGCCCAAAATCATAGCGCTCCAGCGCGTAGCTATCGTTATCGCTGTTCACGGGGAAAAAATTCCTCAACTGCTGCCCGGCCGTGACCCCGCGCGAGCTATAACGTACCGTGAACGTCGTAAAGTTAAAGGTGCCAATATCCGAGGTGAACGTCGCCCCGGTCGTCCAATTCTGCGCCGACTGCAGATCCGTAAGATTCAGTGCGTCGATGAACTCCCGGTTGATCACCGAATAGGCGGCGGGGGTATCGCGTAGATCCGTCGCCAAACGCCCTCCGGCGAGGGCACTCGCCGCGGCAAAACCGGTATCACGATCGGAGTTTACGGTGAACGGGGTGAGGGTGATGGCGCCCGCTTCCTCCGAGGTTTTCTGCGAGGTGATCGCCACGATCGGCGCGGTCTGCGCCCATGAAAAACCCGCCGCGGCGAGCGCGAGTCCGAGGCGTGCACCCAGCCCGGAGAAGAACGAACGAGGTGCCGATGAGGAAGATCTAGAAAACAGTGAAACGATCATAAAATTAAAGATGAAGATTGCCGTGCCCCGAGCGCTTAGCCGGTCGACCCGCCGCCGCGCGGACCAACCATTGGGCCGCGTGCGATTTACACATGTGACCCTGATAAAGTTAGAGGAGTGAGCCATCGCTTTGACCAGCCGAAAGTCTAAACGCACTCGGCCAGATCCAAAAAAGGAGGGCACGCAGACGTGCGCCGCTCGGCCTCTTCGCGGGGTGAGGCGCGCCGCGGGGCGATTTCTCCGCTGGCGGCGGGGCCGTTGCGGATAAATCAGTTTGCGGTCGCCTTTATCTGCCGCGAGTTTCGCCCTTTCGCCCGATGCGCACTATCCCCTCGCTTGCCATTTTTCTCCAAGCCGCCCTCGCCTTGCCCTTGGGGTTCGGCGCGGCCTACGCCCAATCGGCGCTGCCCGCCGAGCCCATCTCGCTCGACGCTCCGACGGACTTCAAAACCCTCACCCCCAACTGGCAACTCGCCCGTGATCTCGCCGGTGATCCCCGGCGCGAAAAATCACTTAACCCTCGGCCGGGCGCCGGTATCCTCATTTGCAATCCCGGGAAAACGCCTGAGACCCGCGGACATTTATTCACGACGTGGGCACACGGCGACATCGAAGCCGATCTCGAATTCCTGCTCACCCCCGGATCAAATTCCGGCGTGTATCTGCAGGGACGATACGAGGTGCAACTCTTCGACAGTTGGGGCGTGCGCTCCCCCCAGGCCAGCGATTGCGGCGGCATCTACCAACGGTGGGATGCCGCGCGCGGCCCGGGCAAGGAGGGTTATGAGGGGACGGCGCCGCGCGCCAACGCCAGTCGCGCACCCGGTCTCTGGCAAAAACTCCACATCGAATTCCAAGCCCCGCGTTTCGACGCGACCGGCCAGAAAATCCGCAACGCCCGTTTCGTGAAGGTCGTCCTCAACGGCTTCGTGGTCCAAGAAAATACCGAGGTCACCGGGCCCACCCGCAGCGCCGCCTTCGACGACGAAAAACCTCTCGGCCCACTGATGATTCAGGGTGACCACGGCTCCGTCGCCTTGCGCCACCTTGCCTGCAAGCGCTTCGACTCCAGCCTGACGCTCGCCCCGTCAAACCTCCGCTACAAACTTTACGCGGGCAGCTTTCCTGCGATCGGCGCCTATGATCGCGCGACACCAGAGGCCGAGGGCGTCCCCGCGCGCTTCGCCCACGGCGCCATCGAGAAGAGCGGAAAATTCGCGCTCGTGTTTACCGGCGCGATCAACGCGCCCCGCGCGGGCGCTTACCACTTCACGATCGAGACCAGCGGCAGCGCCCGACTGATCGTGGATGGCCGCACCGTCGTCGCCCCACTCGATCGCGGCAGCCAGCCCGGGACCGTTAACCTCACGGCCGGCCCGCACAACTTCCGCCTCGACCTTCTCAATACCGCCAACGGCCGCCCTTCCCTCGAACTCAACGTCGAGGGCCCTGGCCTTGCGCCGCAAGCCGTCACGGTGCGCGAAGAGGGCGAGGCGCGCATTGGCCGGGGCGGCCGTGGCCCGCGCTCCGGAGTCGCGAGCAAACAGTTAATCGTTGAGCCGAAGGACCGCGTCCTGCTCCAACGTGGCTTCGTTCCCTTCGAACCGCGCAAACGACTCTACGCCGCCACCGTCGGCAGCCCCGCGGGGACCCACTTCGCCTACGACTTCGAAACCGGCGCGCTGCTCCATGCTTGGCGCGGCTCCTTCATCGACACCTTTAATATGTGGGACGGCCGCGGTAATGATCAGACCGCCAAAGCCGCCGGCCCCGCTTTGACCTTCAACGGCAAACCCTTCCTCGGCCTGATCGAATATGCGGCCAACGGTGATTGGCCCGACCACACGGATGCCTTGTGGTCCTCGGCCGGCTACACCTTGGAAGCAGACGGCACCCCCGTGTTTCTCGCGAACCTCGCGGACATTTCCCTCCGCGACCGCGTCGTCGCGGCGCCCGGCGGCCGTGGTCTCGTGCGCACCCTCACCCTCAACGGTAAACTGCCTTCGTGGTCCGCGTGGCTCCTGCTTGCCGAAGCCTCCGCGATCACGCCCCAAAACGACGGCCGAGGCTGGATCATCGGCGCCCGCGAATGGTACCTCGACTGGCCCGACGATGCCCCCGTCCAGCCCGTCATTCGCACCGTCAACGGCCGGCAACAACTCGCCGTTCCCGTCCGGACCTCGCTGCTCGAAAAGCCCCTCTCGTACTCGATCATTTGGTGAACTCACCCATGAAACGCCTCTCCTCCCCTCGCCTCTCCCTCATGCCAGCCGCGCCACTCCGAGCCCCGCTCCGCCCCGCCCGCGCCACTTCCGCGGGCTCCTCCCGGCCGCGGCCATGGCTCGCTCTCGCCTTGTGCGCCAGCTTCTCCGCTCAAGCCGCCGATCTCGTCAATAATCCTTCCGCCGCCGAGCGCTTCGCCAAACCTTCCAACGACTTGGTCGAACGGGAAAATCGCTACTGGCAACGCACGCCTCTGCCCGTCCCCGCCGATCTCGTGCTGGAGGTGAGCGGCATCACCCCCGTCGCTGGAAAACGCCTTCTCATCACCACTCGCCGCGGCGAAATCTGGTGGGTCGACGGCGCCTACGCCGCCACTCCTCAGCCGAAATACACCCTCTTCGCTTCCGGTCTGCACGAACCCCTCGGCATTATCGCCGCGCCCGCCCCCCAACGGGGCTACTACGTGGCCCAACGCCAAGAAATCACCCGGCTCGAGGACACCGACGGCGACGGCCGCGCCGATGTGTTCGCCACCGTCGCCAAGCTCCCCATCTCCGGCAGCTACCACGAATACGCGTTCGGCCCCGTGCTCGCCCCCAACGGCAATCTGCGCGTCACCCTCAACGTCGCCTTCGGCGGCGCCACCCAAGCCCCGGCCCCTTGGCGCGGTTGGATGCTGGAAATTACCCCCGATGGCCAAATCACGCCCATCGCCGCCGGCTTGCGCTCGCCCTGCGGCTTCCTCGTGACCACTCAAGGCGAGTGGTTCGCCTCAGAAAATCAGGGTGAATGGGTCGGCTCCGGCCGCATCACCCACCTCACCACGGGCGACTTCGCCGGTCACCCCGCGGGCCTCGCTTGGAGCCGCTTGCCCGGCTCGACCGTCAAACTCCGCCCCGACGATATCAAGGATTTCGATGAGCCGATGCCCGACGTCGCCCAGCGCCTGCCCAGCGTAAAACCTCCCGCCGTCTGGCTGCCCCACACCATCCTCGGCATCTCCAACTCCGGCATGCTCCAAGATCTCACCGCTGGAAAATTCGGCCCGTTTGCCGGCCAACTTTTTGTTGCCGACCAGGGCCAAAGTAAAATTTCCCGCGTCATGCTGGAAAAGGTGCGCGGGGTCTGGCAGGGAGCCGCCATCGCCTTTCGGGAGGGCTTTGAGAGCGGCATCCTCCGCATCACCCACGGTGAGGACGGCGTCCTCTTCGCGGGGGAATCCGCCCGCGGCTGGGGCTCCGTGGGCCCCAAACAACAGGGCATCGAGCGACTCACTTGGACCGGCCAGACGCCTTTCGAGATCCGCGAAATCCTCGCCCAGCCCGACGGTTTTGTCCTCAAGTTTACCCAGCCCGTCGATCGGGCCATCGCCGAAAAACCCGAAAACTATCAGGTCGCGGGCTTCACGTACCTTTACCACAAGGCCTACGGTAGCGCCCCCGTCAACCGGGTCGCTTGCCCCGTCCTCAAGGTCAACGTCGCCCCCGACGGTCTCAGCGTCCGCCTCGCCAACACGTGCCTGCGCGAGGGTTATGTCCACGAAATCAAAGCCGCCGCCCTCCGCGCCCAGGGCAGCGCCGAACCCCTCCTGCACGCGACCGCTTATTACACGCTCAACCGACTGCCCGAGGGGGCTCGCATCATCCCCCTCGACCCCAAGGCCGCCGAGATCTGCGTTGCCCCCGTGCCCGCCCTCGCGAGCGCCAACACCAAAAAACATCCGACCAAGATTCCGGCCGACTGGGCCGGCGACGAGGGCGATAAGAGCTTCCTTCTCGGTACTCAGCCCGGACTTAAATACGACGACACGCTTCTCACCGTAAAAGCAGGCGCGCGGGTGCGCCTCGTTTTCCGCAACTCCGACGACATGCTCCATAATTTCGTGCTCTGCGCCCCGGGTCGCGGGGAAGCGGTCGGTACCGCCGCCGTCGCCCTCGGCCTCGAGGGCAACGCACAGAACTTCGTGCCTGACTCTCCCGATGTGCTCTACCACACCGCACTCACCCAGCCACAATCAACCGACACGATTTTTTTCACGGCACCAAGCGCGCCCGGCGATTACGATTTTCTCTGCACCTTCCCGGGACACGCCGCGATCATGAAGGGCATCTTTCGCGTGGAGTAGCCGCCTGCTCGGGCCGATCATCAGCGACTCGCTTAAACCCACCGCACCGTCCAGCCGCCTTGGCTCGCCGGTAGATCGAGCCCACCCGCCATTTAAACTCAACACCGCCTCACCGTATTTGCCACCAGCGCATCGCCAAAGATTCCGGACGAAAACACCGCCACGCGCTTACCCGACATCCCTGCCAACCGCCATGAGCGATCCCCTCCCCGCCCTTCCGTCCGAGCCGCGCCCCGGCCGCTACCGTCACTACAAGGGTAATCAATACCAGGTCATCAGCCTCGCCCGGCACTCCGAAACTCTCGAGGCCCTCGTGGTCTACCAACCCCTCTACGGCGAGGGCGGGCTCTGGGTACGACCGGCCGGAATGTTTATGGAGACGGTCGAGGTCGCCGGCCAACGCGTGCCGCGCTTCGCCCCAATCGCTTCTCCTTAGGACGAACGCCCCTTACCTTCGGAACTTTCGCGTCGCCGCGAGCGCCCGCGCAGGCTGATCCGTCACTCGCGGGTGCTCGCACGTGCTCGCGCCAACCAGCCCATTAAAACCGACATTTTTTGGGCGATGGCGCCAAGACCACCGGCCCCGCCCTCCTCGCTTTCGACGCGCGACCCGGCGTAACCAGCGCGAACTCACGCGTACCGGATGGCGCCCGACCCGCGCCCACGCCCAACCCACGCCGACCCGCGCCCAGGCCCAACCCACGCCAACCTGCGCCCACGTCGCACCCACGCCCACGTCGCACCTGCCCAATCCGAGAGCCCACGCGGTCACCTCTCGCGCGGCGCCGGCACCGGACCGTTCAAAGCGCCGCAGTCCGCCGGCCCGGCCACTCCGTCGGATCCAACCAAAACGCCCGCGAACGACCACCGTAATAAGCTTCTAAAACTGTGTCCATCACCCGCGTGGTCCGACTCGCCGACTCCCCCGTACTCGGGCAAACTCCGCGACCCAACAGATCATCCACGACCGCTTGAATCAGCGGTTGCGCCACGTGCGGCGGGTTCGGCCGCTCCAGAAGTTTCACGCCTTCCGCCGTCTCCCAGCAAATCGCGTCATTGCCAAAAATTGAAAAAACCAGCTGCCCCGCCGTCCCCGTGATCGTCAACGCATCGTGCGCCACCGCACTCGCAAAGTTCCAGCTCGCTACGCCCGGCACTCCCGCGGCCGTCTGAAAACTCATCGCGACCGTATCTTCCACCGCATAATCCGACCCGCGGTTCGCCGCCAATCCCGCAACGTCCGTCAACGGTCCAAAAAGAGCGTCCAACAGATCCAGCGTGTGCGACCCCACGTCGAGAAAATGCCCCGCGCCCGCCTGCGCTGCATCCACCCGCCAAATCGCCGGTCCGCGATGGAACGGCGCCGCCTGCCGATAACTAATCCCGGTCACCCGACCCAGCACACCTCCGCGCAGCATGGCCGCCACTTCCAAGAATCGCGGTAAGCGGCGGCGATAATAAGCCACGAAAAGAGGGAGGTTGGCCTCGCCAAAAGCCCGCACCATCCGCGCGCATTCCGGCAGATGCCGCGCCATCGGTTTCTCGACGTACGCTGGTTTTCCGGCTGCCGCCACCAACAGCGCGTAATCCGCATGCGTCTCCGGAGGGGTCGCAATGTACACCGCATCCACTGCGGAATCCGCCACCAGTGCAGCCGCACTATCATACCACCGCGCCACCCCATGCCGCCGCGCATAATCCGCCGCGAGCCCACCCTTGCGCCGCATCACCGCCACCAACGATGAGCCCGCCGCCTTTTGAAAACCAGGACCACTCTTCACCTCAGTGACATCACCGCAACCGATGATGCCCCAGCGAACTTCCGTACGACCAGAAAAATGAGCGGAAACGGGCATGACAAAATAATGAGAAGATTGATCAACGTGAGGACGAGACGATGAGCCCAACCTCTCGCTATCAACACGGAGGCCGCCGCCAACCCGCAATCCGAATCGACCCCAACCGCCGGCCCTCCGTCGGGCGGGTACGCCTCCGGTCCCTGCGCACGCCCTCCCGCCAACTCGCCTCCCTGCGCACGCCCTCCCGCCAACTCGCCTCACCAAAACCCACACGCAGGCTCGCCTCAGACCACGCCGCGCGTAGAATTTATCGCGACTCACTCCGCTCTTCTCCATCAACCCACCCGACTTTAACCGTTCGCCCGCCCATTCTCGCGGGTTCACCGGCAATACCGCCCTGGCCCCGCTTAACGCCGTCTCACGATGATCACCACGATCCAGCTTATCCTCGCCGATACCACCGCCGAGCTCGTCCTCGTACCACCGCCCGGCCGCCCGCCAACCCTCGATCACACCACCCTCGACCAGCTCGACGCCCACCTCGCTACCATCGAAAGAGCCGGCGACGCCATTCGGCTCGTCATCCTCCGCAGCGCCTCCGCCACCGTTTTTTGCGCGGGCGCCAATCTCAACGTCCTCCAGCACCTCAACCCCACCTCCATCGTGCCTTGGGTCGAACACGGGCACCGCGTCCTCAACCGGCTCGAAAGTCTCCCCTGCCCGGTCCTCGCGCGCATCGAGGGTTTCGCCCTCGGTGGCGGCCTCGAAATTGCCCTCGCCGCCGATCTCATCTTCGTCACTCCGAACGCCCAACTCGCCCAGACGGAGGCCAAGCTGGGCTTCGTCGCCGGCTGGGGCGGCAGCTGGCGGCTGCCGCGGCGCGTCGGGGCCGCCCGAGCGAAGGAACTTTTTTTCACCGGTCGCCGCGTCACCGGCAGCGAGGCTGTCGCCATCGGTCTGGCTGATGAATGCGTGCCGCCGGCCGAAATGGCTGCCCGTTGCGCCCAACTTGCACAGGAGATCGCCACCTGCAGCCCCATCGCCATCCGCCAATTAAAATGCTTGGTCGACGCCTCCCCCCAGCTTCCCCGAGCCGCCAGCGCCGCCGCCGAAGCCGCCGCTTCCATCACTTGTCTCCAACATCCGGATACCCAGCACCGTGTCACCGAATTTCTCAATCGTAGAAAAAAAACCGCCCCCGCACCCGCCCAATAAAGGGAAGCGCCCACCCAACCACCCCCCACTCGCCCACCGCCGCGCCACCATCCGACCGCGCACGTACCGGGGCTGCCCTCCCCGCACTTCCCGCCCAGAGCACCGTCCATCTGCCCCCGTCCGCTCCCCGGCCTCACGCCTTCAGCTAGCGCCTCGCCCTTAAAACCTTTTTCACTCCCATGCCTGCCCTTCACCACCCTGCCCTCACCCGTCGCTTCCCTCCGCTCCGCGCCCACCCTCTCCGCATTTTTTTTAGTTTCGCGCTCGCCTTGGCGTTAACCGGCACCGGTTTCGCCCAGCCCACCGCCACCATCGCCGGCCGCGTCTTCAACCCCGCCACCGGCGAATATATCCGCAACGCGGAGATCCGCATCGCGGGCACCCCCAAGGTCGCGACCTCCGAGACCGGGGGATATTACCTCCTCCACGACGCCCCCGCCGGCACCCTCCAACTCATCGCCACCTACCCGGGTCACGAAACCGCCACCGTCACCCTGCAAATCACGCCCGGGGTCACCGCTACCCGCGACTTCGAACTCCCCCCGACCGACTCCCGCCGCTCCCGCGATGCCATCATCCAACTGGGCGCAATGGTCGTCTCTTCCGAGCGCGAGGGGCAAGCCAAGGCCGTCGCCGAACAGAAACAGGCCATGAACGTGAAGACCGTCGTCGCCGCGGATAATTTCGGGGATATCGCCGAGGGCAATATCGGCGAATTTCTTAAATTTATGCCGGGCGTTACCCTCGATTACGTCGAGACCGATACCCGCGCGGCGCGGATGGGCGGGATGCAACCGCGCTACGGCTACGTGACGATCGACGGCAATACGATGGCGAACACCGGCGCCGGGGCTTCCTTCGGCGCCGATACGCGGCAATTCGAATTCGAGGCCTTCTCGATCAATAACATCGAATCAATCGAGGTAAACAAAACCCTCAGCGCCGACATGCCCGGCGACGCCCCCGCGGGGACCGTCAACCTCCGCACGAAAAGCGCCCTCGACCGGCGCGGCCAGCGCTTCAATTACACTCTCGGCTTCATCGGCAACCAATACGAATACACGCTGCATGCCACCCCGCGCCACGATGACCATCACCATCGTAAATCCCGCCCCACCGTCGTCTTCGACTACTCAAATATCTACTTCGAGAATAAACTCGGCGTGGCGCTCAATTTCTCCTCTTCGAGCGTCTTCAAGGAACAATTTCGCAACAGCGTCACCTACGACTACACCTCCGCCCAGGCCATCGCCGCTCAACGTCCCCTCATCACTGCCGTCAATTTCAAGGACGGTCCCAAGATGGGCACGAAATATTCCGGTGGGCTCAAGCTCGACTACCAGCCGTGGACACCCGCCCTGCGACTATCCCTCGCCACCAGCTTCACGCAATTCAGCGACGTCATCGCCAACCGCAATTTAAACTTTCGGGTGAGCGCACCGGAGAGCAACACCAACGCGGCGCTCACCAAGATCGTCGCCGCCCCCACCGCCAACGCCAACACGCGCCTCGAGCACAGCGGCAGCCACGGTAACAAGAAAAATGATACCACCAACCTCGCGCTCAGCTTCAACTACCAGACCGGCCGGCTGACCGCCGACGGCGCCTTCAGTTTTTCGCGCGCACGCAGCCAGAACGGCAGCTTGCATATGGGCGCGGTCGACACCGCTGGCCTCCAACTCACCCGCATCGGTTGGACCGCCGAGCGCCCCAACAACGATTCCTCCGCCTGGACGATCACGCAGACCGCCGGCACGCCCGGGGGCTCATGGTACGATCTCAACCAGTGGGGCCGCTTCGACCTCCAGCCGGGCAACATCTCCAACTCCCGCACCCGCGGGAAGACCGAGCAGTACGTCGGCCAACTCAACGCACGCTATGCGTTACCGTGGACCCTCCCCACTTTTTTCAAGACTGGTCTGCACGAACAGGTCACCTACCGGCGCGGCGATGTGATCTTCGCAAACACCTTCACTTACATCGGACCCACCGGTAATCAACTCAGCTCCCCCCTCCCCACTTCCCCCGCCAACTTCCGCTTCGACCAATGGGGCATCAACTTGAACCCGCTGCCCGTACCCGACAAGGCCGCACTCTTTCAACTGCAAGCCACCCACCCCAATTACTTCAGCCAGACCACCGCTAACACCGCCGCTAATTTGGAAACCATCATCAGCAGTCCGCACAGCAATCAGGAGACCATCCGTTCCGGTTACGTTATGGGGACGATCCGGGCGGGCGCCTGGCAGTTCCAATCGGGCGGGCGCTCCGAGCTAACCAGCACGGTCACGGCCGTGCCGGTCATCGTTCCCGTGTCCAAAAACCCGTGGGCGACCCGCAGCGCCAGCGGCGTCGCCACCGCGGCCAGCACCCCTGAGTACGTCGCCTACAAATATTCGAAAGGCATGACGAAAGACTCCGGCGATTACGCGGATTTTTTGCCGAGTGCCTCCGCCAAATATCAACTCCGGACCAACCTCAATTTTAAATTCGGTTACAGCAAGGCCATCAAGCGCCCCAACCTGACCCAGATCGCCGGCGCGTGGAGTATCAACTCCGCCGATACCCAAATCACCATTCCCAACCCGGATCTAAAACCGGAGCGGGCCGGCAAGTTTTCCGCGATGCTCGAATACTATTTTGAACCCGCGGGCACGTTGAGTCTTCATCTTTTTCAAACCGATTTGCAGGGCTCAACCAAAGCCTACACCCAGACCGCCGCCGAGGCCGGCTACGGCAACGACCCCGTTTACTCGAGCTACGAGTTCATCACCGCCGAAAACATTCCCGGCACCCGCCGCATCAAGGGCCTCGAGCTGGCCTACAGCCAACAACTCAGCTTCCTGCCATGGGAATGGCTGCGGGGCACCAGCATCTTTGCGAATTACGCCCGCTTCAATTCCAACCCGCGACCCATCGAGAGCATCAACAGCAATACCGGCTGGTCACCGCAAAATGGGAGCGCCGGCCTCTTTTACCGTTCCGGAAAATTTAACGGCAGTCTCGCCGGCACCTACGTCGACGAGAGCATCGTCGCCAACGGGCTCACCTCCGCGCTCAACCGCGGAGACCTGCAATACCTCAAGCAACGCGTCGTCTGCGATGTCGGCGCCGGCTGGACCCTTTCCCGCCATGCCAGCGTATTCATCTCCGGTCGCAACGCCTTCAACGCTGGCAAGAATTGGTATTTTAAATCGGACCATCGCATGCTGACCAAAGAAAAATACGGCGGCCAGTGGACGGCCGGTGTCAAGGGCACCTTCTAAAATCCAAATCTACCGCGCGCGCTCGGACCCGCCCACCTCGCCAACGTCACCACCGCCCATTATCTCGGCTCCAGTCGCCCTGCCCGGCACAACCCCGGGCCCGCCGCACCACGCCGCCGCACCACGCCGCCGCACCACGCCGCGCCATTCGCCGCACCGCTCACCCCGTCGTTCAAAGCGCCGCCCGGCGATCGCCCGGCCCACGACGCATTCGGTCCAAGCCAGCGCGTCCTCCCCGAGGCCGCCGCCACCCACGGGCTTTTCGCCGGCCGCCATGGGCTTTTCGCCGGCGGCCGCGGGCTTTTCGCCACGGCGCGGTTTTTCGCCTTTTAACCACTCGCCGCCACCTTCAGTTTCGCCCGCATGCGTGTCCTCCTCGCCTTCGATAAATTCAAGGATTGCCTCTCCGCGCGCGAGGCCTGCGCCTTGGCGGCCGCCACCCTCCAAGATCGGCATCCCGATTGGATCATCGATTCCGCTCCTCTCTCGGATGGGGGTGAAGGCTTTTCGGAAATCCTCACCGCGGCCGTGGCCGGCACGACGCAAGCGACCACCGTCACCGGCCCACGCCAGCGCCCCACCCGAGCCTCCGTCGGGCTAATTACACTCGACGCCGTTCCCGCCGCCGCCCGCGCCTATCTGCCCTCGGCCCTCAGCCATTCGCGTAAGCCTCCCCTCATCGCGATCATCGATATGGCCTCGGCTTCCGGGCTCGCGTTGCTGCCGCCCGCCGACCGCGATCTCTGGCACACCACCAGCGTGGGCACCGGCGAATTAATTCAACACGCCACCACCCTCGGCGCCACCGCCATCGTGCTGGGCGTTGGCGGCAGCGCGACCCATGATCTCGGGCTCGGGGCCTTGGCTGCGCTGGGCCTCGGATTTCACTCCGCTGCGGGCAGGCCCATTTTTCCGCCAACACCAAGCCAATGGCCGGAAATCAGTCGCCTCAGCGGCCAAATCAACGCCACCACACCGCCCATTTTAATCGCCTGCGATGTCAGCAATCCCCTGCTCGGACCCCGCGGCGCCGCGGCCACCTACGGGCCCCAAAAAGGTCTGAGCACCACCGATCTCCCCCGCCTCGACCACGCCAGCGCCCGACTCGCCCTGCTGCTGTGCGCCCACTGCGACCGCCCCGACACACTTATGGAAACGCCCGGCGCGGGCGCCGCGGGCGGTATCGCCTTCGGCTTAATGACCGCCGCCGGCGCCCAGCTCTTGCCTGGTTTCGATTTTGTTTCTGCCTGGCTCAATCTTGAGGCCCGCCTCACCGCTGCTGATCTTGTCATCACGGGAGAGGGTCGCTTCGACGACAGCTCTCTGGACGGCAAAGGCCCCGGCGCCGTCGCCGCGCGCGCGCTCGCCTTGGGCAAGCGCGTCCATGTCTTTGCAGGAAGCGCGACCGCCGCACGGCCACCCGCCCATCTCTCGCTCCACTCGATCAGCCCCGCCCATCTTCCCCTGGCCGAGGCCCTCCAACAAGCCGCCCAAAATCTCCCGCGCGCCCTCCGCACGGTTTTTTAATTTTCGGATCTCACTCTGCCAACCCCCGCGGCTCTTCCCGCGCCGCGACCCCATCGACCCGACCGGCTCCGCCCCATTCCGCCACCGCGCATTGAACCCGCCCGCGGGAGGCGCCCTCAGCACCAACCTGCCCCGGGGCGCGCCGCCCGGCCGCGAAGATCCGCCGGCGGCGCTCGCGGCCGCGAGCGCGCCGCCCGAGCGAGCGCACCCGGAGTCAACGCGCGACCAAGGCGCAGTCGCTATTCAAGGCAGGCTGTGCAACGTCGGCGCTCACTAATGCTCAAAGAACTCGATGGATTACCCAGCTGCGCGGGCTGCGGGAAGTGTTGCCACCTCTTGGTGGAATTAGCCGCCGGCGACGACCGCGTGCCCGCGCACTTGGTCGTCGAGCACGCGGGAGTGCGCTGCATGGATCAACAAGGCGACGGCGCCTGCATGGCGCTTGATGAGGTGACGCGGCTCTGCACCATTTACGAGGACCGCCCGCAAGTGTGTCGTGATTTCGCGCGCGGCTCGACGCTCTGCCGCACCGTTCTGGTGGGCCGTGCGGGGCTCCAGACGCTCGCGGCCGCAGACTGAGGCAGCCGGAGCCTCGGGGGAGGGAGCGGCGGTCGCCGCGGGGAAGACGGCTCAAATCACCGGGCGGCGAGATCCGTTGGCATCGGCGGAAACTGCGGGCTGACGGGGTGCGCACGACAACGCGCACTTGAATTTTTCGGACGCAGCGCTTCGTGTAGGTCGCGATGGCCAACTATCCCACGACGAGCGGCTCCCGTGAAAATACCTTTGATGCGATCGTCATCGGATCCGGGATTAGCGGAGGGTGGGCCGCCAAAGAGTTATGTGAGCACGGTCTGAAGACGCTCGTGCTGGAGCGCGGACGCGACGTCCAGCACCTGAAAGATTACCCGACGGCGTTGAAAAATCCCTGGGATTTGCCGCATCGCGGGAAGTTGCCGCACACGATCGCCCGGGAAAACCCGATTGTGAAACGCTGCTATGCTTTTGACGAAACGACGGCGCATTTTTTCGTGAAAGATGGGGAGCATCCGTATGTCCAAGAAAAACCCTTCGATTGGATCCGTGGTTACCAGGTTGGCGGCAAATCGTTGATTTGGGCGCGGCAGACGCAGCGCTGGAGCCGGTTCGATTTTGAGGGCCCGGCGCGCGATGGGTTTGGCGAGTGGCCGATCAGTTACGAAGATCTGGCGCCGTGGTACACCCACGTGGAGCGGTTTGTGGGGATCAGCGGAAATCGGGACGGCGTGGAAACACTGCCGGACGGAGAATTTCTGCCGGCGTGGGAAATGAACGACGTGGAAAAGCATCTGAGCGGGAAGATTCGCGGGGCTTACGCGGATCGTTTTGTGGTGCAAGGACGCTGCGCGCATCTCACCGCGCCGCAGGCGATCCACCTCGAGCAGGGCCGCGGCAAGTGCCAGGCCCGCAACCTGTGTTACCGCGGCTGCCCCTTTGGCGGTTATTTTTCTTCAAATTCCGGGACGCTGCCGTGGGCGGCGCGGACCGGAAATCTCACGATGCGACCCCACGCGGTGGTGGCGGCGATCCTGCATGATCCGGGGTCCGGTCGAGCGAGCGGGGTCCGCGTGATCGATGCGCAAACCCAGGAGACGAAGGAGTTTTTTGCGCGGGTAATTTTCGTGAATGCCGCCTGCCTCAACACGAATCTGATTTTGCTCAATTCACAATCAGCGCGGTTTCCCACGGGCCTGGGCAACGATCACGATTTATTGGGCCGCCACGTGGCTTTTCATAATTATCGCGGGAGTCTGGCCGGCCAGATGGAAGGGTTTGCCGACTCCTATTATTCTGGCCGGCGGCCCACGCAGGCGATGATGCCGAATTTCCGTAACGTGCGAAAACAGGAAATGGATTTTCAACGCGGCTACATGGTGTTCTTTGGGGCATCGCGCGCGAGCTGGACGCAAGGGAATTACCTGCCCGGGGCGGGCGCGGCGTTTAAGGAGCGCCTGACGCGACCAGGGCCGTGGGGCGTAACGATGATGATGCAAGGCGAAACGGTGCCGCGTCGGGAAAACCACGTGCGCCTCGCCGCCGACCGCCGTGACGCGTGGGGCATTCCCCAACTGGTGACCTCGATCGGTTACCATGAGAACGACGAAAAGATGATCCAAGATTTTCTAGAGCAAGGGGAGGCGATGCTCTCGGCCGCCGGCGTGAAAAAAATCACCAAAACCGACGATCGGCGCGCGCCGGGCCTCGACATCCACGAGATGGGCGGAGTGCGCATGGGGGCAGATCCGAAAAAGTCGCTCTTGAATCGCTGGAACCAGTTGCACACGTGCCCCAATGTATTTGTGACGGACGGGGCGTGTATGGCTTCCACGGGTACACAAAACCCCTCGCTGACCTTCATGGCGCTCGCGGCCCGAGCGGCGAACTATGCGGTCGCCGCAATGAAAAAAGGAACGTTATGAACGAGCGGATGAGTCGACGTGAAGCGCTGCGCCGGGCGGGTCTTTGGGCGGGTGCGGCCGGGGTTTGGGCGGGTCTACCGAAGCGGACCTGGGCCGCCTTGCCGGCACCGGAGGGCTGGAGCCCGGAGGAAGAGCGGCTGTTGACAATTATCGGGGATACGTTGCTGCCGGCCACCGCGGGTTCGCCGGGAGCGGGAGCGGTGGAAATCGGGCGTTTTATTGCGATGATGGCGAGCACGTGTTCTCCGCCAGAAACAGTGAGCTTAATCCAAAGCGGGCTCCGTGAAATCGAAGCGCTGAGTCGGGCGGAGTTTGCCCGCGGATTTATCGACCTGGCCGCGGCGCAGCGGGAAACACTCCTCATCACTTACGAAAAAAAAGGGGCCAGCCTGGCGCCGGCCAAGGGGCGGCATCCCCTGCGGCCGATCAAACAATGGGCCGTCCTCGGATATTTCACCTCGGAGCCCGGCGCGACGCAGGCCCTGCGTTATGATCCCATCCCCGGTGGCTATCGCGGCGCGATACCCCTCGCTCCCGGTGATCGCACCTGGGCCACCTAGCAGGAGAGAACCCGCGAAGAGCCGGGCGTGCGAAAATACCCCACCAGCGCAGGTCGTTCCGCGCGCGGAGAGAAAAATCTTCACGGTCATTTTCTATCGCCAGCGGCTGGCCGGCCGCTTTGGTTAGCGACCCTGTCAGCGAAGGTTCCCACTGATCCCACCAAGGTTGCGGACGGTTTCGACTCCAGCTGAAGTCCCCCGGTTCCCTCAACGATTGTTCACCTACAAAAAAATGTCTCAACCGCCCATCCCCCTCGTGACGCGACGTAATTTTATTAAAAACACCGGGCGCCTCGCGACCGTCTCGGCCTTCGCCGGCGTGACCTTGCCGCTCGTGCACGCGGCGGGGAGCGATCTCCTGCAAGTTGCCTTGATCGGATGCGGAGGACGCGGTACCGGCGCGGCCGGCCAAGCGCTCTCGACGAAGAGCGGCCCGATCAAGCTGGTGGCAATGGCGGATGTCTTTGCGCCAAGGCTGACCTCGTCCTTGGCCCGTTTGAGCAAGCAATTTGTCGATCAGGTAACGGTGCCGGTTGAGCACCAGTTTCTTGGTCTGGATGCGTACAAGGCCGCGATGGACGTGTTGAAGCCGGGGGATATTGTGATCCTCGCCACGCCCCCCGCGTTTCGCTGGGCTCACTTTAGCTATGCGATCGCCAAGCGGTTGCATGTGTTCATGGAAAAGCCGTTGACGGTCGATGGGCCGACCAGCCAGCGAATGCTGCGGCTGGGCGAGGCCGCGGCCGAAAAAAGCCTGAAGGTAGGCGTCGGGCTGATGTGTCGGCATTGCCGCGGGCGCGGGGAGTTACACGATCGGATCCAGCAAGGGGAGATTGGTGATCTCATTTTGATGCGGGCGTACCGGATGCACGGGCCCGTCGGGTACTTTGCCTCGCCTCCGAAGCCGCCGGGCAAGACCGACCTGATGTATCAGATTGAACGTTTTCACAGCTTCCTCTGGGCGAGCGGCGGCAGTTTCAGCGATTTTTATATTCATAATATCGATGAGTGTTGCTGGATGAAAGATGCCTGGCCGGTAAAGGCGCAGGCGAGTGGTGGGCGGCATTTTCGCGGCGATAACATCGATCAAAATTTCGATGTCTACTCGGTGGAGTACACGTTTGCGGATGGCGCCAAATTATTTCTGGAAGGGCGCTGCATGCCGGGGTGCATCCCCGACCACTCCAGCCACGCGCAAGGCAGCAAAGGGCTCGCCGTGATCTCGGAGAAAGGCCACATCCCCTCGCGCGCGGCGATTTATCGAGGCCAAAATAAGACGCCGGAAAATCTGCTCTGGGCGTTTCCTCAGCCGGAGCCAAACCCGTACCAGTTGGAGTGGGACGACCTGGTTAATGCCATTCGGCAGGATCAGCCGTACAACGAGGTGAAGCGCGGAGTCGAAGCGAGTCTCGTGACGTCGATGGGCCGGATGGCCGCCCACACGGGCCAAATCATCACGTACGACCAGATGTTAAACTGTCAGCATGAATTTGCGCCGGGGTTGGACACATTGTCGGTGGACTCGCCGGCCCCCCTCCTGCCAGACGCGACCGGGCGTTATCCCGTACCGCAGCCAGGGATTGTCACGACCCGAGAATATTGATCCGTATCCACATTTTAAGGACGGCGGGCGGCGGGCATCTGGTGGCGGACTTAAGTCCGCCATCGGCGGGGCCCATCAGCTCCGCCGCCGGGAGTGAGAGGCCGCGCGCTTGATCAGCCCGGAGCCGCTGGGGAGATCGCGGTGGCGGGGCCGTTCACCGCTCTTCCGACCATGCAACCGAGACTAAAGAAAGCGGCGTCATGGGGCGTGGCCGCGGGATCGGCCTGGCGGGGCGAAGAGCCTCGGCCAAAGGAGCCGCCGGCCGCATCATCCACGACTCACGCGAAATCTCGCCGCGCTTGCCACAGGGCGTCTCGCTCGACCAAAGTAAGATCATGACTATTTTAGAAACTGGGCGGGCAGCCCGCGTCGGTGTTGGCTTGGTGGCGGGGCTTTACCTGAGTGCGGGCTTGCCTGGGTGTAAGCGCGGCGAATCGGCCGCAGAGAATGCGCCGGCCGGTGCGTCGACCCATCCCGGGCCGGCCGCGGCCACCAAAACGAACGCCCCGGCGGCGGCGCCGAAACCGATCCCAGAGGCATTAAAGAAATTATTTGGAAAGTGGATGCGCAGTGATGGGACCTATGTTTTGGAACTGCGTGGGGCAGATATCAGCGGGGTGCTGGACGCAGGCTATTTCAACCCGAAGTCGATCAACGTGTCCCGGGCCATTTGGATGCAAGGAGCCGCCGGGCTGCAGGTGATGGTGGAATTGAACGACGTCGGCTATCCCGGCGCGACCTATGTGCTCACCCATGACACCGCCAACGACCGGTTGGTGGGCCAGTATAAGCAGCCGCAGATGCAGCAGACCTTCGACATCGATTTTGTGAGGCAGGCGAAGCCTTGATAAAACCGCTGCGCGACCGGTCACGACCCCTTGATCACTCTGATATTTTCGCCGAAGAGCGAGCGTGTTTGCTGACGTGCGCAGTGTCGTCCTGAACAATACACCGAGGTGTGGTCGTTGCCGCTTACCACCACGTTGGTGCGTATGCGCGGGCCAAAAGGGGGTGCAGTGTGATTTGGAAATCGACGTATTGACTCATCACCGCGAGTGGTTCCGGCCGAGTAGCACGAGCCACCTGATCCAACGCGTGATGCCGGCCGCGCGGCAACACCTCTGGCGACGCGAACGGCCGATCGATCCAGCGAGCATTCGCAAGCCGGGCCGCGAGTTATGGGTGCTGCACCCGCACGGTGCGCCGATGCCCGCCGGCGCCGCGGCCACGAAAGTACAGGTCGTTTTGCTGGACGGCGCTTGGCGCGAGACCTCGGCCATGGCGCAAGGGATGGGCGCTTGGGGCCGCCTGGTGAGCCTGCCCATGGCGGGGGAAAGCCGCTATTGGTTACGGGCGCAGGCGGATGTGAGCCGTTTTTCGACGATCGAGGCTTTATTGTGGATGATGCAGGCCCTCGGCTGCCAGGAAGCGCACGATGATTTACGCGCCCAGTTTGAGCTCCACGTGTACGCGAATTTACGTGCACGCGGTTTCAAAGAACTCGCGGCGGAGTTTCTTAAAAGCTCCCCCGTGCCGGCGTGCTTTCCCGAGATGCTGGCCCAACTGCACACCCGGCGACCCAATGATGAGGCGGCTCAGCCGTGGAGCGCGGCAGGGCCGCTGGCGCCACCCGTATCCAACCCGGCCGGCCGGCCCCCAACCCCACCCGTTGCTGCACCCCCATAATCCTCCGGCTTCCTCTCCCACCCCGTTGGATCTTCGAAAGGCTGGCCGCGGATTCCATCGGGCTTTGCCCAGACGACGGGAGGACACGCCCCTGCTTCCACCACCTTGAAACTCATCGTTTCTCCCCAGGGCTTTCTCCAGACGCTTCACCCTAAAAACGGCTTCTTCGTTTGGGTGGATCCCCCCTCGTGAATCGAGGAGATCGCGGACCGTGGCGGATTTTAAGCGAGGGCCGCGCGGAGGTCACGAGGGCTGGATGACATCGTGTGGTTTCTAAGCGATGGGTCGGAAACATTCTACCGAAGAGAAATAATTGCAGGCGACTCACCTGCACCCACACGAGGACCACGCGACCCTGGTTGCCCGGATTCGCCGGACAACGTCTGCCTGGCGGTTCGATCGGGGCGCCGCTCCGACTGGCACCCGTTGTCTGCAGGTTCGGCGCGTTTCGCACGGCGGATTTCGGCTTGTCTTCTCAAGGAGTAAATGCCTCTCACTGAGTTCCCTCACCCCACTATCCCTTACCACCCTTTAACGTCGGTTCGCGGGCCGAAACCGCGACCCCGTCACTTGCCATGAAATTACTCCTCGGCCTCTTCCTCCTCCTCAGCTGCTCACGTGCCTCCGGTGCAGACCTGCCCCCACTCGACCTCGGTGAGATTCACGAAGAGCACATCATGATCCCGATGCGCGATGGCACGCGCCTCTCCGCCTACGTTTACTCCCCGCGGGGTCAGGGAAGGTGGCCGGTAATTTTCGAGCAACGCTATGCCCCCATCAACGGCACGGCGATGCGGAAGGAACTGGCGTCGCTCGCTGCACGGGGGTACGTCGCCGCCCGCGTCAACTTTCGCGGCTCACAGTTGTCCGAGGGCGTCTGGCGTGGCTATCGGGCGCTCGCCTGGGGCGAACAAATGGACGGCTACGATCTCGTCGAGTGGTTCGCCCGCCAGCCTTGGAGCAACGGCAAGGTTGGCACGTTCGGTGGATCCCAAGGCGGCTTCGCGCAAAACTTCCTCGCCGTCACCCAGCCGCCCCACCTCGTCTGTCAATTCATGACCGATACCGGACTCAGCCTCTTCCACGAGGGCTACCGCATCGGCGGTGCCGCGAAGCCGGAGCGGTTCAAGAAAATGGACTCGACCGCGCGTAATCCAGCCGACAACCGCGCGTTGCTGGAGGAATGGCTCCGGCATCCGACCTACGACGATTACTGGCGCGCTGAGGATTGCACCCTGCACATCCCCAAAATGAACGTGCCGTGTTTTACGATTGGTAGCTGGTATGATTTCATGTCGGTTGGCTCGATCGACAGTTTCATCGGCCGCCAGCACCGGGGCGGACCAAATTCGCGGAACCGCCAGCAACTTGTCCTCGGCCCTTGGCTCCATGGCGGCAACCCGAAATCGAACAAGATCGGTGAAATGGAATACCCGGAAAATGCCCGCTTCGAAACCGCCACGCAAATGATCCGGTGGTTCGACCACTTTCTCAAGGGCGTCGACAACGGCGTCGAGCGCGAGCCGACCGTGCGTTACTACGTGATGGGCGCGGTTGGCGAACCCGGCGCGCCCGGCAACGAATGGCGCACGGCGCCAGACTGGCCGGTGGCGGCGATACCGACTCCGTACTATCTTCACGCCGGAGGAAAATTGGGCCTCGCCACACCCGTTACGAAAGCCGCCGCCACCTCCTACGCGAGCGATCCGCGGAGTCCGATGGAGCTGCCCTATGCAGCCTTTCCCGGAGCTCAGGACGCGCGAAAATACGAAGCGCAGCCGGATGTCCGGACGTTCACAACCGAGCCGCTCATCACGCCGCAGGAGTGGACGGGCAAGGTGCGCGCGGAGCTGTATGTCGCGTCGACGGCGCGGGACACCGACTTCATTGTCCGGGTGACGGACGTGTATCCCGACGGGCGCAGCATCCTTATCTTGGATTATGTGCGCCGAGCGCGCTACCGCGACGGCTGGGACAAGGAGGTCATGATGGTGCCAGGCCGGATATATAAAGTAGCTTTCGACGTGGGTTCGCTCAGTCAGATTTTCAACCGGGGTCATCGCATCCGGGTCACCGTGGCAAGCACCGGCGCCCCGTTCTATGAACCAAATCCGCAGACGGGCGAGCCGATCACGATCGACTTTCCCACCAACGCCGTCGCCGCGACCAACACGATCTTCCTCGAAGCCGCCCATGCGTCTCACGTGATCGCGCCGGTGGTGAGATAGGAAACGAAATCGCCAAACGGTCCACCCCGCAAGGTTCGCGGGTGCCGGCAAAGGACGAGGGCGGTCGTGGCCGGTTCACGGTTGGCCGCGAGCGACCGTGCGGCCGGGGAAAATTTTTCGCTCCCGTTGTGAGAACCAGAGGCCGTGCGTGCACGACTTTTTAAGTGCGAGGGCCATCGTTTCGATGAGGGGGCCCGTAGCGATTGACAGCACCGTCACCGTGTTGGCGGCGAAGCCCGGGCTCCACCTGCTGGCGTCGGCGAGGGGTCGATGGAATGAGCCGGCGGCAGCACTATCTGCGGCCCACCGAGCAGGGCGCCGGGCCTGATTCCAAGAGCGTGCTGTGCGTTTCACTCTCAGCCACACCCGGTCGCAGAGTATCGGCAACCTACCGCTGATCCCTTGTTCAGCGCGGTGCCGCGGCCCAGTCGTTGATCACGGTCTCGAGGACGGCGAGCGGCATGTTGCCGCTCTGCAGGACCAGGTTGTGGAATTGTTTGATGGCAAAGTTGTCGCCGAGAGTGGCGCGGGCCTTGGCGCGGAGCGCGAGGATTTTGAGCTGGCCGATTTTATAGGGGCACGCCTGGCCGGCGAGCACCACGTAACGCTCCACCTCGGAGGCCGGAATGCCGTAGTCAATTGCCTGCTGGCGCGTCCAGCGTTGGGTATGGAGGCCGATATCGGTCACGAGGCGCTTGGCGCGGAACAGCTCGGCGTCGAGCTGGCCAAGGTGGCCGATGGGATCGCCTTCGTACCCATTGTTCTCCACGGCAAGTTGCTCGGCGTAAAGCGCCCACCCCTCGGAGTAGGCGGAACCGCCGCCAAAGATCCCGTCCCGCCGGTAGCGGAGATGCCCTGCTCCGCGCTGAGCCGGGCGCGGTCGAACTTTGCGAGCTGGGCGAGGGCGGCCTGGGCTTTCGCCACCTGTTCTGCGCGGTAGGCCTTGGTGATCGGCGTGAGCTGGCGGTCGAGCGCATCCTGCTCTGCGCCGGTGAAGAACTGGCTCATGGTGGCGCCGGTCGGGCTGGCGCGCATGGTCTCGGTGGTGAGGACGTCGGCCCAGGTGTCGAAGGTGGGATTGCCAGCGAGAAGCGCCGAGGCGGGGACCACGAGGCAGACAAACCAACGGGTGAATTTCATGGAGATAGCGGGGCAGGCTGCAATCCCCCCGAGGGACGTCGAGTGGGCCATCGTCGAGCCCAGGTTGAGGCACGGCGGATTTTTGCACGGACCGGATCAGAGGGTGGAACGTGCGCTCCGCGCGCTTTCGGCGGCCGGCCCAAAACTAACCGGACACGGAGCGCACGGTCGCCCCTTGCGTGCACCGGGTTCCCGCGCAAAAATCCGCCGTGATGTTGAGGTGAAAAAGGAGGGCGCGAGGGGCTCGTATTTGCCGCGCCCAGAAAAGCGGCGACAACGGAATCGAGGCAGAGCGCGGAGATTTGCGTTGGATAAGTGACACGGGGAACGTGCGCCGGGCCGTGATTGGCCGTTGAGTGCGCGCGAGCGGCGGAAGGAGAAACGGGACGCGTTCCCTGCGCGACCCAAACCCCACCGCCAGACCCCGTTTGACGGCCTCGTTGGACGGCCCCAGGGCGGTGATCCCTCCCGGACAGACCGCGCCACGAGAAGCTCGGGTCGGAACTTTTTTGTGGTTGGGAAAATTTACCGTCCAACGAGATTTTTATACCTTTACGTCGGCAATTTTCTAATCGGAAAACTCATCTTCGGCGCAAAGACCCGGCTAAACTCGCACTAGGATTGATCAGTTCGAATCCACGGCGAGCCGCCCGCGCGCCGGCCTCAGCGCACGGCAGGCGCGCCGGTGATCCACTCGAGGTTGAAGCGGGCGGCGACGATGTCGGAAGCTTTTTCGTAGAGGCAAAGGACGGTGCCATCGGGCAGGACGGCGAGGTCGGAGTAAGCGCTGGGGCCGGCGTTGAGCGTGCGGCTGACCGGCCAGGTCGTGCCGTCGTCACGACTGAGTTTGATCGAGAGATTTTCGCGTTTACCTTTGCCCGCCGGAATTTCTTTCCCGGCGGAATCAAGCCCGAGGGTGTGGGGATTGGAGAAGATGAGCGTGCCGGCCTTGGACGGATGGGCGACGATGCTCGCCATACAAATCGGCTCCCAGAGTTGGTCGTGGAATTTCGGAGGGCTCCAGCCGGTGGCACCGTCGGCGCTCGTGGTGATCAGTTTCCGGTTGGCCTTGGAGATGCTGCGCGCGACGAGCATCACGCGGCCATCGGCGAGCGTGGTGATCATCGTTTCGCTGGGGTCGCCCAAAGCGCCTTCGTTCGGCAACGGAATGTCGCCCGCCTGCCACGTTTGCCCGTGGTCGTCGCTATAGATCGTCGCCGCAGCCGAGGGTTTGTGGTCGCCCGTTTTTCCGTAAGCGAGCCAGATGGGGACGACGAGCCGGCCACTTTTCAACTGGATGCCGTGCCCGGGTCCCGTCGCGATGACCTTCCAATTATACTTGGCGCGAAACGGCTCGAACGTCGCGGTGATGTCGACGGGCTGGCTCCAGGTCACGCCGTCGTCCACGCTGCGCATCGAGAAACAGCGCGCGTAATTAATGCAGTAGAGAAACTCGATCGCGCCGTTCGTGCGATCGACGATCGCGACGGGGTTATTGACGGTCTGCTCGCGCTCGCCGCCGTTCGCCTTGTGCGGATTGCCCTCAAGCCGCGGGCCAACGTGGGCGATCTGTTTTCCCGGTCCCCACGTTTTTCCACCGTCGGTCGAGCGGCGCAACCGGATCTCAATCTCGCCCCAATCGGAGCTGTTATTTCTTCGCGCTTCCGCATAAGCGAGCACGGTACCCTTGGTGGTGACGACGATGCCGGGGATGCGATAGCGCGTGATGCCGTCCATTTTGATCGGGAAGACGTCGAAAGTTTCGAGCAACGGTGCGGCCGAGAGGAGGCTGGCGCAGGCGGCAAGGAGCAGAGAAATTTTGAGTAGTTTCATGGGGTCTTTAGTTTTTTTAATTTTTAGATTTTAGGAAAGTCGCCCGAATTGACGTCGCGAAGCGCGGAGCTGCCGCCGAATTAATGGGCATTAAAACAGGGCGGTGGCGATGGCTATTCATGGCCCGCCGTGAGCCAATCGAGATTGAAGCGGGCGAACGTCAGGCGGGCATAAGGCCAGTCGGTGCGCGTGGAGTTGGGACGCGTCGCGCCGGGACGTCCGCTTTCATAAAAACAGAGCATCGTGCCGTCGGGCAGCACGGCGAGATCGCTGTAGGCACTCGGCCCCGGTTCGAGCGCGCGCGTCACCAGCCAAGTCCGCCCGTCGTCGTAACTGAGTTTGACGGAGAGATTTTTTCGATCGCGACGGGAGCCCGGTGCGGCCTTGCCATCGGCGCGCTCCAGCGAGTCCGGGCCGGAGAAGAGCAGGCGCGTTTTTCCCGGCGCGGCGGGATCTTCATAGCTGAACAGGCTGGCTTGGCAAATGGGCTCGAGCAAGGCGTCGGCAAACTCGGGGCGGCTCCACCCGGTCGCGCCGTCGTGGCTGAACACGACCACCTTCCGATGGGACCCGGCGTGGTTACGTGCGACGAGCATCACGCGACCGTCGCTGAGTTGCGCCAGAGTGGACTCGCTCGTGCCGGGTGTGGCAGTGGTGTTGGCTACCGCGATTTCGCCGCGCTGCCACGTGCCGCCGCGATCATCGCTGAAAATCGTCGCGACGACGGCGTTGCCGTGGGCGCCGCCCTCCGCCTTCGCCAGCCACACCGGGACGACCAGACGACCGTTCCGAAGCTGGCTGCCGTGACCAGGGCCCGACGCGATCACGCGCCATGGCCATTCCAGACGAAAACGATCGGCGGTGGCGGTGATGTCCGCCGGTTGGCTCCACGTGAGACCGTCGTCGGTGCTGCGTGCATAAAACGTGCGCATGTATTCGACACAGTAGATGAGATGGACGGTGCCGTCGCGATCGGCGATGGCGACGGGGTTATTGACCGTTTGCTCGTTACGCCCGCCGATCACCTTGCCGGGCGGTTGGTCGGCGTTGGCGGGGTTGCGCGGTAGGCGCGGGCCGAGGTGGGCGACTTGGCGGGCTCGGTCGAACGTGCGGCCGCCGTCGGTGCTGCGGCGCTGGTGGATCTCAATCTCGCCCCAATCCAAGCCAGAATATTTCCGCGCCTCGCAGAAGACGAGCACGGTGCCCTTTGCCGATACGACCAAGCACGGGATGCGGTAGGAGATAAAGCCGTCGGTCCGCTCCTCGAAGAGGTGCCTTTTCTCGAGCAGTGGCGCAGCGGCGAGTGCAACCGCGGAGACCAACGCCAGACCCAGCAGGGCTCGGCTAATCCAGAAAACAGGAGGAGGGCGTGGAAGAATCATCGCGGTGTTCGCCGAGGCAGGGTGGACGGAAAAGAAATCGGGAAACTTTATACCGGCCCTTGATTCACTAGAGGGACCCATTAGTCCACTGAACAACGATGGATCTATTTTAAGACCGCCGCGCACCGCCGCGGAAGGCGTTGCCGCCAGCGGTCGCGGCCCTTGCTCGCACCACCGCACTCGCGTGACCGCCGTCCAACGGGACGGACCGCGGACCCGCCCCGCCCTAACTTGGGCCGCGGAGAGCGGCGCCCTCGACCGCTGTCGGCGCCCCCACCCCACCCGCGACTCCACTCACCAACGCACCCGCCCAAGCCCCCGGCGCTTTGCCCCAGCCGCTTCCCCGTAGAATCGCCGACCCATCGCCGACGAGATTCCGACTTTGCTTGGCCGGGCAGACGCGAGCACCAGCGAGTGGCCGGCCCCATTCGCCGGCGCGCGGCCACAGAACAGTCCTGACTTCAATCGACGCTACGCGCACCCATGGGCCTTTCAGGAAAGCCCTGAACATAAAAAATGCCGTCGGCACCCGCCGCTGAAAAGGCGGCGCCCCAGCACCCCCGCCAACCCTACCGCGAAATGCAGGCTCGACGGCGCCGTGCTCAGCTCAACAGAGTCTTTTTGAAACTCATCACCCTATGCGCTCCCTCCTGTTTGGTTGTTTTGCCTTGGTCTCAATGGCCCACGCCGCTAGCCCGGCGAAGACCCCGAATATCGTCTTCATTTTTTCTGACGACCACGCCTACCAAGCGATCAGCGCCTACGGTGATACCCGCAAACTCCTCGATACTCCCAACATCGACCGCATCGCCAAACAGGGCGTGCGCTTCGATCGCTGCTTGGTGACCAACTCGATTTGCGGACCGGCCCGCGCGACGATTCTCACGGGCAAGTACAGCCATCTGAACGGCTTTCCTAACAACTCCAACTCCACGTTCGACGGCAATCAACAGACCTTTCCCAAGCTCCTGCAGAAGGCGGGCTATCAGACGGCGATCATCGGGAAATGGCATCTCGGCTCCGATCCGACCGGCTTTGATTTCTGGCAAATTCTCCCGGGCCAAGGCGTTTACTACAACCCGCCCATGATCAAAATGGGGGCGCGGGTCGACACGGTGGGCTACGTCACGGACATCATCGGAGACGTCTCCCTCAATTGGTTAAAGCAACGCGACAAGACGAAGCCGTTTATGTTGATGTGCCAGCACAAAGCCCCGCACCGGGAGTGGGCACCGCCGCTCCGGCATTTGGGCTTCGATCGAGACCGCGTCTACGCGGAGCCCCCGACCTTGTTTGACGACTACTCAGGCCGTGGTGCCGCGGTGCGCGATCAGGACATGACGATCGCTAAAACCTTCACTGATCGAGACGCCAAGCTGGCCTTGCCCGCGGGCATTTCCCCGGAGCAGCAAAAAACTTGGGACGCTTATTACGAGCCCCGTAACGCCACGTTCCGCGCCGCCCATCTCTCGGGCAAAGAACTCGTGAGCTGGCGCTACCAGCGCTACATGCATGACTACCTCGCGACCGTCAAAGCCGTCGACGAAAACGTCGGCCGCGTCCTCGACTACCTCGATCAAGAAGGCCTGTCCGAAAACACCCTCGTCGTCTACGCCAGCGACCAAGGCTTCTACCTTGGCGAACACGGTTGGTTCGACAAACGCTGGATCTTCGAAGAGTCCGTGCGCACGCCCCTGCTCGTCCGCTGGCCTGGGGTCACGAAACCGGGCACCGCCACCAGGGCGCTGGTTTCCAATCTTGATTTCGGCGAGACGTTCCTCGAGGTGGCCGGAGTGCCCGTGCCGGCGGATATGCAAGGTCGCAGCCTGCGCCCCTTGTTGCGCGGAGAGCAGCCCGCCGATTGGCGGACCGCGTTCTATTACCAGTATTTCGAATATCCCACGCCGCACCATGTTCGCCCGCACTACGGGGTAATCACCGATCGCTACAAGCTCGTGCACTTTGAGGGGATGGGTGAAGCTTATTGGGAGCTCTACGACCGCGAAAAAGATCCGAATGAAATGAAGAGCGTCTACGGCGACGCCGCCTATGCGTCCACTATCACCGGACTGAAAAAAGAGCTCACCCGCCTGCGCCAAGAATTGAAAGTGCCCGCAGAAATCCCCGCCCGCTTTTACGGCAACCGCGGCCTCGAGGGTGAGGGCGCCAAAAAGAAAAAGTCGGCCAAATAAAGCACCCCCCGCGCGCCGCCGATTCGTGAGTTAACGGGGAGCCGCTCAAAACGTGTGCGGCGCGAAACGCAGGGCGCCAGCAAATTCGGGCGCGTTGGAAAAACGTCCGTTCGGCGCGTCCCACCTGAGCTTCTTTCCCCGTGCGCGGAGGGCGACGTTGCCGAGGAGAACCATCGCGGTGAGGGGCGCGGCGCCATCGAAATTTGAGCCGGGGATCGGCCCGCCTTTGCAGGCATTGACCCACTCGAGAAACGGATTTCCTCCCGGCACGCGCGGAATCGTCTTCGGCGGAAACGCCGTCTCGCGCATCCGTGACTCCGGCGGCAGACGAGGGCGCACACACTTTTCACTGGGATCATCGATCACGCCTTTATCGCCCACCATCCTGTAGCCGTGCTTCGCCTCGGAGGTGCGCTCACGTTCAAGTGCCTGCGGCCGCGCCGGCAACTTGCCTCCGTCGTAACAGACCCCTTTCACCGGTGGCAGAGCGCCGCGGGCGGGAAACGGCTAGGTGATGATCGCCCAGTCCGGAGACGTCTCCTCACCATACGGCGCCGTCCCCGCCTGAATCGATGCCGGGGCACCTACGTCGTAACGATGCAGTGGCGAGGTGAGCGCGATTTGGAAAGGATATCGGGGCAATGAAAAAACCTCCGATTCCTCCGGCGCAAGCCGGTCACCAAACGGTGCCCGAATTTATCTCCGTGCCGACACCCGGCGCGGCGATCCCAATCGGGTTCACTAACCAGAAAGTTAGCGGTCAAGCCGGCCTCGTGCCGTTTTGTGGATGCCTGCACTGGCAGCACTTTCACGCGCTGCTCGCGGGCGTGCGGCCGCACGTGCTCACGAGCCCGAAGACGATCCCACCGGCGGACCTGGCGCTGGGCTTTATCGTCGGCCTGCTGGCCGTGCGCGGCTATCTCTCGCAGCGGACATTGCAAGCAGCGGACTGACCCCATCGGATCGCCTCAAGGCCCTCCGTATCTTCATCGCGCGCAAGAACGCCGGGGATGTCGGCGAAAGTGGTCCGCACAGTCCCCTGTGCGGAAGGGTCGTCTCCGGACCCAGAGCCTCACAGGGGACTGTGCGGACCACTATCTCCACCGCGCGCAAG
>CAMDOF010000032.1 GCA_945903465.1 Opitutus sp. GAS368
CGACGAATCGGCTCGCCAACGAGCCCGCGTCGAGCGCGTCATTTTTTTAAGGCCACCCGCAGGAGTGGCACCGAACTGGTGTGTCGCCGATATGGAAGTACAAAATCGCTGGGAATCGCAAGGAAATTGTTTAACAAAGTAGAATTAAGCGTCTTGTAGCTGAGGCTGTTTTTGCGATGCATGATCGCCATTTTGAGCGCCTGTTCGCAGCGGTTGTTTTCCAACGGAGCGCCGGCCTGGCGGAGGAACCACGTCAGCGGCTCCCAGTGTTTTTGCATAGAGGCGATGGCCTGCCCGAGGCCGGCGTTGGGTTCGACGTGCTTGCCGTCGAGTTTCTCCTCCATCCACGTTTTGCGCTCCGCCAGCACCGGCGCACGGTGGGTCTGATGATACGCGAGGCGCGCGGCGGGCGTCATTTTCTGCGTCTCGGTCTCGGCCTCGAAGCGGTAGACCTCGCGCAGCGCTTCGAGCACGTGCCCGATGTCGCTCACTTAAACCGATCCACTTCTGCTCACATAAATTACCCCACCTCCAAAAAAGCTGCTCAGATAATCGACCTTCGTTCACGTGCATGAACGCTCTTTCCTCCTCTGAACACGTGGAAAAAACCGGAACTCCTTGGAAAAGGAAGCACATCACCGGTGGATCAGTTCAACCGAGCAGCGGTGGGTCAAAATAGTTGAGCGCCATCGGCACGTGCCGGCCTTCCTCGGGAAAGCTCGGGGTCACACTCACAAACTCCCGGTGGCCTTGGGTCAGGCCGTGTGCGAGAATCGTGGTGGACTCCGGGCCGGTGTTGCGCGCGAGAGCGTCGCCCACCTGGATCGGTGGCGGCAGGTCCTCGTCCCGCTGGCGCAGCAGCGCGGTCAGGTTTTCCCCGGCGTACTGCCAGCCGGTGAAAAACAGCGCCACCACGTGCGTGCCCAAAATTTGGTTCAAAGCCTGACCTAGCAGCGGGTCAGGCCGGGCACCCGAGCGACGAGGGGAAGCTGACGGAAGAAGCGACACCCGCACCCACCTGAATAATTTCAAGCTCGTCGGCGTGAGGTGCTGTGGGTCTGGACGAGGGCGGACAGAACCGCTTTGCGGGCGTTCGCCAAACGCGGTGGCGCAGCGAGGCGGGGGACGCGACGTTTTTGTTCCGCGACGTTGGTGATCTGATTCTCAGCAGCGAGGGGCCGTTCGCAAAGTCGGATCAGGTTGTGCGCGAGGCAGGGGAAGTGTGCCCGCATTTGTTGCGCGACGGCGGAGTTGGCCCAGGCGCGCTTGGCGCCGAGTTTTCTTTTGAGTTCGTCGAACACTTTTTCGAGATCGCAGGGGCGCAGGTAGCGGAAGGCGATCACGCCGGCCGGCCGCCTAAATTCGCTGGTGAGGAACTCATCCGCATCCCGGTGGCAGGGTGCGTATACCGGATCCGCCGCAGGCTGATCCCTTCGATGGTCGCGACGAGTTCGTCGGTGGTGAGGCCAACGTAGTTGGGATCGGTGCGATCGATCGGATTCTCGCGGGCGAACGTCAGAGTCATTTTTTTCTTGGTGAGGGAAATGAGGTAGATGCCGCCGCTTTGTTTCCATTTTTGCCATTGGACTCAGCCGATGCTGGCGCAGTCGTCGGCGTAGAGGACTTTGCGACCGGCGGGGCGTGCTGGCGCCGCGTGTCCGATTCAGGCGTTTGAGGCCTTGCCTGTCGTGTTCCTTTTTGCCCGGCGCGTGCATCAAGTGGGTGAGCGCCTGGGTGCGTAGGTTTAGGCCGAAGAAGTGGCCGATCGCGCGTTTCGCCCCGTTGATCGAATTGGCGTAGACGGCAGCCCCGTGCCAGGGGCCGTCGGCGGCGTCGAGATCGAAGTCACGCAGACAGTCGAGTTGGGCGAAGGGATCATCGGTGGGCAACTGAGCGACGCCGGCACTGGCTGTTTGGTAAAGCTTCAGGCTGCGGGCGCTTCCGAGGGTCGTGAAAAAATGGGCGATCTCGGGACACTCCGGAAACAGTGGACGACGTGCAGCCGGAAGCCGCGGCCGCTGGGATGATCGTGGAGGCCGCGCGGCGCACCTAGGGTCAGCCACGTAGCCTCGGATAGACTGGGGCAGTGCCGAAAGTCCGCACACGTTGCGGCCAGACCGGGGAGTGGAGCTAAAATCGTCGATTGCCGCAAGAGAGAGGACGGTGCCATGAAGGCGCAAAAAAATTACTCACCAGCAGTGCAAAGATTAAATCGACCGGGGTGCGGGCGGCGATTTAGCGCTGTAGTAAGCGCAGCCCTACGATTTGGGGCAGGCGAGCCCACCGCGAACGGTGCGGCCGGCGATTTAACCCTGTAGTACCAGCAGCCCTACGGAGCGCGCGTCCCTGAAACCGAGCTTCGCCACGGCTCTCCCGGCGGGCCGCCCTGGGCTGCATTAATCACACTTTCTGAAGAAAATCTTTTTCCCGGGGCGCCCAGAGGTCCGAACCGAGGTCACGGAGCCAAACACCTTGTCCGCTCGGTGACTTCTGCGGGCTGGGCTCCGTGCTCGCTGTGAAATGCATTGGGTCAAGTTGGGTGTGAGATATCCGGGCGAGGCCTTCTCGCGATAATTTTTCGCGCCAATTTTTGACGCCATCTGCTTGGTTAAGGCGCAAAACTTTCCTGTCCGGCAGGCCGCGTCGTTCCGTATCCGGAAACCGGGTACGCATGATTTGGCGGGAAAGGCGGCGCATTTCTGCGCGGAGTTTTTTGACGCGGCGATGCTCGGCAACGGCTTTTTCCAGCCAGTCGGCCTGGTCCTCCGAGAGCGCCAGGCTGACGATTTTCGCCTTCACCTTCGTTCACCGGGTGAAACGGCTGCCCGCTTGCCCGGCCGGTCGGCGATGGATTGAGCCGTGGCTGAGATAGCCGATGCCGGCCGGCTCCTGGCGAAGGGCGGCGTGGCGGGCTTCCAGTTGAGCAAGGCGGAGCGGCGGCATTACCGTGATTTTATCTCCGAGGAATCTCGCGCCGTTAAGTCTAGGCCGTTTGTTTACGGCCTAGAGTCAATCCCACTCCTTATCCTCCCCAACACACCCACCCCCCCAAAAAAAATGCGGGCCCCGTGCGCCCCGTTGGGCCCTCAAATCAAACGCGCGGACGCCGCGACCGGCTCGATGGTCGGCCTGGCCGCGCTGTTCGGGGGTTATTTTTCCGGGCTGCTCGTGCCGGCCAAAAAAAAGGGTGCCGGCCGCCGCCTGCGCGAGCTGCCCCGCATCGCGGTGTTCTGGGCCTTCCCGGGCCACGCGCTGATGCGCGGCGCGTCTTGCCGGTGGGCGTTGACGCGCTGCCAGACCGACGCGGTCTCCCGAGGCCACGAGCCGCCCGGCAGTTCCACCGGCGCCTAGTGTCAAGCCCGCGGCGCCCTGAAGCGGCCGTGGCTCCAAGCGTTGTTCGCCGCGTTGGCGCGGTGGTTTTAGCCCCGGAACAAAGCCCAGGGTTTCGTTCGCACCGTGCGGCTCGCCGATGGCACGGGTTTCTCCAGGCCGGATACCAAGGCGAACCGCCAACGCTGGCCCTATGCCGGCGGGCAGAAAAAAAGGCGGCGGATTTCCCACCGGCAAACTCCTCGGCCTCTTTTATTTGCATACCGGCCGGTTGATCGCGTTGGTCGAGGGCACTTGGCAACAACACGATCGGACTCTCACGCGCCAACTGCTGGGTTGGTTGCACACCGGTGAGGTGCTGGTGGCCGATCGCGCCTTTTTCGGCTGGTTTTTTATCCTCTAATTGCTGGACCGGAAAGTCGACTTTGTGATTCGGCGGCACCAAGCCCGCACCCTGCGTTCCCGCCGCTATCGCTCGTGGCAGGAAGCCTGGCAAAAGCCGCACCGCCCGTGCGGACAATCGAGATGCTCCTGAAAAAAACGTCAGGAAATCCTGACGGTGCGGCTCGTGCGTTTTCGAGGGCAGGTGGGTGGGTTCTTCACCCAGAGCGTGATCGTCGGCACTTCGTTGCTCGACGTAAAAGCCCTCTCCTCCTCCGCCATCGCCGAACGCTCCGCCCACCGCTGGCAGGTCGAACGGCACTTCCGCCAAATCAAGACCAACCTCGCAGTCGATGTCCTGCGCGGCCTCTCGCCCAGCATGATCGAGCGCGAAAACGGGATGCACGCCATCGCCGATAACTTGGTCGGGGTATGGCTCCTCGAGGCCAGCCTCGCCCGTGCTGTCTCCATCGAACGCCTCAGCTTCAAAGGCGCCCTCGACCCCTGCAGGCCTTGGCCGATTGCGCTCTCCGGTCTCGCCGCCATCGCCGGCTGGCCAACCGCACTCTCGGCGGCCCTGGCACGCGGCCAGACCAGCCTCTCCGGTCTCGCCGCCATCGCCGGCTGGCCAACCGCACTCTCCTCGCCCGCCTTGCCGACGATCTCGTGCCCCACCGCCCCGTCCGCAGCGAGCCCCGCGCCCGAAAACGCCGGCCGAAAAATTACCCGTTCCTCACCCGCCCGGGCCGGCGGATGGGCGTATCCACTTCTCGGAGACTGCGATGATCGCCGTTTCGTTTTTCACTCGTGGCTGGTCTAAGCGCCATTCCCCCGTGACCCCATCCGATCGGCGGAAGCCAAAGTCTAGAACTTGGCGACGATCGTTTTACCTTAAGGTGCCGAATTCTTGAGTAGCCTGCAGGATTAAATCTGGCGCGGCAGCGCGGAGCAATTCGGTTTGGCGGTTAATGCAAGGGTTGCTATCAATGGGGCCAAAGCTGATGAGGTCGGAAATTTTTCGAAGACGGCCTACGGTGCGGCGGCAGTCTGTGGCCGCGGATTAATTTAAAAATGCACGGACCTTGGAAATGTCTTGAGCCAACGTCAGCTGTTTATCGAGAGAGAGGCCGCGCGGTGATTTTGACCCGAACGTGCTCACAACACGTGACCTGGCGGGAAGTGATGAAGGCCAGGGCGTCAACTCTTTTTTGAGCGGAAAACATCCCCAATTTTAGGTATGCTCGGTAGTTGCTCTGCGGCATCGTCCGCGGCGCGCTAAGGGCATGCCCCCACTCTCTGCGTCCTCCGCGCCCTTACGTTTTCGGAACGGGTTCCCATGGCCGGTCCTCTTCGTGTACGGCGCTCTTTTAGTGGAACTCGTTGGCTCGCTCCTCCCGCCCTCCAGCTGGGCCGCCGTCGCGGAGGTCGCGCCGGTCAGAGCCTCCGTGGCCACGCGCGCGGAGGCCCTGCCTTCGCCGTCGAGCGCGACCCTGCGCCCTCCCTCGCTCGAGAGCGCCTCGGCGGTTCGTCTCCGTATTGCGCAGTTACGCGAGGAAATCACGGGCCACGACCGCGCCTATTATCAAGACACTTCCCCAGAAATTGCGGATGCTGATTACGATGAGCTGAAGCGGCGTCTCGGTGAGCTTGAGCGGCAATTCCCGGTCGACGCGCAGGCCGTGCCGCCGCTCCTGGAAATCGGTGATGACCGCACCGGAATTTTTCCAACCCATCGCCACCGAGAGCGGATGATGAGTCTCGGAAAAGTTTACGCCGAAACGGAGCTACGTGCCTTTCATGCGAAGTTAGTGAAGCGCTTGGGCGACGTCGATTTGTCATACGTGGTTGAGCCAAAATACGACGGTCTGGCCGTGAGTGTAACTTACGAGCACGGTCGTTTGGTGCGCGCGGTCACGCGGGGCAATGGGGTCGAGGGAGACGACATCACGGCGCACGCACGACTCCTCCCGGGCCTACCGCTGGTTTTGTTGACGCCGACGCCGCCCGCCGTGGTCGAGGCGCGGGGAGAGATTTTCGTGCCCTTCGCCGAGTTTATTCGCGTGAATGGCGCGCTGGCCGCGGCCGGTGAGGCGCCCTTTGCCCATCCGCGTAATTTGGCGGCGGGCACGCTGCGGCAGCTGGATGCCCGCGAAGTCGGGCGGCGTGGGTTGCGCGTCGTTTTTTACGGGTTCGGGGCGTGTGTTCCTTGGAGTGCGCTGCCTGATACCCAAGCGGAACTCCCGCGAAGGTTTCAAGAGTGGGGCTTGCCGGCGTTGAGGGCGGCGCAGGTGTGGCCGGCGCATGGCGTCGAGGAGATGATTCGTGCGGTGGAAGCGTGCCGGCGGGCCCGGGCGACGCTCGATTTTCCGACCGATGGAGCGGTGGTTAAATTGGACCCGCTGGCCGGTCAGCGTGAGGTTGGCGCGGGGGCCTCTTCGCCGCATTGGGCGGTGGCCTACAAGTTTCCGCCCGAACGGGCGGAGACGCGATTGTTGGCGATCATCATTCAAGTAGGGCGGACGGGCGTCCTGACACCGGTCGCGGAGCTCGCGCCCGTGGTGCTGGCGGGTTCGACGATTGCGCGCGCAACGTTGCACAATCGCACTGAAATTATCCGTCGGGATATCCGGATTGGCGATACCGTGATAGTAGAGAAAGCAGGGGAAATCATACCGGCGATTGTGGGGGTTAATCTCGCCCTCCGCCCCACGCTGGCACGGCCGTTTGTATTTCCAGAGCATTGTCCGGAATGTCGTGCGGGCGTGGAACGGTTGAGGGAGGGGGCGCTGCGCTGCCCGAACCCAAGCTGCGCGGCGCAGCTGCGCCGGCGCCTCGAGCACTTGGCCTCGAAAGCGGCTGTGGACATCGCTGGGCTGGGGCCCGCGATGATTGATGCGCTGGTGACGAAAGGCCTCGTGGCAGACCTCGGTGATCTTTATCGACTGCGACGAGAGGATTTTCTCTCCCTCGGTAAGCCGGTCGGTAAGTCCATCGATCATCTTTTGGCCGCGATCGAGGCGAGTAAGCGAGTGGAGCTTTCTCGGTGGATTTATGGTCTGGGTATTCCTCAGGTCGGCGTCGTCGCCGCGCGCGAGACGGCGCTGCGCTACCGGAGCTTGGCCGGACTCCTGGCCGCTCGCCCGAGCAGTACCTTAGCGGACCAACCTTTCTTAAGTGACGGGGTCGCGCGCGCCCTCGCGGGCTTTCTGGCTAGTCCCAGAAATTGTGCAATGATCTCAAAATTAATCGCGGCGGGCGTCCAACCGCTGGGCCCAGAGGGGGCCCAGATTCCCGCGGTTGCAGGGAAAGTCTTTGTTCTGACGGGAACCTTGCCGAAGCTGACCCGCGCGCAGGCGGCGCGTCGGATCGAATCGGCGGGTGGCCGAGTGGGCGCGAGCGTAAGTCGGGCGACTCACTATGTAGTGGCGGGGGCGGAGGCTGGTATAAAATTAGAGCAGGCGCGAACGCTGGGGGTCGCGATCTTAGATGAGCGGGGGTTGCTTCGTTTACTGGGTGAGGAGTGAGGAACGTACTCGGCTTGGCCAGCGCGTCCATGTCGTGCGTTACCGTCGAGGTGGGTTGCTAGAAACAGGTTACGCCTGAAAGGAGGTCGCCGCGCCCGGCCTTCGCAATGGCAGGTCGCAAATGAGGGCCGTTTTCCCATCAAAAAGGTGGGGTTGTTGCATCGTAAAAGGAACGATCACTATCTCGCGTTTTTGCTAAAAACGCGGCTTTCCATTTTTTTGCATTCTTGGCTGTTGCTCGACAATTGCAGAGAAACAGGCGGGTGATGCCTCATAGCTACTTGAGGCTTTGGGGTCTGGCATTCCGCTGTCACAAAAGTCGGAAATACATGACTCTTCCAACTATTAAAAAACCGGCGAGGTGAGACCCGTTTTTTCTCTAAGAGATGGTACCATCCGTGTGTCGAAAGACGCGCGATCCGCGCAGATCCCGCCAGTGCCTTGGGGTGTTTGCTTTTTGGATACGAACGTGAGGGCGGTTGTTATACCGATCGCTGTTGAAATTTGGGCTTTCATCGACGGGCAACTCGCTCGTGCTACCTTGTAAGCCGAGGTCTATAAATTAGTAGCCGTTGGAATTATCCCCGTCGCGGTTGCTCACCTCTGCCCGCGAGGGAATGCCGCCGAGCTTTCTGTTTTGGAATTGATGGAGCGGGGTCGCGCGTGGCGCCGCATCCGATGCTCGGCGCGGCGGGCCGACGCGTCTTGCTCAAGGGCGACCCTCCCTAAAAGACGCTGGGCCGTTCCGTTCCGGTGGGTTGCCGCACTTGCAGGTAGATCGGGTAAATTTTCACAGAAGGCGGCGCGTTTTTGGGGAGAAATCCCCGCGGCATGGAAAACCTTCAAATGAGAGTTCAGGTAAATTTCCCTCGGGAAAGGGGCTTGGAAGATGTTCGTTCGAAGGCTGGCATGCGAAATGCGATTTAAAACTATGTCGATTCCATCAGACCAAGAACCAAGTTGGGACGAATCCTCGCGACCGTGCGGCCGAGGGTGCGGCGCTCGCTCGGTTTCGGACTCGCTCCCCGGTTCGTCATTACCCCTGAGGTTTGCCCATTTTGATTAATAACCAGCTTGCGCTCCGCGAGTTAAAACCAGAGAATTGTCGTTTCAGAAATTTTTCCGCGTCCGTCTTATCGTCGATCATTCGCATTTATACAGATATGAAAAACACCCCTGCACAGATGGTTTCGTCTATCCAACGACCCGCGCGCTGGTCGCGGTTGTTAGTAAGCGCCTTTGCCTTGTCACTGTCCGCGAGCGGATGGGCGCAAAATGTTGTCAGTACCTTGGCAGGTACCGGATCGGCCGGTGCGGTCAACGGGACTGGGGTCGCTGCTAGCTTCCAATTTACCAATCCTTCGGCGGTTGCCGTGGATGCCACGGGTAATCTTTTTGTGGCGGATGCCGCGAATCACGTGATTCGCAAGGTTACCCTACTCGGTGCGGTGACAACCTTTGCGGGTACCGCGGGAAGCACGGGTTCGGTCGATGGTGCGGGCGCCACCCTCGCTCGCTTTAATCAACCGCAGGGTCTGGCGATCGACGGCGCGGGGAATCTTTATGTCGCGGATAGTAATAACCATACGGTGCGGATGGTCACTCCTTCTGCGGTCGTGAGCACATTGGCGGGGACCGCGACGTCCTCCGGTGTCGTCAACGCTACAGGCGCGCTGGCGCGGTTCAATCAACCGCTCGGAATCACCGCGGATCGCGCGGGCGCTGGCGGGGCAGCGGTTAACATTTTTGTGGCTGATACGCAGAGCCACACTATCCGGCAAATCGTTGTTGCGACTGGCGTGGTGACCACGCTGGCCGGCACGGGCACCAGTGGCGCGGTTAACGGCACGGGTACGTTGGCAAGTTTCAATCACCCCGATGCCTTGGTGACGAACGCCGCGGGGACGACGGTGTATGTGGCGGACACGTTTAACCACGTGATTCGCGCGATTACGGTGCCGGGTGGTGTCGTCACGACCGTTGCGGGTACGGCGAGTTTGGCTGGGCAAGGGGAAGGCACCGGCACCGCTGCGACGTTCGATAATCCTGCGGGTATCGCGCTTGATGGTAGCGGTAATCTCCTCGTCGCGGACACCTTCAACCATACGATCCGCTCGATTACCTTGCCGGGCGGTGTGGTTTCAACGTACGCGGGTTTGGCAGACGTCAGCGGAATCACCGATGGTCTCGCGACTGCGGCGCGTTTCAATTTTCCCTCGGGTATCACCTTCAGTAGTTTTAGCGCCAATGTTTACGTCGTCGATACGAACAACCAAGTGATTCGGAAATCGGCGGCAGCGGTGGCAGCCGCGATCAGCTCCCAGCCGGTCGCGGCGGCGGTAGCGGTCGGGGCGTCGCCGACCTTTTCGGTCGCGGCGACGGGGAATCCCACGCCGACTTATCAATGGCGATATAAGCCGGCGGGTAGTAGCGGCGACTTTGTTAATATCACGCCGAGTGCGACCTACACGGGTTCTACGACCGCAACGCTCACCGTTGTCGGCGTGACCTCGGGAATGACTGGCGACCAGTTTCAGGTTTTGGTCTCAAATGGCGTGGGCACGGTTGTGACGAGCTCGGCGGCGGCGCTGACCGTCACGCAAGCGCCGATTTTCACGAGCGCCGCGAGCACCAATTTCACGATTGGCCAGGCGGGAACTTTCACGGTAACCGCCGCAGGTACGCCGGCGCCGACGCTCAGCCGGACCGCTGGCATCTTCCCGAGCTGGGCCAGCTTTAGTACGGCTACGGGTGTGGGTGTTCTCAGCGGCACACCCCTTGATGCCGTGGGCGCACCGTTCTCTTTTACCCTCACTGCCACGAGTTCGGCGGGGACCGTTAACCAGAGCTTCAGCTTGACGGTGCTCACCGGACCGGCGATCGCGACCCATCCGGTTAACGCCACCGCTTCTCCAGGCACGAATGTCAGCTACTCGGTGGCGGCGACTTCCAACTCGGGGGCGTTGCTTTATCAATGGCAGCGTCAGGCCGTTGGCACGGTCGGTTTTGTGAATTTGGCGGATAACGGTCATTACGCAGGCTCGGCTACGGTGACGCTCTCGATCAATACTCTAAGTCTCGCTGAGCATGGCGATGAGTTCCGAGTCGTTGTGACCAGTGGCGCTGGCTCCCCCGCGACCTCAACGTCGGCGACTCTGACAGTTACGCAAGCCCCAGTGATCACGAGCTTGGCGACGGCCGCATTTGTGGAAGGTCAGCCGGGTCTTTTCATCGTCCAAGCGACGGGTTCTCCGGCGCCGTCGTTCAGTTTGACGGGCGGAAGTCTACCGGCGGGTCTCGTGTTGGCGCCTTTCACCGGCGTTATTTCGGGCACTCCGGCTGTGGGCTCGAGTTCGACGCCGATCTACACTGTGCAAATCACGGCGTCTAATGCAGTCGCGCCGAGCGCGCAGCAGACGTTGACGCTTTCGGTTTCACCGACGGCTCTCGTGCCGGCGTTTTCGACTCAGCCGGTCAGCGTGTCGGCGTCTTTGGGCCAGGCGGTAACTTACACGGTAGTCGCGACGGGTACGCCGACGCCGACGTTGCAATGGCAACGGCAACTGAGCGGGACCTCGAGTTTCGAGAATGTGGCGAATGGGTCGAATTTTAGCGGGGTCACGACGGCTACGTTGACCCTCATTAACCCGAACTCGGGTATGAGCGGAGATAGCTTCCGGGCGGTCGCCACGAGCACGAGTGGCACGGCCAATAGTAATCCGGCGACACTGACGCTGGTGATAGGCACGTCTCTTTCGACGTTTGCGGGTCAGGCGGGGGCCTTCGGATCAACGGATGCCACGACGACTGCGGCCCGCTTTAACACGCCGACGGGGTTGGCGGTGGACAGCTTGGGGAATATTTACGTGGCGGACACGACTAATCACGTAATTCGCAAGATTACCTCAGCGGGTGTGGTCACGACGCTGGCGGGTTCGCCGGGTGCGAGTGGCAACTTGGATGGCACCGGTTCCGCTGCGCGTTTTAATGCTCCCAGTGGTGTGGCGGTAAATACGGTTGGCACGGTTTACGTCGCCGATACCTTCAGCCACACGATCCGCATGATCACGGCGCAGGGCGTGGTCACGACGCTGGCGGGTGCGCCTGGCGTATCTGGTTCGGCTAATGGAATGGGTGCGGCCGCGCAGTTTAATTATCCTGCGGGTGTGGCGGTCGATCCGAGTGGATTCGTTTTTGTGGCTGATACGTTCAATCATACGATTCGGCGTATAACCGCGGATGGCACGGTCAGCGTTTTTGCGGGTAGTTCTGGGATTCGCGGTGGAGTAAACGATTTGGGGGGGGCGGCGCGCTTCGCGTTCCCCAGTGCTCTGGCAACGGATTCTTCGGGCAACCTATACGTCGCGGATTCCTATAATCATGTGATTCGCCGCGTCCTGACGACCGGTCTGGTTTCTACGCTTGCCGGCACTTTCGGCACGGTGGGTACGACCGACAGCCCCGCTTTGTTCAATCAACCTTTGGGTGTTGCGGTTGACTCGAGTGGGAACGTCTATGTGGCCGATACCTTCAGCAGCACGATCCGCCGGATCACGCCGGTAGGTGTGGTGAGCACGCTCGCCGGTTTACCAAGTACGGTGGGTTCGATTGACGGCATTGGCTCCGCGGCGCGCCTGAATCAGCCCTACGGGATTGCGGTCGATGCGGCCGGTAAAATTTATGTGTCGGATACCCGTAATCATACGATTCGCCGCAGCGGGACAGTGACGGCGCCGCAAATACAGACCCAGCCTGCGGCCGTCGCTTCGGCGGTGGGTGGTACGGTGTCTTTCTCGGTGGCGGCGACCGGAGCACCGACTCCAGCAATTTTTCAATGGCAGCGTCGGCCAGTTGATGGCAGCGGGTTCGTGGTGATCACGGACGGCGCGCCATACTCTGGAGCGTCTACGGCCACCCTGTCGGTGGCAGGTGTGACGAGCGCGATGAACGGGGACCAATTCCGCGTGCTGGTTAGCAATCTTATCAGCCCCGAGGCGCTTTCCAATGCGGTGGCGTTGACGGTCGGGACCGCCCCTGTGTTCACGAGCGCGGTTACGGCGACTTTCCAAGCAGCGACGAGTGGTTCATTTACCGTTACGGCGACGAGTGCGACGACCGTGACTTTCTCTGCGACGGGCTTGCCTTCCTGGGCGACCCTCAACACTTCCACCGGCGAGATCACGGGGGCCCCCGTGGATACCGCGGGCTCGCCCGTCACGGTTTCAATCTCTGCCAATAATGGTCTGGCCGTAACTCAGGCCTTGGTCATCACGGTAACGCCTGCGGTGATCGCGCCTGCCATCACCGTGCAACCGGTGAGCGCGTCGGTTGATCAGGGTCAGATCGCGACGCTAAGTGTCACGGCGACCGGTACGGCGCCTCTAAACTATCAATGGCTTCGAAATGGGGTGGCCTTGGCGAGTGCCACGAGCTCGACGTTCTCCCTAGCTAGCGCGCAGGTCGCGAGTGCGGGGTCCTACACGGTGCGTGTGACCAATGCCGTTGGTTCGGTAGTTTCCAACGGGGCCGCGCTTGTCGTGAATGCAGTGCCTTCGTTTGTTTCTCAACCTCGCGCCCAGTCGGCGTTGGCGGGGAGTTCGGTGGTCTTCTCCACGGAAGCGGAGGGCGGTGCTAACTTCACCTATATTTGGCGCAAGAACGGCGTCGCGATTGCGGGTGCGACCGGTTCGACGCTCGCGCTCTCTTCGGTGGCGGCTTCTGATGCGGGTAATTACGATGTCCTCGTTTCGAATGCCCTCGGCCAAGTCGGTAGCTCGCTGGCGCAACTCAGCGTGGTCAGTGCGCCGACGGCTCCGGTGATCACAGCTCAGCCGGCTAATCGCACCGTGTTGTTGGGCGCGACGACCACCTTCTCCGTCTCTGCCAGCGGAGCCCCTGCTCCGAGTTTCCAATGGCGCCGCAATGGGACCGCGATCGCGAATGCGACGAATGCGAACCTCGTGATTAACAATGCGCAGGCGGGTGATGCTTTCTCTTACGATGTGGTAGTCACCAACTCCGTGGGCAACATTTCCTCGGAACGGGCGAGCCTTCGAGTGTTGGCAAGGAGCTATGCGGGCTATTATTTCGGAACGTTCAGCGGAAGCCTTGGTAACTACGCCATCTATGTGCGCGACGATAATTCGGCCGTCTTCCTCGGTTACTTGCCGGGCTCTAATGCGCCGGTGATGAACCTGAACATCACGGTTAACGATGCCGGACAGTTTGCCTTCAGCCAAGGTGCGATCGCTTTGTCCTCCGCGGCTCAGGGGGCGGATGAACCGGCACGGGCGGCGGCTTTGACGGCGAGCTCGCTGGCTGGCACCATTGCAAGTGACGGTACTATTTCTGGCACGATTCAGGGCGGTGCTAGCGCCACGTTGTCCGGAACCCGGGCCGCCGATGCGGGGGGCTCGCAGGCGGTGGCCGGGTTCTATCAATCCGGTGCTCCCTCTAGTGCGGCAACGAGCTTTACCATCGCCGGTCCGGCTAATCAGGCGGTCTTCGTCACACAGTCCGGGGCGGTTTTCGATGGTGGTCTCGGCAGTGTGAACGGGGCTGGTCAGGTTAATATTTCTGGTAAGACTTCGACGATCGCGGCGACGATCGCGCCTTCCACCCGCACGATCACGGTGACATCGACGGGCGGGATTGCCGCGACATTTAGTGGCGCCTCTGACGATGTTCTCGCGCGAGCGCGGCTCGTTAACATCTCGAGCCGTGCTCGCGTTGGTACGCTGGATTCGTTGCTCATCGCTGGCTTCGTGATCTCGGGTGAAGAGTCCAAGCCGGTCCTGATTCGAGCCGTGGGCCCGACTTTGGCGACGTTGGGCGTCGCGGGTGCTTTGGCCTCGCCCAAGCTTGAGCTATTCCGTGATGGGGTCGCTTTGGCGGTTAATTCTGGGATTGCCGCTAATCGGACCGTCATTGATGCGGCGGGGTTGCGGGCTGGTGCCTTTGTACTGGGTGGCGCGGATGCCGCGATTCTTACGACGCTGGCGCCTGGATCGTACACCGCGCAGGTGAGTAGCGCGACGAGTGCGTTGGGCGTGGCGCTCGTCGAGGTCTATGATTTGTCGGCGCCGGCTACCGGTCAGAAACTGATCAACATTTCGACTCGCGCCTCTGCAGGAACCGTTGAAAACGCGTTGACCGCTGGGTTTGTCGTCCCAGCAGGCGCGGTAAAACGCGTGCTGGTTCGGGCAGTGGGCCCAGGGCTGACGGTGCTTAAGGTGGCGGGTGCGCTTCTACAGCCGTCGTTGACCTTGCGTAATCGCACTACGGGGATTGTGGTTGCGCAGAACACCAATTGGACGACCTCGTTGGATGCGGCCGCGATCACGGCGGCTTCGGCTCAGGTGGCGTTTCCCTTGGCGAATAATGATTCGGCGATGATCGTCACGCTGCTGTCGGGTGAGTACGTCGCTGAAGTCTCGTCTCCAGGAGCAGCGACTGGAGTAGCGCTGATTGAGGTCTACGAGCTACAGTAAGGAGCTCGCCGCGTTGCGCTTTTTTATCGCCCGGGTCGCAAGGCCCGGGCTTTTTTGTGGTTACGATGTCGTATTTGTGGACGGATGCATCGCCGCCTTGAGCCATTTATGTTGAGCTTCGCGCTCGCTTCTTTTCGGGTTACTTCTTTCAAGAAGTCCCCGCCCCGCCCGCCGATCAAGTCCCGCCAACACCATGCATTTCCTGCGTCTTTTTCTTTTAAACCGGACCGATTGCGCCCGCCTTTTCTTCCTGGCGGGGTGTCTCGCCGCCGGTGGGCTCCAAGCTGCCGACGGGCGCCCTCCGAATATTCTGTTCGCGATCGCCGATGACTGGGGACGGCACGCGGGTGCCTACGGCACGAAGTGGGTGCGCACGCCGCACTTCGATCGCGTAGCGCGCGAGGGAATCCTGTTTAATAACGCCTACACCCCGAATGCCAAATGTGCTCCTTCGCGCGCCGCGATTCTTACCGGGAGAAATTCATGGCAACTCAAGGAAGCCGCCAACCACCTTTGTTATTTCCCTCCCGAGTTCAAAGGTTGGGGCGAGGCCCTCGCGGAAAATGGCTGGATGGTTGGCCACACCACGAAGGGCTGGGGTCCAGGCGTCGCCAAAGATGCGCAGGGCAAACCACGCTTGATGACGGGCCAGGCCTTCAACGAGCGCAAGGCCACGCCCCCCGCCTCGGGGATCGGCAATTCCGACTATGCGGCCAATTTCGACGACTTCCTCGATGCGGCTGCCGGCATGCCGGATAAACCGTGGGCTTTCTGGTATGGCGCCGTCGAGCCGCACCGTGGTTACGAGTTCGGCTCCGGGGTGAATAAGGGTGGTAAGAAGCTCGCGGATATTGACCGCGTTCCTGCCTTTTGGCCGGACAACGAAGTCGTGCGCCATGATATGCTCGACTACGCATTCGAGGTTGAGCACTTCGACCATCACCTCGGTCGTATGCTCGCCGCGCTCGAGAAACGCGGTCTTCTTGCCAATACGCTCGTCATCGTAACCTCGGACCACGGGATGCCTTTTCCGCGTGGCAAGGGCAGCGCTTACGAATATTCCAACCACATTCCCTTTGCGGCCAGGTGGCCCGCGGGTATCGCCGGGCGCGGTCGCATCGCTGAGGATTACATTAGCTTTATTGATCTCGCCCCAACGTTCGTCGAGCTCGCCGGCTTGCCGTGGGCGAAGACCGGCATGGCGGAATCCCCCGGCCGCAGTCTTACGGATATTTTTCGGGTCAATCGTTCTGGACAGATTAACCCTGCCCGCGATCACGTCCTTATCGGCATGGAGCGCCACGATATTGGGCGTCCGGGGGACGTCGGTTATCCTATCCGCGGGATCGTGAAAGGGGGGCAGCTTTATTTAGAAAATTTCGAGCCCACGCGTTGGCCCGCGTGTAATCCCGAGACGGGGTACCTCAATGTCGACGCTGGTGTGACCAAGTCGTTTATTCTCGACGCGCATCGAGCCAACGCCGCTGATCGTTCGTGGGCGCTCTGCTTCGGTCGGCGTCCGGCCGTTGAATTTTACAACCTCAAAGTGGACGCTGACTGCGTGAACAATCTCGCCACGACCCCCGGTACCGCCGTGGAGCGCTCGGCGCTGAAGGCGGCCATGGAGACTGAGCTCAAGGCGCAAGGCGACCCGCGGATGTTCGGCGAAGGGGCGGTGTTTGATCGTTATCCGCACTCCAATCTTGCGCATGTCAATTTCTACGAGCGCTACATGAAGGGGGAGAAAATGACGGCTGGCTGGGCTCGCCCGACCGACTTCGAAAAAGCACCGCTCGATTGAGCGGTGCGCCGAGCCGAGGTGTAACTCATACCGCTAGCAGCCTGTTGGACTTGGGAAATCAAGGCCTCTGGTATCAATTCATGGGGAGCTTGAGTTCATAAAAAGTCGCCTATTGAGCTATCTACGCGTTCATGCGGCTAAGTCCGACGGGCTCCTCGCCCCAAACAATTTCACCGAAGGTCGTTTGTGTGGCCATGGCTGGTCGCGCGTTTGGGGCCGGACGGAGATGATCAGGGCGGCTGTGAAATGGGATTAAGGGGGACTGGTGGGCTGGCCGTGAACGAAAAGGAAATGTTCGTTCACACCGACTTTTGTCGTGCGCACGGTGCACTTACGGGGCTGGCCGTGAACAAAAAGGGAATGTTCGTTCACGGCGGGCCTGCTTTAAACAATCGTTGTTGAAATTTGGGCTTTCACCCAGGACAAGATGCCGGTGCCACCTCTCCAGCCGAAGTCTAGAACTTGTCAGCCGTTAATCTGCACCTGGGATTAACGTCCCTCGAAGTCTGGACTTATCCGTCGCCGGCGCGCCCGAGCGAGCGGGGCTCCCGCCGCTCGCTGGTCTGAAATCAAAGTCTGAATACTTTGGGGCGAGGGGTGGGCGCCGTTGCGCGAGTTTAGAACTTCTTGGTCACTTCCATATAGAGGAAGCGAGGGAGGAAGAAATTCGTTTGTTCAGCGTAGCCGGTCGTGGAGGCCGTGAGCGGTGGGTTTTTGTTGAACACGTTATTTGCACCGAGCGTGACCTTGGTCGCTGCGGCCAAGTCGTAACTGATTTGCAGGCCCGTGATGGTCTGGGGCTTCACGCGGAGAGCACTGGGTGCGAGATCGGCGAAGCCGGCGATGTGATCGGCGGAGACGCCCGTGCTGAATTGTTGGTAATGCCACGTGAGGCTGGCGTTGCCGCGGAAATGGGGAACTTCGTAGGTGCGCAGCGTCTCGAGGGAGGCGAGATCGGGCCGGGTCTTGATGATCGTGTGAAATACGGTGCTGCCCGCGGCGCGAGCCGTGAAACGGCCGAGTTGTTTTGTGGATACGCGATATTCGGCGCTCAGATCGACGCCCTTGGTGAGCGCGCTTCCGTAGTTGCCGGTGACCGTGCGAATGCGGAGGAGCTCACCCGGCAGATTGTTGGTGGTATCGCCGGCCGTAGGTGGGGCGCGATCGACGAAGCCAGGGAAGAGCGTGGGATTGGCAAGAATGATCGCGGGCGTCGCGGGTGAACCGATACGGTCGCTGACGTCGAGTTTGTAGAAATCAACACTCAGCGAGAGACCCGCGAGTGCCGCGGGCTGGAAAAGTACGCCGTAGGTGAATGACGCGGATTTCTCCGGGTGCAGAAGTGGATTTCCTCCGGAGACCAGTTGGCGCTGGCCCGTCGCGCTATCGTTGATGTTTGCGCCCGGTTTGCCGGCGCGGAGCGGATCGGCGATGTTGAAAACAATACTCGTGGATTGCGGCTGATAGAGCTCTGCGAGCGAGGGAGCGCGATAGCCCTTGGCCCAAGAGGTGCGAAACGTCATCTGGGAATCGATGGGCTGCCAGCGGAGACCGAGCTTCGGCACCGAGGTGTTCTTGAAACCGGCATCGCCGTAATGTTCGGCGCGGCCCGCGGCATTTAATTCGAGCGTGGCAAGGCCGGGGATTTTTTGAGTACGGGCGGTAAGGGGCAGGTTGAACTCGGCATAAGCGGAGCGCACGCGGCGAGTGCCCTTGGACTGGGGAACGGGAGTCGACTGATTGAGGAGCTGATCCGCGGTACGGTGATCGCGGAAGCGTTCTTCGCGCCATTCAGCGCCGGCCGCGAGGTTCACATCGCCCGATGCGAGGGTGTAGACCGCGCCGGTGGCCTTGGCGCTCAGGCTAGTGAGCTCGGTGAACGCGTCGCGGGTGCCGGTGGTGACGAGACCGGCGATGGTGGCTGGGTTGTTTACGATCTTGGCTCCGTTAGTGAAAAGATTCAGCGCGGTCGCTTTGCTGGTATCGCGCAGAGCCGCGTTGACGGCGGCCTGCGAGAGCCAGCCCGAGGGCAAGTCGTTGTGAGCGGTGGCGCGGTTATAAAGGAAGGAGGCATCCCAGAGCCAGGTGGTGGCGACTTTGCCCGTGACACCCGTGACCAAGCGTTTGAACTCGTTGGTCGTCTCGGTCACGCGCGGTCCGGCCTCGGTGAAACGGTAGATGAGTGTGGCGCCGGCCACGGGATCGTTGGTGACGGCCGCGCCGAACGGGTTGAACACGGCATTGGCGGGGAGCGTCACGGCATTGAGGTTGGTGATGGGGCTGGGCGAGAGATATTCGAGCTGGTTATTTTTCTGGAAATTGGCTTCGCCGTAAACCGTGAGCGTGGAGCTGAGTTCGTAGCTCGCGGTGGCGAGTACGCCGTAGCGAGTGGCGCGTGGCTGCGGAGTGAGGGCCTCGTTGCTATTGAAACGATTCTGTGTCGCGGTGGCGGCCGTCGTATTGAAAACTGGCGGGAAGGCTGTGGTCGAGGAGTCGACGGTGAAAGTGCGAGCGGCCGCCGCGGTGCCGGCGGGAATGGGCGCCCCAGTGATGGGATTGGTTGCGCCGATGGGAGCGGTGAATGTGCCGGGGTTGGCGCCGTTGGAGAGAAAGAGGAGCTTGGGGGAGAGCTCGCCGTACTGGATTTTAGCTTGATGGAGGAAGTTGGCGAGGGCGAAGATCTTCAGCGGTCCGGAGCGGGCGCCCGTGAAGACGCTGCCCTTGACCGTATTTGCGGCGATGCCGCCGGGGAAGTCCCCGTAGAAGCCACGTACGGTGGTTCCTTGAACGTTGTCCTTTAGGATTAAGTTAACCACCCCCGCCACGGCGTCGGCGCCGTAGATGGCGGAGGCGCCGTCTTTTAAGACCTCAACGCGAGCGATGGCGTCGACGGGTATCATGTTGAGATCGACGAACTGAAGGGTGCCGAGGGAGGCGGCGCTGCCGCCTTGGGCGAACGGGGCGGCGGTGACGCGGCGGCCGTTCAGCAGCACGAGGGTGGCGTTCGCACCGAGGCCGCGGAGAGAGACTGAGGCGGTGCCGGGGGAAGAGGTATTCACGCGATTCTCGCCAAAGCCGTTGGCGCCGGCCTCGGGGATTTTTTTCAGGAAGGTGAAGAGGCTGCCGGTGCCGGCCTGTTCGATCTCGGCGGCGGTGACCACCCGCAGATTGGCCCCGCCAGTGGATTCACCGGCGCGGAGGTTGGAACCGGTGACGGTAAACGCCTCGAGGAGAGTCGGGGCGGTCGCACGGGGCGCGTTGCTCTGGGCCGCCAGCAGGGCAGGGAGCGCAGCGGCGAGGATGATGGTTGGTAGTAATCGCATGGTGGTTTGGTGTGGTGGGGAGTGAGTTGTGGCCGAGACTGTTTGGTTGCGCGGCTACGGAAGACCGCGGGCGACCGCAGTAGTGATTTTTTCGCTGAGGCCGCGGACGCGGCTTTTTAGCTCGGCGCGATCGACGGTTTTGATGACGCGATTTTCCATGATGACGCGGCCGTGCACGATCGAGGTGATGACATCGCGAGGGCTGGCGGCGTAGACGAGCGCTGAATACACATCGTAGAAAGGCTGTAGTGCGGTGGCCTCGCGATCGATGAAAATGATATCGGCGAGTTTGCCCGGCTCGAGCGAGCCGAGGCGATCTTCAAGATGTAAGGCGCGGGCCCCGCCCCGAGTGGCCATCGTAACGACGTCGAGCGCGGGCATGACATTACGGTCGCGGCGGTCGAGTTTGTGAACCTTCGCCACGTAGCCGAGTTGGCCGATGATATCCAGCGTGTTGCCGCTCATGGGCCCATCGGTGCCCAAGCCGATGCGCAGGCCCTCGTTGAACATCGCGAGGGCCGGCGCCACCCCCTTGGCCGATTTGATGTTGGCGACCATATTGTGGGCGATGCCGACGTCGCGCGCCTTGAGCAGGGCGATATCAGCGGGGGTTACGAAGATGCAGTGCGCGGCGACCAGGCGGGCGTTGAGCAGGCCGACGGAGTCAAGATATTCGACGGGTGTCTGGTTACGTTCCCGGCGCAAGGTGGCGACCTCGTCGGGCATTTCGGCGAGATGGATGAGGACGGGAAGATTGAGTTCGGCTGAGAGTTTAGCGACTTGGCGGAGGTGCGTTTCGTCAAGGGAGTAAGGCGAGTGCGGTGCGAGGGCTGGCGTGATCAGCGGGTCGTCGCGGTAGGCTGCGGCGAAGGTCTTGGCATAGGCCAGACCGCCGTAGGGCGCGGGGGCGTCGGGTGTAGGGAAATCAAGGATACTTTGCCCGAGGATACCGCGGAGGCCGACCTGTCGCGTGGCCCGAGCGACCTCATCTTCGAAATAGTACATATCGACGAAGGTGGTGACGCCGCCCTCCGCCATTTCGACGATGCCGTGGAGACCTCCCCAGTAAACCAGTTCCCGATCGACGAGCGCCTTTTCCAGCGGGAAGATAAGTTTGCGCAGGCGGTCGGGAACGTCGTCCCCCAAGCCCCGGAACACCGTCATCGAAGCGTGGGTGTGCGTGTTGATCATGCCCGGCATCACGATGGCCCCGCGCGCATCGATCGTCCGCGGTGCGCGATAGGCGGCCGCCATGTCGGTGGGTCCAACGGCTACGATCCGGGCCTCGCGGATGACGATGGTGCCGTCGGCGATGATTTCGCGGCGATCGTTCATGGTGACGATGTAGCCGTGCGTGATGATCAGATCCGCCGGTAAAGGCGGACTTTTTTTCGGCTCCTGGGCGCACGCGATCGCCGCGCTAAGAAGCATAGCGGCGAGGTTGCGGCGGAAGGAAGTCAGCGGTAGCATAGGCGAGCGCGGAGAGTGGGAATGAGGCAAATGGGCCGCGTGCCAAGTCTGTAATTGGAGGGAGTCATCTTGAGCCGTAGCCGTGACGCCGCCGGAGCCGGCGCAGTTGGCATGAGTTGAGGCGGGAATGCCGGATCGAGCGAGGCGGGCCCAGCCGTTTGGCGTTCGGCGACGCTAGCGTGAGGAGAGTTGCCGGAATAGCTCGTAGAAGCGGGCGTCGTCCAAGCGTTGTTGGACGCGGATGGACTGCTCGCCTTGGCGAGGTTGGTGGCCGGCGGCCCAGCTCAGCGTGTCCCCGTAGCCGTGACCGGAGTCGAGATTGACGTCGACGAAGAAGTGATCGGTTTGCGTTACAAGTGATTCATCGAGCCAGGTCGCGGCGGCCACTTCATCCCACATGGGGCGGTGGCGCGTCGCGAAGCGATCAAGATAGCGGGAGAGGGGCGTGGCGGCTTGGGCGATGGCGGTGAATAATTCCGGGGATGAGCGTGTATGCTGTGAGACGTCGATCGGCGAGCACGTGATGCGCGCCCACGGAGCGCGCAGGACGGCGCGGGCGGCTTCGGCGTCGAAGCGGATATTGAATTCGCGGCGTGGAGTGTGTTTGAACTCGCGCGCCTCCGTGGTTGGGTTGAATGAGCCGCCCATAAAGTGGAGCTCGCGGACGAGGGTGGGCAGTTGGGGTTCGAGGGCGAGGGCCTGGGCGATGTCGGTGAGAGGGGCTGCGCACCACAGCGAGATCTCGCCGGGGTGAGCGCGGGCCTGACGAACGATGAAGGCGGCGGCGGTTTCGGGAGAGGGTGCCGTTGTCGGGTTGCCCTCGGGCAGATCAGGCGTGAAATGTGGGTCGGCCCATTTTCCTGGGCGGGCGAGATCCCATGCGCCGTTGTAAACGAGGCGTCCGTGCTGTTTTTCCCACGCCGCGGTGGCCGCGGGCGTATTGACGAGAGGTTGCTCTGCGCCCGGGACGACGGGAATATCGGTACGGCCAATAATTTCGAGAAAACGCAAGGCATGGCGGACCTGATGATCGCGCCAGTGATCGCCCGTGGGTACGCAGATGCCAAGGACCTCGGTCTCCGGAGATTGAATGAGTAAGGCGATGGATTGCAGGTTAGTCGTGGCCGGACCAAGCGTATCCTGATCGATGATAAGTTTGCGACGGGCAGGCATGGTACGAGAAGCGGCGGAGGAGGAAAGTGGTGGTGGTGAAAAGTTGACGTTGCGTTGCCGGCCGTGGGGCGACTCAACGGAAGGCGTGGATTATCTGCGCCTGATTGATCGGAGCAAGCTGCACTATAAGCGGAGCGATGTGACGCCTATTTTTGGAGAGCCAGCGGCCTTTGGGGCGTTGGTGGAGGATTTACTCGCGCCGTTTCGCGATGTGCGGATTGAGCGGGTGGTGGGTACAGATGCGCTGGGCTTTGTGGTGGGGACGGCGCTCGCCTTAAAACTGGGCGTGGGGTTCGTTCCGGTGCGCAAAGGCGGTAAATTGCCGGTGAAGCACGAGCGGGTGTCGTTTCGTGATTATTCAGGAGCGGAGAAGGTCTTGGAACTGCGCGCTGAGCCTTGGCCGCCGAGCACGCGGGTTTTGCTCGTTGATGAATGGATCGAGACTGGGGCCACCGCGCGGGCCGCCGCGCAGCTGATTGAGGGAGCGGGCGGAGTGGTGGTGGGGATTGCGGCGATTGCTTTTCGTAAAAATGCGCAGACGTCGGCGCTGTGGGCAAAGTACCGCTGCCACGGGGTCTGGCCGGAGCAGGCGTAAGGCGGCGGTGCGCTTGACCCGCGGGCGGACGGTTTGGGTGGCGTTCTCGCGGAGAGAGCGCCCCGCGGCAGGAGGAGTGAAGCGTTTGCTCGCCGGTCGCGGATGAGGCGCCGCGCGCCGTGGCGCAAAGCCCGCCCTACGTGGCGTAACTCAAAAGCCCCCATCGTCAGCCTGCCCTTGGAAATCCGCATCGGGTCGCCGGCCGCAGCACCCGCTTAGGTCGCGCTCACGGCGGCGACCCCCGCCCACCGCCGGGAACTCGCCGTAATGAAGCACGCCGGCCGACCTTTTAAAAATGCCGGGCTGAAAAAGTGCTCAAAATCGACGACCTGCCGCAGGAAATAATCGCCAGCAAGCGGCGACAGATGGCATCGAACAGGAAGTTTCGTGGGGCGTTCATTTCGTATCCAAGGTGTGGTGACGCCTCGCCGCTTATAATCGCAGGCTGATGGAGGCATCAACCTAACCGGCTCGCGACCGATCTTACCGCGCGCGGCCCTGCAAGGCATCCGACGACAACTTTGGAAACGATCACGACGACATCCAAGAGCTGGCCGAGGCGCCGGCGCCCTGCGCTGGACCGCTAAGCAGAACGAACGCTTAGGGTGTCCTCGGCGATGGTTTCCCCGAAGCTACCTAAAATCATCGACTCGTCGCTCCAGGATCTGACCCCCAGCGATTTGCAGCGGTTGGATGGCAGCGACCATAAATTGCGCCGGCGACTCCCTCGCCAGCAACAGGACGAAGTCCAACATCGAAACTCCGCCGAGAATTGAAAAACTAACCGCAACCCATACCCAGCACTCGGCTCCTCAATTAAAATTAGGGGGCCGTGGACTTGCACGTCCTTTTGTGAGGCTCGAGGTCGCTTACTGAGGTCGGCGGTCCCGGCCTTGGCGACGGCCGCTACCAGCGACGCGGATTTGAGGCTTGGCGATTTTCGTTCAGCGGCACGGTATATAGAAAATCAAGTTCTGCCAAAGCAGGCTGGGGGTTGGGTATGCTTGGGGGTAAGGAGGTCTGGCGGCTGCGAAAATCCTTGAGCGCGCCGAGTATGAGATATCCACGTGAAAGAAATCGGCTTCGATCCGCTTTAACCCGCCCCGAAGAAGGCGAGGATGCGCCGCAGACTGGTGACGAGCACCTCGATTTCGGCTTCGGTGTTGTAGATATAAAAACTCGCGCGGGTCGTGCCAGTCAGGCCGAGTTTGCGCATGAGCGGCTGGTTGCAGTGATGCCCTCCGCGGAGAGCAAGACCGTCTTCATCCGCAAACGTGACGATGTCGTGCGCGTGCACGTCGGAAAAGGCGAAGCTGACCATACCGCTCCGCGCGCCGGTTGGTCCAAGTAGTCGGATACCCGGAATTTTTGCCAGCTGATCGTAAGCGAAGCCGGTGAGGGACTGGTCGTGTTTGGCGATTTCTGCGCGGTCGAGAGCGTCGAGGTAGTCACAGGCGCGGCCGAGGGCAATGGCGCCCGCGATATTGGGGGTACCGGCCTCAAAGCGTTCGGGGGCGGGTTTCCATCGCGCACTTTCGTAAGTAACGTTCGCGACCATACCGCCGCCGGTTTCGTCTGGATCCAGCGATTCCAGTTGTTCGCGACGACCGTAGAGGACGCCAATGCCTGTAGGGCCGCACATCTTATGGCCGGAGAAGACGACGAAATCGGCCCCGATGGCCTGAACGTCCAGCGGGCCGTGGCCGATCGATTGCGCCGCGTCAATTACACTGATGGCCCCGACGGCACGAGCGCGTCGACACAGTTCCTCAACGGGATTGATCACTCCCAGTGTATTTGAAATATGCGTACACGTGAAGATTTTTACCGCCGGCGTGAGCAGCTGATCAAGCTGCGTGAGATCGAGGCCCCCTTCCGCATCGGCGCCGACGACGGGGAGATAGCGGATGGTGGCGCCAGTTGCCCGCGCGACCTGCTGCCACGGCACGAGGTTGGAGTGGTGCTCCATTTCCGTTGTCAGAATGACATCTCCCGGGCGGAGTTTCGCCCCGAGACTGTGTGCCAAGAGGTTGATGCCCTCGGTGGTTCCTCGGGTGAAGATGATTTCAGTGGCCGCCGCATTGATAAATCTGGCGAGGCGTGCGCGCGCGGTCTCGTAAGCATCGGTTGAGCGCATGGAGAGCGCGTGGAGCCCACGGTGCACGTTACTGTTGTCGCGTTCGTAAAAGTGAACGAGCGCGTCGATTACGGCCCGTGGTTTTTGCGCGGTGGCGGCGTTATCGAGATAGATGAGCGGCTTACCGTGTACCTGTTGATGCAGGATGGGAAAGTCGGCGCGGATGTTTTTCCAAGGAGACATCGCGGGGGGGATCAGCGGGTTAAGCTTTCGGAGAGGGTGCTGGTTGCAGCGCTCTTCAAGGCGTTTAACGCGGCGTGCCAGCCGAGGGTTGCGCACTTAATACGAGCGGGAAAAGTATGGACGCCGGCAAACGCGGCGAGATCGCTGATTTCCTCCGGGGCTTGGCCGGTCGTGACGATTTCGTGGAAGTTTTTGAACATCGACTCGAATTCCGCGGCGGTCTTTCCCTTCGCTAGGGTCGTCATGAGCGACGCACTCGCCTGGGAAATGGCGCAACCGGAGCCGTCAAAGGTGATGGCACTGATCTGTTCCGGCTGATGGGGCGTAGCAGGCGGCTCGAGTCTTAAATAAACGCTGCATTGGTCGCCGCACGTAGGGTTATCGCCATGGGCGATGCGGTTGGCCGTGGGGAGTTTGCCGCGGTTACGTGGGCGCTTGTTGTGGTCGAGAATGACCTGTTGATAGAGCTCGGAGAGATCGCCAGACATAGTGAGACAACCAATCTCGGTGGGTTGCCGTCGAATGGCAACTCGTGAGCGGCGTCTTTAGCGATGTGGATGGACCCATTGGAGCGTTGGTAAGAGGATCTTCGCTGCGTGGTGAGTCGAGTGGATGCGTGGTGGACTTTTGACGAACGGCGGCGCAGGTGGGTTTGAGTTTTACCGCTGGCTCTGGGGGTTCAGGGTTCAAGCCTAACTTTAACGACGCGGTCGGCGATTAAATCGACATAGAGTTTTCCTAGAGGCGTGTCGCCGATATCGGAGAGAGTCGGTTGGAGGGGGCTGGTCTTGGTACTCGTCAGGGAGGGGCCACCGGGGGCGCTGGATGAGAGCATGGGACCGGGCTGCGCTTTCAGACCGGGATGATTAAGGGTGAGTTTAGAGGCGTTATCCTGAGTGTAGAGGTAGTTTCTGTAAACCCAGGTTTCGACCGTTCCCTGCGGGGTTTCGACGGAGGAGGTGAGGTTGGGTTTACCGAGGGCCATGTAGACCATCGCGGAGGAGAAGCCGTGGTTGACCAGGCCGTTTTGGATGAGCTCTTGTGAAAACGAGTCGAGGGATTTGAAGAGGACGGTATTTTCAGAGATTCGGTGGATGCGGGGACTTTGACAGCCGAAAGAGAAGAGGAGTGCGAGACCGGGGAGTAATCTGCGGTGGCGGTGGGCTAGCATGAGGATGAGGAGTATGAGGCTGGGGATGGCGGGGGCGACGGGTGGGGAGCAGAGGTACGAGCTACGAGGTGCGAGGCTCGCGCTGGGGGCGCGCGTTGAGAGGGCTTCGGGCGAGGGGGCTTAGACCGCCGGCGCTTGAAGACTGGATTTTCCCGCAGATGGGACTGATCGCGAGCGATGATCCATCCACTCGTGATCCATCCACTCGCTGGTGCTCGCGGCTACTTGAGAAATCAAAGTTTGCATCTTCTGGATGATCGGGCTTCGGGAATTTAAAAAAAATGGGCGGAGACTTTCGTCTCCGCCCATGAGGTCACCTAAGGTCGGTGACGTGCTTAGAATTTAACTGAAGTGGTCAACAACCAGTTCCGTGGGGGGGACTGTACGTAGGAACCTTCGGAGTACTTCTCATCCGTGACGTTATAGACGCCGAGGGAGCAATTGAGACGATATCCCAGGACTTCCAGCGGATAGCCGATGGTGGCATCGAAGACGACGTAGTCGCCGCCCTGATAGCCGCCGGCGAGAGGATTCCAATCCACGCTCCGAGAAATGACGGTGCGGGAAGAGAACCGCATACCGCCGCCGAAGGAGACGCCGCGGCCGAATCCGCCAATGACGTCTTCGGTGAGCGTGTACTTACCGAAGGCATTGAAGCGAAATTCCGGGACGTTTTCGAGACGGGCGGTGTAGTAGATGTCGGAGGCGGTTTTGGCCGCGACGGTGGAGGCATTGTAAGCGGCAGAACCAGGTTGGGCGCGGGTCTTGTCATACACCGTTTTGGCGGTATAGAGCCAAGAACCGTTGATGACGGCCTGCAAGTTACGGCGGGGAGTCCAGACGATTTCAGCTTCGGTGCCCTCGATCCGGTTCTTCAGGTCGGTGGTGCGCCAGCGGAAGTTACGGGTATTATAGCCGTAGCTACCGGGGGCGAACAGAACGGTGCTGAAGTTAAACGGCTCCTCGAGGTTCGACTGCTTGGCGCCGTCGTCGAGCTTCTGATTGGAGCGTTCGCCGCGGAAGAACGAGATCGTGCCGACGATCTTGTTATCAGGCGTGGAGAGCTTGGCGCCGAATTCGATATTAGAGCCAGCTTCGTTTTGGATTTGGGCATAAGCGCCCCGCCCCTGCATGACCTGCTTGGCTTGGGATACGGAGGTGATTTTTTGGCCTTGGTAGACAAACGATCCAGGCTGGAGGATCGGTTTGTTAGCAGCGTCTAGGCCTTGGTAACCGTAATCGAGAGCGCTCTGGTAAACGCCGAGTTCGTCGCCGGTGCCGGGCCCAGGGAAAAAGCCGCCGACATTACCTGAGTTAAATTTGAACAACTTGGAAGCCGAGGCGTACAGGTTGATCGACTTGGTAAGGGCGAAGGACGCGCCGGCCATGGACGAGCGACCCTTTTGGTCGAGCGGGATGGTGGCTTGGTAGGATTTGGAATTACCCCAGACGTCTTCTGGGTAAGCGGAGGGATTGCTGATCATATCTGCGGTGTAGACGTACCAAGGGAAGTTGTTGGATTGATCTTGCCAGCGTTCCCAGCGCTTTTCCTCGCGGTAGCCCGCGAGAACGGTGAGGCGATCCTTGAAAAATGAACCCTGATAGTTCACGTAGCGGCTTTGGTTCGTGGGGCGATAGCCGTCGAGGGCGTTGCGGTCGTCCTGCCAGTAGACGCTGATGTCGGGGCTGACCTCGGCGCCCGGATCCCAGTTCGTGTAGATCTGGCGGACGGGTTTGATGGAGCCGTCGCGCTGTTTGATGACTTGATTTACGGGGACACCGCCGAAGCCATAGACCTTGGGGTTAACCGCGTAGTCGGGGTTCGCGGTAAGGTTGGTGGCGCCGGGCAAGAATGCTAGGTTGACGTCGCTGGCCCCGGCTTTGCCCATGTAGAGCTGGCGCCAGTCGGATTTTTGGCCGCCGAGGAGGACTTTATTTTTGATACCCCAGAAGTCTTTCTTGAAGACCAAGTCGACGAGGGCCGTCTTGGTTTCGCGGTAGTAGCCGGAGCCGCCGCCGCTGAGGCCAACGTTCCAGTGAACGCCATCAGCGTAAGGCGTGGTGATGGCGCTATTGCCCGAGTTATTGAAGTTGGAGACGTCGCGAACCCAGGCAGCACGGCCGCTGAGCCAATCGACGGGAGAGAAATCGACGGCAGCGGTCATGACCTTGACCTCGTTATCGCTCCACGAGCCGCGGCTGGTGTAGTTAAACGCCTCGTCGAAGATGGTCTGGTTATTTTTGTCGATGTAGTAGCCGCCGCGCTTGATCTTGGTATAGGCGGGGAGGGTCAGATCGCCCGTCGCGATACGTTTGTTATTTATGTAGGTGGCGTAGGCGACCGTGGGGGTGGTGGTGGCCTGCACGACGGCGACGCCACCAGCGCCGACCACTGAATTGGAGAGGGTCGCGGTGGAGGTGTTATATTGACCGGTCCGGGCGGCGCTCTGCCAGCCGGAGAAATCGCTATAGATCCAGTCGTAGTCGTTGTAGTTGAAGCGCTCCTTGAGGTACTCGAAGTCAACGTTGACGCGAACTTTACCGCTCTGGAAGGGAACGACCGAAATCGAAGGGGTAACGTTGAAGCCTTTCTTGAATTCGAAGCGCCGCTCGCCGGTGGTGTCCTCGTAGCCGCCGACGACACGGAAGGCCGTGGTTTTGGACAATACGACGTTGTGGTCGTACTTGATCTTGTCGCCGCCGTTGCTGTCGATCGCGTAAGAGAAGGCGGTGGGGACCGGCGTGAACGAAGCGCGCTTGGTGATGTAGTTGATGACGCCGCCAGGGTAGCCTTGTCCGAAGAACACGGAGGCGGGGCCTTTGACGACCTCAACGCGGTCCGTGTTATCGAGGCTGTAGGCGGTGTAGCGGAAGATACCGTCGCGCATCAAAGTATTGACGGAGAAACCGCGCATCGTGAAGGTGCCCTGCGGGGTGGCTTCGTTGGAGGGTACGCGCATCGCGAAACGGGTATCGCCTGAGGCGGCGGCAGTGTATCGGAAGAGATCCATCAGCGACTTGGCGTTGGTGTCGTCGAGGAACTCGCGGGAGATCACCGAGATATTTAGCGGCACCTGCTGAATCTGCATGCCGATTTTAGTCGCGGTAGCGGCGTTGGTTTTTAGGTAGCCGTAATCGCGGTCTGATTTGACCTCGAAAGGCGTGAGGGCGGCGACGCCCTCATCGGTACCGAGCGGTTGGGCGGCGGCAGGTCTGGGGCTGGCGACGGAGGCTGGGGCCGAGGCGGCTGCGCTGGTGGGACCTGCGCTCTTGCCTTGGATTTCGGCGAGTTGTTTGCGCAGTGTGGCGTTTTCTTCTTGGAGGCGGCGGAGGGCAGCAGCATCGGACGTTTGCGCGGAGGCAAACGACGCGGTGATGACGGCCGCCAGCGTGGTCACTAGGATTTTCCTAGTGGTGTGGACTGGATTGATCATGACGGGTTTCATTTTGTTTGGGTGTCTTTGCTTAACAAAAAATAGTGAGAAAAAGAGAGTTAGCTGAGGTTTTGGCCGTTGGTGCGAGGCGGTAAGATAGAAGGTGAAATGGTGATACCGATACGACCGGGGGCGAGGGGATTTTCGATTCTCCAGAACAGGTGATCAACGACTTGGCGGACGAGGGTGGAGAGGTTAATATCGATGACCGCGGGTTGATAGTCGAGGTTTTGGTAAATGATGGGGTTGTAGTTGCCGAGGATAGCGTCGAAATCGCGTTCTGGTTTGAGGCCGGCCTCGCGGAGTGCGCGGAAAAATGAGCCGCAAAAGTGATCGACGGGAATATAAAGACCCGTGGCGCGAGGGGTGGTTTTGAGGAGAGCGCTAACCAAGGTGGCGCTTTCGTTGTGGGTGGGGGCGATCTCGAGGTAGCTCACGCCCGGGTTGGATTTCCCGAGGAGCGAGTGCGGGGTCAGGCCGATTTCGGTGGCACGGGCGAGGAAGGCCTTAACGCGGCGGTGGACGGCGCTGTACTCTGGATCGGGGCTGATGACAGCGACGATCTTGTGGCCCTTGGCGAGAAGGTGGTCGGCGGCGAGCCGGCCGTTTTCCTCGTTATTGGGCTCCACAAAATCGCCGGGATACGTGCTGGAACGTCGCGTCATAAACCACACGTTCGGCAGACTGCGGAGTTTGGCGAGGCAGGCGGGCGAAGGCTCCATGCCTTGAATGATGAGCCCATCGAGTTTTTCTTGGGCGATGCCAGCGGGTAAATCATCAGCCGTATTGGAAAACAGGAGGCGAAGATCGACCCGATAGCGGGCAGAGTTGGACTGGGCTTGGAGCAGTTGGTCTTGAAACCAGTTGAGACTTGGAGAGTTTCGTTTGGCGCCGACGAACCAAACGCCGATGCGGCGTTGGTCGCTGAGGCGGGGCTTCGGACCGCGGCGATGGTTGATGGGAGCCGGGACGTAGTTGTGCTGATCCATCACGGCGCGAATGCGCGCCAAGCTGCCCGGAGCGACGATCTGCGGCTGGTTGATGGCGCGCGAGACAGTGGCTGGGGAGACTTGGGCCTTGCGGGCGATCTCGGTTATCAGCATGAGCGGTTTCTCGTAATGAGAATTTCAGGTTAATTCGATGAAACAAATGAAAGGAGGGTCAAGGGCAATTTCGAGCGCTCCCCGCGCGCGATGGCCTGCGCCGCCGCAGTCATCTGCGTAAAAAGGAGGCTGAGGCCCAGAGCGAGCGCGGGGCCGCATCCCGCCCGGCGGGGGCCTTCCCTTGAAGTTGGATTTTACCGATGGCGGTTGATTCATAGCCTTTGGATTCCGAGGTGGCACGGGTATCCTGCCGGTCGGTTGGAGTCCAAATTTCAATAGCGATTGGGATCAGCTACTCGCCACCGGCAGAAACGATGGTGCGGGCGATCGCGTAATTGGCGTGGCCGGGCGTCGAGGCTGACGACGGTGGCGGCGAGGTCCGTGGCGGTGAAAAGCGCACGGGCAGCGGACACTGCGGGGGGGGGCGACGGCGAGCACGGGAGCGATACGTACGGGAGCGCTCGGCGCATTGCTCCGCAGTCGCAGGAACAAGGGCGACGGCGAGCACGGGAGCGATACGTACGGGAGCGAGGGCGAGCGTGGTGCTGATCTCTGGGAGGACGAGACGGACGCATTGAGCGAGCCGGTCGGTGACCGCTTTGCTGTCGAGGGCGAGCGCGGAGGGCCGTTGGCCATACCGGGCCTGAAACCACTCGTTGAGGACGGCCGGCGAGGGTGGGTGGATTGACCCGGCCGAGGAGCGGGGAGAACGCGTCACCGCCGGAGGGCGACGAGCGCTTTTTTGCCGGGGGTTGATCGGCGCGGAACGCGTCGGGTTGACGGGCGCTGAACTGCTGGGCCAGCCGAACGAAGTCGGCCGGGCGTGGGCGGCCCATCAAAATGGGAGGCCGGCGATCGACAGCAGGGTGGCGCGGCGGTGGTGGGCGTTGCTCGTGCGCGGATCGGGCACGTCGCCAAACGCTGCGTAGAGCGATTCGGCTTGCGCGAGTTTAACCGGCAAAACGCCCATCGGCGGGAGCGGCTGGAGCGCACGGCACTCCGGCGGCAGGTGGCGAGGGGGGGGCGCGGAGCAGGAGCGCAGCGTCTGGCCGCCGCGCTTTGAGCCAGAGGGTTTTCAGGCTGGCGCCGGGCCGGTGTCGTCGTCGGCACCCGCGCGGGGATGGCCCGCGGTGGCGCCTGCTTCGTGCCGGCCGGCGGGCTGGTCGTAGGCGCCACTGAAGCGCTCGGGATCGACGAAGCTCTCCGCGAGCAGCGAAGTGTAGCGGTACTTTTTGTTGCCACCACTCCGGCAGGTATCGCACGGCCGAGCACGCGACTGGCGAGATTGGGTTTTTAGAAGGCAGAAACGGGCCGGTTGCACCACCAGTTTGTGCCGCTCGGCCCGCGTGCGCGGATCCTCTGCAAGCCACGCCTCCCGCGCATTCAGGCGCTTCGGCTGCTGCAGACCACAAAATCACGCCAACCAGCGGCCCTCGCGCTCCGCAATTTGCCAACCGCGGTCGCCCGCCACCGGCGCCTGCGGCCGGTGATGATGCGCGGTGAGTTCCCGCTCTTAGCGCGCGGGTTCCTCGCCTGCGCGGCCCTCACCTGCACCGGCGCGAGATTAAGAGAGGACTTTGTCTCTGGCATGCCATCGTCCAGCCTGCTCAGTCGGCGTGATTGGGTCAGCTGGTTGCCATCACTGCTAGACAAAGCCTTGCGAGGCTTCTGCCGAGCACTGTATTTTAAGGCAGCACAGTTACTGGAAGGACCGCCGCGCCTTCAGGCGGAACGCGACGACCTCAACAAAAGCGCCGGGAACAAGTTAAGAGGGTAGCCTCAATTCGCTTGCCAAGGCCAATGCACGCAACCTTCGACCTCGCGGATCAGCGCAAAATCGACATTTCCCTTCAGCACAAACGGCAAAACTTCGACGCTGCGGGGCAACTGCGCCCGCGCGACGTTCCAGCTTTGCCCGCTCACATAGACATCATCAACGAGGAGTACCCGGCGCCACACACCAAGATCAGGTACCTCCGAAAGAAGTTTTGGGGCGATGAATCGCGTCTGGTTCGCCTCATCGCGATAATTTAGAGTGATGATTTTTAACTCCAGGCAGAGTTGCCGTGCGACCAAGGCCGCGGGCACCACGCCGCCTGCGGCGATACCCACCACGCCATCGATCCCGTCGGGGAATTTCCAACGAGCGAGGCGGGTTATAATTGAAACAAAAGAAAGCGGGGTCATAAAAATAAACCTAGCGGATCTTCGGGTAAAATCCGATCAGGACGGCGTTGATCACAGTTAAAACGCCTAGGCCGGCCGTCGCCGCGGCCATCGAACTTAGCCAAGAGGCTAAAGCCGGTCTGATCGCCACGTCGACCGAGACGAGCGCAGGCAATCCCGCCGCGAGGAAGGCCATCGCGGTGAAAGCTAACGGCGCGACCCAGAAGGCCTGCGGGAAGCGAGGCATTAACCAAGCGACCAAGAGAGCAAAACCGACCAACTCGAAACTGAGCCCACCGAGAAATTTCCACGCCGGCAAGCCCGTCACGAGAAGATTGATGGCCGGGGCAAAAACGCCCGTCAAGGCGCCCACGCGCGGCCCGAAGAAATACGCGGCCACGAGGGTCGTCCAAAACATGGGTAGCAAATGAGCGCCCAAAGGCAGGGGGCCGGCCCACGGGGCGAGATGCACCGCGAATGGCACGACCCAAGCGACCGCAAGGAGTACGCCGAGGTCGCGTTTAGAGGCAGATTTGAAAATCCGATTTGAGCTAAAGAGCAGGGCGGGGGTACTCATAAATTCAGGAAATTACAAAGCGACATCGCTTGCGCAAACCCCAATCTTAGAAATTCTCCAGTGAATCTCGTTCTCTTTGAAGCCTCTGAATTACATTATCCGCTGGCCTGCAGTGATCGGCGCGTCCGTCATATTCTCGACGTGCTCCGGCGGCCAGTGGGCGCCCCCTTCGATGCAGGAGTGATCAATGGCCCCCGGGGTCAAGCGGCGCTCCTCGCCCTCGGCCCGGAAGCGGTTACTTTCGCATTTACTCCGCTGGTGCCAGCTCTCCCGCACAGCCCCATCACGCTCATCATCGGTTTACCGCGACCGCAAACCGCGCGAGATATCTTGCGTGATGCGACGACGCTGGGAGCCGCCGCGATCCACTTTGTCCGCCTGGAAAAATCCGAGCGCAGTTACGCGCAAAGCAGTTTATGGCACAGCGGAGAATGGCGCCGCCACCTTATCGCCGGGGCCGAACAAGCCTTCGTCACAGGTTTACCGGAGGTGACTTACGATCAGTCCCTCACGACCGTGCTGGCGACGCTTGCAATGGGTGGCCGGCGGCTCGCGTTAGATAACTATGAGGCCACCGAGTCCTTGGGCGCGCCCCGGGCCGCGGCGACCCAGGTGGCACTCGCCATTGGCGGGGAGCGCGGCTGGTCAACGAACGAACGGGAGCAGTTTCGAGCGCACGGCTTCCAACTGGTGCATATGGGGACGCGCGTGCTGCGGACCGAGACCGCGGTCACCGCGGGCCTCGCGATCATGCGAACGCAACTCGGCCTGATGTAGCCCTCGGGCGCACGCTGGGCACCCTAGGCTGGGAGCCCCCCGCGCGGAGGCGAGGACTCAGCTCGTCCGCATAAAAAATGCCGCCGTGGGCTGCCGCGCGCCCTTGCCGAGACGCTTCAACAAGGTCCACCCCTCTGGCTGCAACGCTAGCTCGCCCGGTAATTCGAAGACGACGAGGGCATCGGGTTTCGCTATCAACTTCTCCAAAAGCCGCGCAAATAACCCCGGTGCGATCTCAGGAATCACCTCGTAAGGCGGATCGATAAAAACAAGATCGGGGGTGAGGGTTTTGCCCAGCGGCACCTGCCGCGCATCGGCGGGCAAGACTTCCAACAGGGTGGGCGGAACACCCATACTCTTACAGACGGCGAGGATGTTCTGGCGAATGCACGCGACTGCTTTGGCATTAAATTCGACAAAAGTACCGCCGGCGGCTCCTCGACTGAGAGCCTCCAGCCCGTAGGCCCCGCTCCCGGCGAAAAGATCGAGAAACTGCGCCCCGACCACCCGTGGACCCAGACTTGAGAAAACCGCTTGGCGCATCCCGTCGGTGGCCGGTCGCGTCAAGTCCCCCTTCGGCGTCACCAAAGAAATACCGCGAGCCCGACCACCGCTCATGCGCATACCGCCGTCCTCCCGATGGTCTGCGCAGGGGCCCTTCGATAAAATACGTTTCTCATGAATTAAAAGAAAAGCAGACGGCGGTGGGGCGATCACTTCAACGGGAAAACCACCGGGGTGGGCGAAGTCTCGGGGCGAAGTTCCACCGGCGCTAACTAAACGGTTCCGCGCGCGCACGCTCGCAGCGACCACGGAAACCTGGCGAAACATCCGCTAATTGAGTGCTTATGCGGCGAGGTCCGGGGACGGTGCGGAGCGAGTCGTCAAGGGCCCGAGCGGCGGGTCGCGATTGGGTTCGCAGCATCCGTCGTCGAAGTGGTCGGGGGAGCGCGGGCCCGGCCCAATCGCGGGGAAGGTAGGGGTGGCGGGGCCGCCTGAGAAAGAGGGGAACTTCCCGCGCCGCACCTTTTCTGGTGGGCCGTACATAAAATTTGCAAGCGATGGATCCGCACTCTACGATCTTCCTTTCGTCTTCTGCCCGCGGGCACGCGCTAACGGCGCCCGCAGTGCCAGCGAGTGCAGGGACGCCTTTAAAATCACGATGAACGCCTGCTACCGCCTTATTCTGACCGGCCTTTTGGCCGGAAGGGCCGCGGCCTGGGCGGCCACGCCGGCTCCGGCAGAAAATAGTGAGCCCGCGAGCGTCACTTTAATCGCTGCAGACAAACAGTCGGCGGAGTGGTCGGCCATGGGTCCCTTGCTTTTCAAGAAGACGGGCATTGCGCCTGAGGGGGGCATGGTGCGGGGTTTTCGACCATTTTGGATTGAAGCGCACGCCGACGCGGGTGGGGCTTGGTCGGGGCATTTCTTGTATCCGATATTTAGTTATTCTGAAGATGCGCGGAGCTATCGCTGGAGCCTTTTTGAATTGATCCGACACAGCGGGCCACGCACCGGCGACGCCGCGATCGGGCGGAGCGAACGAACGGACCGGCGATGGGACGTTTTTCCTTTTTGGTTTTTCCGAGAGAGTACTGATTCGGGAAGGAATTATGGCGGGATCTTCCCTCTGGCTGGAACGATCCGCCAAACGCTTGGCTTTGAGCGGCTGTCGTGGGTGGGTTTTCCACTCGTGGTCGAAAGCGAGCGACGTGGGGCCATCACCACCGCGGCCCCTTGGCCATTTTTGCGAGTGACGCGGGGTGCGGCGCGGGGTTGGGGAATTTGGCCTCTCTACACGTTGTTCGAGCGCCCAGGGGAAAGCCGGGCCGAGACCTACCTTTGGCCGCTGGGCTATAACCACACTGTCGAGGCGGGGTCGACCGCGGTGGCGGGCACGCCGGCCCGTCGTGAAATCGGAGCTTTGCCCTTTTACGCTCGCAGCAGCGGGCCAGGCTACGTGAGCGAGGATTATGCCTGGCCTTTTTTCGGATATACGGAGCGCACGTCGCCGGCCGTTTATTCCGAACGGCGTTATCTTTGGCCCTTATTTGTGCAAGGCCATGGAGAAGGCCGGCGCGTGAATCGGTGGGCCCCATTTTACACCCAGTCGGTGGTGCGCGGATCCCGCCAAGAATGGTACGCCTGGCCGTTTCTGCGCTACGCCCAGTGGAACGAAGCGGACCTTGAACGCAGGCGCACGCAATTGCTTTATTTTTTATACTGGAATGAGGAGCAACACCTCGCCGACCGCGCTGATTCCGCGGTGGCGCGACTCACCCATGTCTGGCCCTTGTTCAGCGCGTGGGGCGACGGGGCCGGGCGGCGCCAGTGGCAACTCTTCAGCCCGCTGGAAGTCTTCTTTCCCGGTAACGAAAACGTGCGCCTCGCGTGGTCCCCCTTGCTGGCGCTCGCCCGTCACGACCAATCCGCGCCGGGAAATTCTCGCACCTCGTTGTTATGGGATTTAGTCACGTGGGAAAAACGCCCGACCGCGGCCAAGAGCAATCGGCCCCTCGGGCCCCTCGTCAGCGTCGTTCAAGCCGACGGGGCGAAGCGCGTTGCGATTGGCCGCGGGCTATTTGGTTTTCAACGGACCGCCCACGCGGGTTGGCGCGCATTTTGGTTCGATTTTTCCCGACACGGTGCGGACGTGTCAGCCCAGCCCGCCTCCTGACATGAAACCACTCACCGCTTTCCTCGATGGCTTTGGCAGTACCTGGCTCCTTCTCGTGCGCGTCGTTTCGCATAGCGGGAGTTTACCGCGCCAGTTCCACCGGTTCATCGATCAGTGCTATCTGATCGGCTACACCACGATGCCGATCGTCGCGATCTTAAGTTTTTTCATCGGGAGCGTGCTGGCCTTGCAGGCCGGTTACTCGATGCAGAATTTCGGCACCCAACAGTTTATTGGATCACTCGTTGGTCTTTCGATGGCGCGTGAGCTCGGGCCGGTGATGGTGGCCATCCTCGTGGCGGGTCGGGTCGGCTCCGCGATCACCGCTGAGCTCGCTTCGATGAAAGTTTACCAAGAGATCGACGCGCTCGAGACGATGAACATTTCACCCGCCCGGATTCTCGTGATGCCGAGGCTCGCGGCCACGTTGGTGATGATGCCGGTCCTGACCATCATCGGCGATCTCGTCGGCTGGTTTGGGGGCGCGATCGTCGCGGATCTCACTGAAATTATCAGCATCGAGCCGGAGGCTTACTTCGCCGTCCTTCGGCGCTACACGCATTTTAGCGACGTCCTCAACGGACTCATCAAGGCCGAGCTCTTTGGCTTTGCGGTGGTTTTGGTCTGTTGCAACATCGGCCTCAATACCCGCGGGGGTCCGCGCGAGATCGGCGCCGCCGTCACCCGCGCGGTCGTCGTTTCGCTCATCCTGATCCTCGTGCTCGATTACTTTGTCACGCAGGTACTCATGCTCGTCTCGTCATGACCTGTTCACAAATCGCCGAGCAGCGGAACCAGCTGACGCCCGCGACCACGCCGAAGACGACCGCGGTGCACGTCTCGGTTGAACACCTGTCGAAGAATTTTGGTGCGACCGCCGTCCTGAAAGACGTCACGTTCTCCGTCGCGCCGGGAGAGATTTTTGTCCTGATGGGCCCGAGTGGCTCAGGCAAGAGTGTCCTGTTGAAACACATGGTTGGGCTCGAGTTGCCCACCGCCGGGCGGGTGGCGTTGGACGGGCACGACGCGGCCGCGGCGACGACGCGTGAACGGGTGCGCATGGCACTGGTTTTTCAATCGGGGGCACTTTTCAACTCGCTCAGTGTTTACGATAACCTCGCGCTCTACCCGAGAGAGCATCGTTTGTTTAATGAAGCGGGGATCCGCGAAAAGGTGATGCGTACTCTGCAAATTCTTTCGCTTGAAAACGCCGTGGATAAATTCCCTTCGGAACTATCCGGCGGCATGAAAAAGCGCGTGGCGATCGCCCGGGCCCTCGTGATGGAGCCGTCGCTGATGCTGTACGACGAACCGACGAGCGAACTCGACCCGGTGATGGCCGCGACCATCAGCGAAATCATTGCGACACTGCGGGAGGAGTACCACGTAACCACGGTGATTGTTTCCCACGATCGCGAGTTGGCGCTCGGGATTGCTGACCGCGTTGGGATCCTCATGGGAGGCACGTTGGCAATGCTCGGGCCGGCGATGGCTCTGCGGTCGCCGCAGGATCCCCGCGTCGCGGATTTTATGAATCCTAAAATCAATTTACAGCATCCCCGATTTAAGCAACTGGAGACCTGAAGCATGAACCACGTATCACAAACCGCCCGGGTCGGGCTCTTTTTCCTGCTCGGCCTCGCGCTGACCTGGGTCACCTTTCAAACCTTGAATGGCGGGAAAGTTTTCCGCGATAAAGGCTACCGTCTGGTTGCTGGTTTTGAGAGCCTGCGCGAGCTGAAGAAGGGTGATGAAGTCCGCATGGCGGGCGTCGTCATCGGTTCAGTGGAGGAAACTCGCCTGGCCGGCCGACGGGCCGAGGCCGTGTTGCATATTGATCGGACGATTGAAATTAAACGCGATGCGACCGCTTCGATCGTGATGGCGGGGCTGATTGGCACTAATTACATTGGCATCGATCTCGGCAGTGCGGGCGCACCTCCGCTGCCGGCGGGTGCGGAAATTCGGACCCAAATAACGCCCGATCTCAACACGATCATGACCGATCTTGCCGCGCTCGGGAATAAGTTGGACCACGCTCTGGTCACGCTGACCGGCTCGCTCGCCGGTGATGGGAAAGGATCGGTCGGCATCATTCAAAAAATCGATCTGTTGGTGACAGAAAATCGCGCAAGTTTGGCGCGGACGACGACGAACCTGCAGCAAGTGACCGATAAGCTCAACCGAGGCGAAGGCACGCTCGGGAAGCTGATCAACGACCCGAAGTTGTACGACGAGATGATCGGCACGCTCGGGGAAATACGCCGAGGTGCGGGCGAGGCGAAGAGCTTCATCGCGAATGCGCAGGCGATCATCGATCAAGTTAAAATGGGGCAGGGCGCGCTCGGGGCGTTGGTCTTCGACCAGAAAGCGGGGGAGGACTTCAAGTCGACGATCGCGAATTTTCGAGCGGTCTCCGACAAAATTTCCCGCGGCGAGGGCACGCTGGGTAAATTATTGCAAGACGACGGCCTGCTGCGCGACGCTCAGCTCATCATGAAGAAAGCCCAGCGCGCGCTCGACGGGCTGGAGGACAGCGGCCCCATCACGGCGGTTGGGGTGGTGGCGCGAGGGCTCTTTTAACCCGCCGCGAAGAAGCGCGGGGTGGCGGGCAAGCGTGGACGGAGATGCGAGGAGAACGCCCGATCTTCGGGGAGAGCATTTGGCATTTGTGAAAAGATGCATTCTTTCCGGGCCGATGTCCGCGCCCACCCTGAATCCGTCCCACCTAGCGACCGCCACCGATCCGGTGCTCGCGGTCTTGTCGCTCTGTAAGGACTACGGATCGCGCCGGGTGCTCGCAGAGATTTCCTTCACGCTGGGAGCGGGCAGGCGGCTGGCGCTGACGGGGCCATCGGGCAGCGGCAAGACGACCCTGCTGAACTGTCTGGGTGGGGTGGACCGGCCCGATACGGGTATGATCACGCTGCACGGTGAGCGCATCGATCAACTTTCGAGCGAAGCGCTCGCGCGATTGCGACGTCGCCGGGTCGGCACGGTCTTTCAATTTTTCCATCTGCTACCGACCCTGACGGCGGCCGAGAACATCGAACTCCCCCTGCAGCTTCTCCACGTTCCCGTCGCCGAGCGGACAGTCCGGGTGGCGGCCGCTCTTGCGCGAGTGGAACTGGGGGAACGTGCCGATGCGTTGCCCGCGCAACTCTCGGGTGGCGAGCAACAACGCATCGCGATCGCCCGCGCGCTCATTCACCAACCCGCGCTCGTGCTCGCGGATGAGCCGACCGGAAACCTCGATTCCGGGCATGGGGCCAACATTCTGGCGCTGCTCCGGACTCTGACTGATGAAACGGGTGCAGCGTTGGTCTTGGTGACGCACAGCGAGGAAGCTGCGGCCATCTGCCACCGACGTCTGCATCTCCGCGACGGACGGATCGTGAACGAAACCTGAAACATGGGCGCGGTTGAACTACTCTTGCTGCGGCGTTTCGCTTGGCGGCATTGGCGACTGACGCCCGGTCAGAGCGCGCTCCTCGTGCTGATCCTGGCGCTAGGCGTGGGCGTCTTCATTTCGATCCGGCTGGCCAATCAGGCGGCCGTGGCGAGTTTCACGCACTTTACAGAAACGCTGACCGGCCAGAGTGACTGGATTATTCAAGCGCCCGCGGGAACGTTACCGGCGACGATCCTCCCCGAACTTCGCAGGGAGCTCGGGGCGCTCCCGGTGCACCTCATCCCGGTAGTTGAAGCCACCGCCTCCGCGCCACCGACGCCGGGTGCCGATGACCGCTTTGGGCGCCCGACCTACACGCTGCTCGGAGTCGATTTGCTCGCGTTGGCCAACCTCGCCCGCACGCCCGACCAGTCCTTCATGGTGCCGCCCGCCAGCCCGCCGAGTGCGGCGGATGCCGATGTGAACGAGGCGTTCTGGCGGGCTTATGCCGCGGGGCCGCAGCTGTGGATCAGCGCAGCATTCGCGCCGTCGCCGCCGCGAGCAATCTCCCTCGTGCTCGACGAGCGGATTCTGACGTTGACCGTCGCTGGGGTAATTCCGACGACTCCGGCAGCGCCCCGCGTACCAGCCAACCTGTTCGTGATCGACCTCGGGCAGTTGCAGGCGCTCGTAGGGAAAAACGACCGCGTTGATCGAGTGGAGTTCATCGTCGAGCCTGGCCCGCGCGCCGATGCGGTCCGCACCGAGTTGGGGGCGTTGCTCAATCGACTGGGCGACGCGGGTGGTCGTTGGGCGGTGACGGCACCAGGCGCAAGACGAGAAACCGCTGCGACCATGACGCGCGCGTTTCGCCTCAATCTAACGGTGCTCTCGCTCCTCGCGTTACTGGTCGGGCTTTACTTGATTTTTCAAGCGCTCGACGGAGCGGTCGTCCGGCGACGACCCGAGATGGCCATTCTGCGCTCACTCGGAGTGGAAGAAATCACGTTGCGCCGAGTATGGTTGGCGGAGTCCGCCGTGCTCGGCCTCGTCGGGGGCGCGCTCGGGCTGCTGCTTGGCTGGGCGGGGGCGCAAATCTGCGTCCGGGCGGTCGGCCAGACCGTGAACGCGCTCTACTACAGCACGTCCGTCGCGTCCGCTCAACTCACGTTGGGTGAAAGTGCGCTCGGTCTCGGGTTGGGTTTAGGCGCGGCGTTACTCGCAGGATGGTGGCCGGCGAGAGAAGCCGCGCGCACCTTGCCCGCGCAAATCCTGCAACGGAGCCGCGCGCCTGCGTCGGGGAATCCTTGGCTGGGGAGCGCGGCCCTCGGCAGCGGGTGCCTTGGGTTGGCGGCGGTGCTCGTCCAACTTCCGCCACTTCGTCTCGCGGGCGGCGGCCGCTTTCCACTCGCGGGTTACGCGGCTGCCTTTCTCGGGTTGTTTGGCGGAGGAATTATTTGCGCATTTTTACTGCCGCTGATCACGCGAGCGGCGAAGGGGCTCGGCCGCCGCCAAGCCGCGTGGCGGGTGGCGCTTGGTCATTTGCGTGCACCCTCAGGGCGCCACCGCCTCGCGATTGCCGCGCTCCTGTGCGCCATCGCGATGACCGGGGGGATGGCTATCTTGGTCGCGAGTTTTGAGGAGACCATTCAAGGGTGGGTGGAGCGGACGCTCCAAGCGGATCTTTATCTTGCGAGCGCGGGTGCGCAGAGCGCTTCCTCCCAAAATCGGATCACCGCCACCACCGCCACGGCCTTAACCACTCATCCTGCCGTGGCGGCCGGCACAACGCTCGTGGCGCATCCGATCGCCTTCGCGGGAGGGTCCACGCTACTCGCTGGTACCGACCTCCATTTCTTCCTTAAAAAAAGCCCGCCTTCCTGGGTCCACGCGCCTCGCGACCTCGCGCTCCTTGATGCCTCCCGCAACGCCGCGCTCGCGCTCATCAGTGAAAGTTTTTCCGAACGTTTCCAGATCGGCGTCGGGGCGGCCTTGACTCTGCCCACCCCGAGCGGGCCGCGTGCGGTCAACGTCGTGGGGATCTTTGCGGATTACGGAAACGAACGCGGCTCGGTGCTCGTCGACGCCCGGCACCTCCGCGCGTGGTTTCAAGACGACGCCGTGACCAACGTGTCCCTCTTCGTGAAACCGGGCATCAACCCAGATTCATTGCGAGCAGAGTTAATGCAGGCTTATCCCGGACTCTCCATTTTCACCAACACCCACTTGCGCGGCGAGATCCTGCGTATTTTTCACCAGACCTTTGCGATTACTTACGCGCTTGAAATTATTGGAGTTTTTGTCGCGGTAATCGGGCTGGCGCTGACGCTGGCGAGCGTGCTCCTCGACCGGCGCGAGGAGCTCACCACTTTGCGAGCCCTGGGGTTTTCTCGGCATGAACTCGCGCTGAGCGCCGGTGCCGAGGGCCTTACCCTCGCCGTCGTCGCGACGGTCGGTGGGCTGTCGGTAAGTCTCGCCCTGGGCTGGCTGCTCATCGCGGTGATTAATAAACAAAGTTTCGGGTGGACCCTGAGTTTCGCGCTGCCTTGGGCGCAGCTGGCGGCGCTCGCAGTTGCGGTCAGCGCGACAGGGGCAGTCGTCAGCTACGCGGTCGGCCGCTGGGGCGCCGAACTTCCGGCTGACCGCGAAGCGTAACCTTCGATGAACGCGCTCAACCCTCAACTCCGCGCTGCCGGGGGCCGCTGCGGACGGTGGCTCAGCCTCGTGAATCTCCTGGCTGCCTTGTGGGCGCAGCCCGGACCCGCGACCATGAGCGACGGTTTCGCCCTGCCTCAGCTCGGCCACGTTTTTACCTTCCCGCGTGACCATGGCGCGCACCCCGAGTTTCGCCTCGAATGGTGGTACCTGACCGGTCACCTCTTCGCCGACGGCGGGAGCCGCTATGGTTTTCAGGCGACTTTTTTCCGACAGACGGCGCCGGACAAATCCACCCAGCTCCATCTCGCGCATATGGCGCTACTCGATGTCCAGACGGGACGATTCCTTCATCAAGAACGTCTGAATCGCGACGGTTGGGACGCCAGCGCGAGCAACGTCACGCTGGCGTTGCGCAACGGTCCCTGGAGTCTTCGCTCAGCAGCGAGAGAAGGCGCCCCGCCTCGAGCCGAGGACCGATCAGCCGCGCCCGCTGCCGATCCCATGGAGCCCATGACGCTCCTCGGCGGCATCCGGAGCGAGGTGAGTTTCGCTCTGGCGCTGACGCCGACGAAACCCCTCGTGCGTTTTGGGGTGAACGGCTACTCGCGCAAAGGGGCCGAGCTGAGTGCGGCGAGTTACTATCTCACCTTTCCACGACTGGCGATCGACGGCCAGCTCACCCTCGGCGCGGCCGCCCCGATCCACGTGAGGGGGGAGGCTTGGATGGATCACGAGATCAGCAGCAGCCAACTCGGCCGCGATCAAGTGGGGTGGGATTGGGTGAGTATTCAATTTAATGATACTCCAAGCCGCGAGCTGATGCTCTATCGCATGCGTCTGCGCGACGGCACGACCGACCCAGCCTCCGTCTTGCAGTGGGTTTCAGGGGAAGGCCAGCCCACGGCGCGTCCATTTTCGTGGGAAGTTCTTTCTGAATGGAAGAGCGCGACGACCGGCGCGACGTATCCGGCGCGAGTGCGGATCGCGACGACCGACCTCGCGACGGGTGCGCCGGTCAGCTTTACGCTCGTGCCTCTCGCGGCAGAGCAGGAACTCAGCGGCCGGCTCGGTGGAATTGCGTATTGGGAAGGAGCGTGCCGGGTATTCGACGCGGCCGGCCGCGAAGTCGGATCGGCCTACATGGAACTGACGGGGTATGCGCGGCCGCTCAAATTCTGAAACTAGCCGTGGCTCCCGGCACCTGCTCAAACGCATCTTAACTATGACCACATCTCCTGTAATTCTCATTGCCGGCATCACCGGTGGGATCGGTGCGGAAGTTGCCCGACGCCTCGGTGCCGCGGGTTGGCGGGTGGCCGGCTTCGCCCGTGATCAAGCCAAGCTGGCCGCTCTTTCGGCCGAGTTACCCAGCCTTTTTACGGTCAGCGCGGACGCAACGCAACCGGCCGAAGTCGCCGGTGTGGTTCAAGCCGTCCTCAGCCAATTTGGTCGAATCGACGCCTACGTGCACGCGGTTGGCTCGATTATACTGAAGCCAGCGCATCTCACCAAGGACGAGGAGTGGTTGCGCACGCTCGATCTTAATCTCAATTCAGCCTTCTACGCGCTCCGTGCCGTGCTCGCCCCGATGCAGGCCCAGAATTCCGGCAGCATCATCCTTGTGAGTTCAGTGGCGGCCCAAGTCGGCCTGCCGAATCACGAAGCCATCGCCGCGGCCAAAGGGGGCATCAACGGTCTCGTCCTCGCCGCGGCCGCGACTTACGCGCCCCGCCGCATCCGCGTCAACGCGGTCGCGCCCGGCCTCGTGGATACACCGCTGGCCGCGCCGATGCTCGGTTCGGAGGCGGGGCGCGCTCTGGCCGAGAAAATGCATCCTCTCGGACAACTAGGTCGTGCGAGTCACGTCGGCAGTCTCATCGCCTGGCTCGCCTCGCCCGATGCAGAATGGGTTACCGGGCAAATTTGGTCGATGGATGGAGGCATGGCGCACGTTCGCTCCAAACCGAAAGTGTAAAAACCGGCTTGAGCCAGCGCCGCCGCCGTTCGCAAAATCGCCTCGGCGACGCGCCCCGCCGGCCTCCTGATAACTCCCCACCGGCAGCCCTCTCTGCCCTCATTGCTAGTCGCGGCCAGCACCGAGCTCACCCGCAACATTTCCCCCGGTCAACGGATCGCCCTCCTCGCCCCCAGCGAGTTCCTCGTGCAACGTGACGCCCGCGGCCGGCGCCAGCTCGAAATCGACCAAGTCCGGCTGGCCGGCGGATTAAAGTCCGAGCCGGTCAAACAACTTGTCCTCGAGCCGCAACCAAGCTAGCCCTTGCACGTCTTGTTTTCGAATCGGTCTGGACCCTCTTCCTCGCGCCCTACTCGTTTCGCCCACTTGCGGCTTCTCCCCTCATGAAATCTTCCCGATCCCATCCGGCTTGGCAACCTTCCCGCCGCGACTTCCTTTATGTTGGGCTTTTGGGGAGCGTCGGTATGACGATGACCGATCTGTTTCGCTCCGAGGCTCGCGCCGCGTCGTCCGGTCTGCTGGGGGCGGGCGCCGGCAAGGCGAAATCCGTCATCAATATTTATCTGCCCGGCGGCATGTCGCATCAAGAGTCCTTCGACCCCAAAATTACCGCTCCCATTGAATACCGCGGCCCGCTCGAGGCCATCAAGACCAAGATCGACGGTGCCTATTTCTCGGAAAACTTAAAGGAGACCGCCCAAATCGCCGACAAGATCACCGTCATCCGCTCGATGACGCACGGCGAGGCGGCGCACGAGCGCGGCACCCACTCGATGTTCACCGGCTACCGACCCAGTCCGGCCATCCAATATCCCAGCTTGGGGAGCGTGGTCTCGCACGAACTCGGGCCGCGCGCGGATCTCCCGCCTTATATTATTATCCCGAACCAGACCACGCCTTACGCGGGCACGGGGTATCTCGGGGCGGCCTTCGGCGCATTTGCCCTGGGCAGCGACCCGGCGACGGACAATTATTCCGTCCGTGACCTCACGCTCCCGAGCGGTATCGATGCGCAACGTTTCGCCGAGCGCCGCGAGATGCGGTCGGTCGTCGATGCCCACTTTAGCGCGCTGGAAAAATCCGACGCGCTCGACGGCATGGATTCATTCTACCAACGCGCCTATGCGATGATCAGCTCGGAAAAAGCCCGGGCGGCCTTCGATATCAAGGCCGAGCCGAAAAAACTCCGTGACGATTACGGCCGCAACGCCGCAGGTCAGCGCATGCTTTTGGCCCGCCGCCTCGTGGAGGCCGGCGTTCGCTTCGTCTCACTCACCTACGGCGGCTGGGATCACCACGACAACATCAAGCGTGCCAACGGCACCCAGATGCCTAATTTCGACAAGGCTTTTGCGACCTTGATTCGCGACCTCGATCAACGCGGACTGCTCGATTCAACGCTCGTCATCGTCAACACCGAGTTCGGGCGCACCCCGAAGATTAATAGCACCGCGGGCCGCGATCACTGGCCCAAGGTCTTCAGTATTGCGCTGGCCGGCGGCGGCGTAAAACGCGGTTACATCCACGGCTCCTCAGATGCGACTGGCGGCGAGCCCGACTCCGACGCGTTGAGCGTGGAGGATTACGCGGCGACCATTTACCACCAAATCGGGATTGATCCTGCGAAGACCTTGATGACGCCGGGCGGTCGGCCGCAATTCATCGTGAAGGACGGCCACGTCGTGCGGGAGCTCCTCGCCTAAGCCATGCCCGCCCTGTCTCCACCCCGATGGGCCCGCTCTCTCTGGTGCGGGCTGGGCGTCTGCGCCGTCTTCTTCACCGGCGGCACCGCTTGCGCGGTCGCGCCCAATTTCACGAGTATCGCCCCCGCCGGCGGGCAACGGGGCGCCGAGATCGCGATCACTTTACGCGGGGAACGGCTCGCGGATCTTCAGGAGGTTTTTTTCTACCGCCCCGGTATCACGCTCGCGAAAGTCGCCGAGGCCACCGGGAAGGAGGCGAAACTGGTTTTCCAGATTGCGGCTGATTGCCCCGTCGGCGAGCACCCGCTGCGGCTGCGGACGGCGGGTGGCGTTTCGGCGCTCCGAATTTTTTATGTCGGACCCTTTGCCAACGTGGAGGAAAAGGAACCGAACAACGAGCGCGCACAGGCGCAGACCATCCCGCTTAACTCGACCGTGGAAGGTTCCATCGGCAGCGAAGATATCGATTTCTTCACGGTCTCCGCACAATCGGGGCAACGCCTGTCCGTGGAAATCGAAGGCGCGCGCCTCGGTCGCACCCTTTTCGATCCTTTCATCGCCATCCGCGACGCCAACGGGCGCATCTTAGCCAGCTCCGACGATACGCCCCTCCTCGGTCACGACAGCTTTACGTCGATCATCGTGCCCGCCGACGGCAACTATTCGATTCAAGTGCGCGATATGGCCTACAACGGCACCGGTCACTTTTACCGGCTTCACGTCGGTAATTTTCCGCGCCCCGCCGTGGTCTTCCCGCTCGGCGGTCAGGCCGGCGATACCCTCGCCACCACGTTTCTCGGCGATCCGCTGGGATCTTTTACCCAGCAGATTACGCTCCCGCCGCCCACTCACGGGAAATTTGGCGTGCTCGCCGAACAAAACGGCCCAGCACCATCCCCCAACTGGATGCGCATCACGGATTTTCCGAACACCGCGAGCGTCCTACCCGGCAAGACGCCCGCCGAGGCCCCGCTCTTGAATATCCCTGCCCCGCTCGCGTTTAACGGCATCCTCGCGACGAAGGGCGAGGCGGCGTTTTTCCGTTTCACCGGTAAAAAAAACCAGAATCTCGATTTTCAAGTCTTCGCCCGACGCCTCGGCTCGCCCCTCGACTCGGTGCTGACGATCTTCGACGCCAAGGCGAAGAGCCTAGGCTCCAACGATGACGCCGCCGGCAACCCTGATAGCGCCTTGCGCCTCAAGCTCCCCGAAGACGGCGAGTACACCATCAAAGTAGCCGATCAATTAAATCGCGGCGGTCCCCTCCATACGTTTCGCGTCGAAATTACCGAGGTTCAGCCGTCGTTGATTCTCTCAATTCCCGACACCGCCCGCTACGATCACGAGACCCGCAAATCCATCGTCGTTCCCCGCGGCAACCGTTTCGCCGTGCTCATGAATATCAACCGTGATGCGTTTAACGGCGATATTAACCTCGCGTTCGACGGGCTGCCCACCGGGATCACCGCGCAGGCCGCCACCGTTCCCGGCAGCCTCTCCGCCGTCCCCGTCGTGTTCACCGCGGCGGCCGATGCCCCGATCGCGGGAAAATTATTAACCCCCACGGGGCGTGCGGCCAAGGCGGCCACCCCGGATAAGCCCGTCGCCTCGCGTTACCGCCATACCGTGGACTGGGTGCGCATCCAGAATGCCACCGTCTACACCACCAGCGAGGTCAACCAAATCGCCGCCGCTGTCACTGAGGAAGTTCCCTTTCAGATCCGCATCACCCAGCCCCAAGTCCCGCTCGTTGTTAACGGCGAGATGTCGCTACAGATCGTCGCGGAGCGCCAACCTGATTTCGAAGAGCCCATCACCCTCAAAATGCTCTGGAATCCACCTGGCGTCACCTCGTTACCCGACATGGTGATTCCCAAGGGCGCCACCCAGATCGATTACAAACTCAACTCAAGCAATAAAGCCGAGGTGGGCACTTGGAAGATCGCCGTGATTGCTGGCGCCACCGTCAAAGGGGGCACGGCCTACGTCTCTTCCCAATGGGCCGAGCTGGCCGTCGCCGCGGCTCACCTCGCCGGTAAAATGGAGTTGGCCAAAGTCGAACGTGGGCAAACCACCCAGATGATCTGCACGCTGGAGCAAAAGGTTCCTTTCGAGGGCATAGCCATCGCTCGGCTCGTCGGCCTCCCCGACACGGTCACCGCAGCGCCCGTCGAGATTACCCAAGCCAGCAAGGAGGCGGTCTTCACGATCGCCACCACCGAGAAAAGCCCGACGGGAAACCACAAGAATGTCTTCTGCCAAGTCATTCTCTCGCGTGCCGGTGAACCTATCTCCCACCTGCTCGCCGCAGGTAGCGTTTTGCGCATCGACCCCGCGCGCCCTAAGCCCGTCGCCGCGCTTACCCCGTCGCCGAGCCTCGCCAACGGTCCGACGGCGATCACCGCCAGCACGCCCACGGAGTTGGCGAGTAAAAATTAAGGTTCACCCGACGCCGTATGCACTCGTTTGATTTCATCTCGGTGGCGCCCACGTCTCGCCCGCCCCCTGCCCAATCTCACCAGCGGCTCACCCTTGCTCGACGCGCCGCGCTTCGCCTGACTTACGCCACCGCGGTCCTCACCCTCTCGACCGCGCTCACCTCGCCTTCTGCCCATGCCGCCAAGGCGCCCGCACTCACGGCCGTCGAGGTGTTTCCCGCCGACGTTAATTTGCAGACCCGCCAAGATCGCCAGTCACTCATCGTTCAAGCGACCTACGCGGACGGTATCACCCGCGACGTCACCGCGCAGGCCACCTTCACGCTCGCCAATAAATCCTTGGCCAAGTTTGACCACTTCACCCTCACCCCCGTCGCCGACGGCCAGACCGAGCTGAAGGTGAAATTTCAGGGCAAGGTGCTGACGGTTCCCGTGAAAATCAAAAACGCCCAAGGGGAAGAACCCATCAGCTTCGTCAAGGATGTCATGCCCATCTTCACGAAAGCCGGCTGCAACACTGGCGGATGCCACGGCTCGTCGCGCGGCAAGGATGGCTTCCGGCTCTCACTTTTCGGTTACGATCCCGACGGCGACCATTTTCGCCTCACCCGCGAGGCGATCGCTCGCCGCATTAATCTGGCCCTGCCCGAGGAGAGTCTCCTTCTCGAGAAATCAACCAACCGGGTGCCTCACACCGGCGGCGAACGTTTTAAAGCGGAGAGTGAGTTTTATCAGACCTTGCTCACGTGGCTGAAGGCCGGTGCCCCCAAAGATAAGGGGGAGGTCGCCAAGGTCGTCCGACTAGAAATCAATCCGCGCCAATCCGTCCTCGAGGGCGTGGGCGAAACCCAGCAACTCAACGTCCGCGCGTTTTTCTCCGACGGTACCGATCGCGATGTCACTCAGCTCACCGCGTTTATGAGCAACCAAGACGCGGCGGTGAAGGTTTCCGAAAACGGCCAGGTGACCGCGGGAGTCCGCGGCGAGGCTTTCATCACCGCCCGATACGAGGGCTACGCCACTGGCGTACAAGTTCTGTCGATCCCCAAGAACCTGAAATTCACGTGGCCAGCCGTCCCTGAAAATAATTCCATCGACACCCTCGTCAATAACAAGCTCCGCCAACTCCGCATCGCCCCATCGGAACTCTGCGACGACGCGACTTTCCTGCGCCGCGCCTCACTCGATATCACCGGTACTCTCCCCACGGCCGAGGAGGTCCGGAAATTCCTCGCCGATCCCGCGCCGAACAAACGCGATGCGCTCATCGACGACTTCCTCACCCGCAAAGAATTCGTCGATGTCTGGGTAATGAAATGGGCTGAGTTACTCCAAATTCGTAGCGCCGATCAACAGCTGCAGATGAGCCTCAAATCGGCTTTGCAGTACTTTGATTGGCTCGAGGAGCAGGTCGCTAGTAATGTGCCGGTCAACGTCATGGTGAAAAATCTCGTCACCGCCTCTGGCCCGAGTTTCGAGAGCCCCGCGGCCAACTTTTACAAAGTCGAACGCGACACCCTGAAACTCTCCGAAAACGTCGCCCAGGCTTTCATGGGCGTCCGCGTCCAATGCGCGCAGTGTCACAACCACCCGTTCGACCGTTGGTCGATGAACGACTACTACAGTTTCGCCGCTTTCTTCGCCCAAGTCGGCCGTAAGCCCGGGGAAGATCCGCGTGAAACCATCGTGTTCAACAACGGTGGCGGCGGGGTCAAGCATCCGGTGACCGGCAAAGATCTTGCCCCTAAATTCTTGGGTGGAGCGCAGACTGAAATCCCCAAGGGCGGCGATCGCCGGCAAGTCTTCGCCGAGTGGTTGACCGCTCCTGAGAACCCTTATTTCGCGCGCAACCTCGCCAACCATGTTTGGGCCCATTTCTTCGGCACTGGCATCATCGATCCGGTCGACGATGTACGCGTCAGCAATCCCGCCGCCAATCCCGAACTCCTCGATAGCCTCGCTCAACAACTCACCGATTACGGTTACGATTTCAAAAAACTCGTGCGCGCGATCTGCCGTTCGCGCACGTATCAACTCTCATCGATCGCGAACGAGACCAATGCCCACGACGTCAGGAATTTTGCCCGGAGTACGGTCCGTCGCATCCGCGCGGAGATCCTGCTCGATGCCTTGAGCACGGTCACCGGGAGCAGCGAAAAGATTCGTGGCCTTCCCGCAGGCTCCCGTGCCACGGAAATCGCCGACGGCCGCACAAGCACCTATTTCCTCACGACTTTCGGCCGCGCCACTCGTGAAACCCCGTGTTCCTGCGAGGTAAAAATGGAGCCGAATCTCTCGCAGGCGCTCCATCTTCTCAACGGCGACGCCGTCAATGCCAAGGTCATCAATGGTGGCTTGGTCAAAAAACGACTCAAGGCCGGCAAGACCCCGCCGGAAATCATCGAGGAACTTTATCTCAGCACGTTGGGCCGCCTGCCCACCGCGACTGAGCTTCCGAAGATCCAGGCATTTTTCACCGAGGGCAAAAAACCGGACGTCGTCCTCAACGACCTTTTTTGGTCGTTGCTCAACGCGAAGGAATTCGTGTTCAACCACTGAACCGCCCACCGATGACTGCGGCTGCTTTACTCCTCTCGGAACCCTCGCTCGAAAACACCGCGCCTCAGCCACGACGAACGTTCGTCGCACCCCTCGGCCGAGCCGCCATCGCGTGCGGCGTCAGGTGCCGCCGCCGCTTTTTTACCAGTGCTCTGCTCGCCTCGACCGTTGTTTGGGCCGCACCGGCCAACTCCAAGAAAATCACCTACGAGGACGACGTTCTCCCGATTTTTCGCGATAATTGTCTCAAGTGCCACAACCCCGACAAGCTTAAGGGCGATCTCGATCTGACTTCTTTTAGTAGCGCCGTTAAAGGGGGCGGGAGCGGAGTCACCCTGAATTCCAGCGATCCCGACGGCAGCCAGCTCTATAAATCCATCACGCACGCGGAAGAGCCCACCATGCCGCCCAACGCGAAGTTAAAGGACCGCGACATCGCCACCATTCGCCAGTGGATCGAGGGCGGCTTGCTCCAAGGCAGCGGTAGCAAAGCGCTCGCCGCCAACAAGCCTGCGGTCGATCTCTCCCTTAAATCCGTTTCGATCGGGCGGCCCGCCGGCCCGCCGCCCATGCCGGTCGGCCTCGCCGTTGAGCCGTACGTACGTGCCCACCACGGCACGGCACTCACTTCAATTGTCAGCAATCCTTGGGCGCCCGTCATCGCCCTCGCATCTGCCCGGCAAATTGTCTTCTACAATTCGACGGAGCTCGAGTTTCTGGGCGTGCTGCCGTTTACGGAGGGCTTGCCTTGTGATCTGAAATTTAGCCGCAATGGGCGCCTGCTTTTAGCCGGTGGGGGCCGTGGCGGCAAGTCGGGCGCCGTCGTTGTTTGGGATACCACCACCGGGGAGCGCATCATCACGATCGGGGACCAGTTCGACTCCGTGCTCGCTGCGGATATCAGCGCGAACCAGCAATGGATCGCGCTGGGGGGACCCGATCGCGTGCTGAAAATCTACCGCACGGCCGACGGTACTTTGGAGCATCGGATCAAGAAACATACGGAATGGATCACCGCCGTCGAATTCTCGCCCGATGGGAAATATCTCGCGAGCGGCGATCGCAACGGGGGGCTCGTCCTTTGGGAAGCGGCCACCGGCCTGGAATTATTTAGCCTGCCCGGTCACAAGGGCGCGATCACCGCCCTCACGTGGCGGAGCGATTCTGCGATGGTCCTCTCCGCCAGTGAAGACGGCACTCTGAAGCTATGGAAGTCGAGTGATGGCTCCGCCTTGCGCAGCATCACCGCCCACGCCGGAGGGGCGCTTTCGGCCAATTTCACCGCAGATGGGCGCATCGCTTCGTGTGGTCGCGATAACAAAGTGCAGATTTGGGATACGAGCGGAAAGAATCTCCGGACCTTACCCTTCAGCGGTGATCTGCCGAATCGCGTGACCTTTAACGACGACGGTAAGCGGATCATCGCGAGCGATTGGCAAGGCCGTATCAGGGTCTGGGACGCCCTGACCGGTCAAGCCATCGGCGAGCTGGAAGCGAACCCCCCGCCGCTCGGCGAACGCGTCCAGCAAGACACGCAACGCCTGAAAAAACTCCAAGCCGAAGTCATCCAATTAGCGGCGAAACGTACTCAGCGGGAGCTCGACGCCAGCATCGCCCACGTCACCCTCGAGCAGAAGAAAAAAGCCCGCGAAGAAATTAAAAAACAAATCGCGGCCCAGCCAAAGGCGCCGACCGCCCCTCTTGCGGCGAGCGCCGCCCGTCTCCCCTCCCCGCCCGCTCCCACCGTGGCGGACGGCGTCTTGCTGCAAACCCTGCGCGCGCAACTCACGGCCCTTGAGAAAGCACTCGCACATGACAGCGAACTCGCGGCCACTGCCGCCAAGCAGGCCACCGAAATTCAGACTAGCGCGGAAGCCGCCGCGGCCAAACTCGCGGCCGCCAAGCTTTCTTTGGCTAAGTGGGAAGCCGCCCTCCGTGCCACAAAAGGCAGTGAAGCCCGTCGGCAGGCGTCGGCGCGCTGACCCTGAGCGGTTGCGCTGACTGGGGCACTCCCTCACCGCGCGATCCCGCCGTTGCTGGAAACGAAGAACCGCGCGCACCCGTGATCAAATTTATCCCGAGCACTCAGGATAAAAAATCGCGCGTATCTGCCCGGTAACCTCCCGGAAAAAGGCTCGCCCGCGCACCGAGTGCCAAGTTGCATAAATTCACGAGAGCAATTCGCAATTGGGCTCTTTTACCTCGCGCTTCCGCCCTTTGCAGGGCCGGGCGGTCGGGTTGGAGGGGGTGATGAACCGCGTCGATCGCCTGATTTAATTCGGCAACGCTGCGGAAGCTGGCGCTGCACAGGGCTTTTCTGGGCACGATGCCAGACTAGGGTTCGACTAGATGGAGCCAACTCGCCGAGGTCGGAGTAAAGTGGACGTGCACGTTGGGAGTTTGCGCGAGTCAGTCGTCGCATTTCTTGTGGATGCAATCGTTTTCGAGGATCACGGGTAGTTCGCGTTCTCGTGGAGCGTTTGCCACGTTCAGCTCCCTGAACTGCAGGAACGCTGCTCGTCGCTTGAGCGTCGTCTTGCTCGTGGTGGGCGCGTCGCAGCGCGGGCCGTCGCCCGGTTGGGTTGGTCGCTCCTGCCATGGCTGCGCGGCTCCACCCACCCGTTGGATCACCCGCTGAATCTGCCGGCCAGACACCGAGATGCCGCCGGTCTGCTCCAGATGCCGCTCCGCTTTCAAGTAGGTGGTTTCGTCGGCTCCTGCCAAGCACATGAGCTTGGCCCAGGCCGGGGTTTAGCCCACCTCCCACCCCAGCGCGGCATCGGCGGGGTGATGGCCCTGCGACTTGCCGGCGTCGTGGGAGTAGTCCCGCCCGAGTTCGAAGTGGCCTAAATTGCCCTGCACCCCGAGGGGTTCCTGGCCCTTGAAAACCTCCCCGAGCTTGGGCTGATACGCCGCGTCGATGCGCTCGGCCGCTTGCTGGCGCAAACAGCCGACCAGATCGTTGGCCGACTTGAAAACGGCCGTACGCACCAATAGCTCCAGCTGGGCGACCGCATTGCCCTGGGGAGCTTCGGATTAAAACCGGGCGATCAGTTGCTGGATTTCCTCTTCTTGGGCGAGAAGGACTGGTGGCGAGGGAAGTTTTTTTTTGAGCCGGCGATTTGCTGTCGAGTTTCCGCGACCACCAAATCGGCATATTGCC
>CAMDOF010000033.1 GCA_945903465.1 Opitutus sp. GAS368
CAGACCTCACTATCCGACCTCAAACCGGGCGGAACGACGAGCAGGTTCGATTCCCTGGGTTTTGGTGGAAAAATCCGCAGGACAGGCACCGCGGGAGGTTGATCTTGGGGCCGGAGTGGAGTGAGTCAGCGGGTAGATGACCCTCGCCGAAACCGCCCCGCTGCAACTGATCCTGCCCACCGACAAACGCAATCCGTCGTTCAGCCTCTATCTCACCGCGGACGAAGGAGCGATTCACGTTTTCTACGGGCTGGAACTGCTGGAAGTCGTGCCGGCCGAACGGGAGCATATCGCTTACAAGCTGCTGGTGGCCCGTCTCTACAATGCGGGCCTGCGAGTCCGGACCCTGGCGGAGGTTTTCCAGCTCGATCCGAAAACGATGCGGACCTGGGGGCGCGCCCTGCGTTCGCAAGATCCGGCGCTGCTCCAACGCATGGTGCTGGGGCCGGAGGCCGGCCGCAAGCGCACGTCCGCGATCGATGGCTATGTGCGGCAGCGCTGGCCGCAATTGCGGGACGAGGGCTGTCGCAACTACCGGGCAAGACTGCAGCAGGAAATCGAGGACATCTTCGCCACCCGGCTCTCCGGCGAAACGCTGCGCGTGCTGCTGGCGCCGATCAAAACTGCGGGAGCGCCCGCCCCGGCCGCTACCGCCCCGGCCGAATCGCCGGATGCACCACAGGCCCAGCCGCCGCTTGCGCCGGCGATGGCGGCGGCCGACCTTGCTGCCACCGCCGCGGGATCGGCCGCACTGACTTCATCCCCGGCCGTGGCGCGGGAGGAACCGGCCGCGGCGGACGAGGTCGTTCGCCCGGCCGCTTTGAGGGAGACCACTTGCTCGGACGACGCGGCGCGCGCGGAGGATCTGCCGTCCCTGCCCGCCGCTGAGGCCACGGGAGAGGACGCGAGCGCAGGCGGTGCCACGGCCACCCCGTCACCTCCGGCGTCGAGCAAGTCGACTCCCTCCTTTTGGGCCCCGGCACCCGGCGCCGCCATTCTCTGCGACCACGCGGGGCTGCTGCTCTTTGCCCGCGCCCTCGGGTCGCTGCCCGGGGTCGTGACCCCGCGCGAACCGCTCCTGACGCAATGGCTGGGCAGCGTCCTGCTCGGTGCTGCCAACGTGGAGCAGACCAAGTATCTCAACTGGGACGATCTGAGTTTGCTGCTCGGTTCGGCGGTGCGTTTTCCCACTCCGCAACGGGAGGAACTCCAGCGCCTGGCCACGCCCGCCACCGTGGAGGCCGTGCTGCGCTGGAACTTGCAGCAACTCGGTCCGGCCGCCGTGGGCGCCGACTTCTATTTCGATCCCCACACCCAGCATTACACCGGGATGCAACCGGTGCTCAAAGGCTGGTGTGCCGCCATCCGCTGGGCCGACAAACTCGTCAACAGCGATTTCGTGCACACCGCGCAAGGCCACCCCATCTACTTCGAGTGCACCGATAATTACGATGACTTGCGCGCCCGTTTTGCTCCGCTCATCGGGCGCCTGCGCGCCACCCTGCAATGGGCGCCGGAGCGCGTGCTCACCTTCGTCGTGGATCGTGGCATCTACAGCAACGAGGTCTTCGCCCAGGTCATCGCCGACCCCGCCGTGCATCTCATCACCTGGCAAAAAGGCTACGTCGCCAAACCCGGGGATGCCGCCGCGGTGAGCGGCGCCTTTGGCCTGGAAAGAGTGCGCAACCACGCGCAGGACGTGCGACTGTATCGGTTTTCCTACCACGATAGAAGCTGGGCCGCCAATCCCGCGTTGCGCCAAATTGTGGTGCGCGCTACCCACCCCGCTGGCGAGACCGCCCAGCTCGCCATTCTCACCGACGATCTCACCCGCGGCGCCGAGGAAATCGTGCGCCTCATGTTCAACCGCTGGGTGCAGGAGAACGATTTCAAATACCTCAACAAACACTTCGAAATCAATCAGCTCACCAGCTACCGCAGCGTGCCCTATGCGACGCTGCAGGCCGGGCTCACCGACCGCCTCGTGCCCAGTCATGCCTACGTGCAAATAGCCAAGACCGGCCGGGCGCTCCTCCAGCAAAAAGCCCGCCTGCTGCTCACCGCGGACCAGGCGCAGCGCACCGAAAACCAGCGCCAGCAACGCCTCGCCGAACTCCAAAAAAAAATCGCCAGCCCGCCCCCGGAAACCCGCGGCGGGCCAACCGCCGAAGCGCCCGCCGAGGCCCCGCCCACCGCCGCAGCCAAGGCCCTCCGCCAGGAGCTCACAGGGCTGAAGCACGCCAGTAAACGTTTTGAAAAATACCGGGCCGAACGCGCGCTCAAGATCGACGGTCTGCACGAAAAACTAATCGCCAATCAAGCGGAGAAAGACGCCATGCAGCGGGAAGTTTCACGGATCGATCAACTCGTGGCGCAAGGCATGGTCCGCCTCGACACCGGCAATAAAACGCTGATGGACGCGATCAAGATCACCGCACGCAACCTGTTTTACCGCGCCCTCGCGCCCTTCAAAGCCGCCTACAACAACTACCGCGACGATCACGACTACTTCCGGGAGCTGAGCCAAAGCGCCGGTGTCCTGCGTTGGACCGGCACGGAGATCGAGGTGCATCTGGTGCCCACGGTGAACTATGCCCCGAAACTGCGTAAGATCATCGACCGCGTGCTGCACGATCTGAACCAAAGCGATCTAACGCTCCCAGATGGCAGCGGCCGCAAAGTGCGTCTGCGACTCACCCGCAAGGAACAGATCGAAGTGCGGGTGCGCGACTCCGACCAAACTTAAAGAACTGGCGGCACCCCCCACCTCTCGGCCCCTCCACGAAATTTACGGGGAAGCGAACCTGCTCGTGCTTTTGCCAGAATCGAGGTCGTTTGCTGAGGTCTGACTTTAACCCAAGCCTCCCCCTCTCCAAAATCCGCCTGACTGCATCTGTCCACAAATACCACGCATACTTTTTTCGATTAACGCGTCTTGTCTTAACTCCACTTTTAAATCACTTCCCGCGCTTCATGAAACGTCGCTCCACCTTTCTCGCTGCTCTCCTCACGTTTACCGTTTGCCACCTCCCGCCGACCCGCGCCGCCGAAGCCGAGGCCACTGAAGAAAACCCGAAATCGCCGAGCATCGGTAAAATCAAGGATGCGGGTTCCCGCCGCGCCGCCCCCGAGATCGCCGGCGCCTCCGACGAAGCCGCCCAAGCGATCAAACGCATGCAGGTGCCACCCGGTCTCGAGATAAAATTATGGGCCGCCGAACCCATGCTTGCCAACCCCGTCGCTTTTAACTTCGACGAAAAGGGACGTATCTTCGTCGCTGAGACCTACCGCTATCGCTCCAGCGTGCTCGATATCCGCGACTATATGTGGATGCTCGAAGACGAACTTGCCTGCCGCACCGTCGAAGATCGCGCCGCCCTCATCAAAAAGGCCTTCGGCCAAACCGGCGAAAAAGAGCTCTCGATCGAAGGTGAAATCGTCCGCGTCCTCGAAGACACCCACGGCACCGGCGTCGCCGACCAGAGCTCGATCTACGCCGATGGTTTCAATTCTCCCCTCGACGGCATCGGCTCCGGCGTCCTCGCGCGCCGCGGCAAAGTCTACTTCACCAATATCCCCAGCGTCTGGCAATTCACCGGCCACCAACGCGCCGAGACGCGCACGGAGATCAGCCGCGGCTACGGTGTGCGCTTTAACTTCACCGGCCACGATCTGCACGGCCTCGCCTTCGGCCCCGATGGTAAACTTTACTTCAGCAACGGCGATCGCGGCGCGACGGTTAAAACCAAAGAGGGCGGCGTCATCGATACCGCCGATATGGGCGCAGTCTATCGCTGCAACCCCGACGGCTCCCAGTTGGAACTTTTCGCCTCCGGCCTGCGCAACCCGCAATCCCTCGTCTTTAATGAACTTGGCGACCTGCTGACCGGCGATAATGATTGCGACGCCGGCGACGAGGAACGCCTCGTCCACGTCGTCGAATTCGGCGATAGCGGCTGGCGCATCGGTTACCAATTCGCCCCCCTCGGCAAGGCCGGCCCGTGGAATTCAGAGCGGCTCTGGCATCAACGCCACTCCGGCCAAGCCGCCTATCTGCTGCCCCCCATTTGTAATCTCGAGGACGGCCCTTCTGGCATCGAGTACTACCCCGGTACCGGTCTCAACCCGTCCTACGCCGGCTCCCTCTTCGTCACCCATTTCAAGGGCTCCATCGCTCGCAGCGGTATTTATACTTACAAGGTCAAGCCCAAGGGCGCCTCTTACGAAATCGACGACGCCAAACCGTTTCTCACCTCCGCCCTGCCCACCGACGTAAAATTCGGCCCCGACGGTCGCCTCTACACCTCCGACTGGGCCGACGGTTGGCCAAAATCCAAGCGCGGGCGCATTTACGCCATCTCCGATCCGAAGCACCAAAACGACGCGATCATCTGGGAAACCAAAGCCATCATCGGCGGCGACTGGACCCAACGCGCACCCGCGGAACTCGTGCGCCTGCTCGCTCATCCCGATTGGCGCGTCCGCCTCGAAGCGCAATTCACCCTCGCCGAGCGCGGCGCCAACAGCATCTCCGTTCTCGCCGGCGCGGCCACTCCCGCCAGCAGCCCCGCCCTTGCCCGGCGCCACGCTATTTGGGGTCTCGGCCAGCTCGCGGCCACCGACAAAAACGCGCTCGCCCCCGTGCGTGGGCTCCTCCGTGATGCCGACGCCGAGGTGCGCACCCAAGCTATCAAGGTCCTCGGCGATCATCGGATAACCAGCGATGCCGCCGCCTTTATCGCCGCCCTCAAGGATCCGAGCCCACGAGTTAAATTCTTCGCCGCCCAGGGCCTCGCCAAACTCAAGCATGCCGCCGCCGCCCCCGCCCTGCTCGCCGCCCTCGCCGCCAACCGCGACGACGATGCCTACCTCCGCCACGCTTTCGTCATGGGACTCGTCGGCAGCGGCAACCTCCCCGCCCTGACCGCCGCCATTAACGATTCCGCCGCCGCCGTCCGCCTCGGCGTGCTCCTCGCCTTCCGCCGTTTGCAAAACCCGGAAATCGCCCAGTTCCTCAACGACGCGAATCTCGATATCGTCCGGGAGGCCGCCATCGCCATCAACGACGCCCCCGTCGTCGACGCCCTGCCCGCCCTCGCCACGTTGCTGAGTCGTAACCTCACCGACCAACCGATCCTCTTCCGCGCCATCAACGCTCACTTCCGCCTCGGCCAACCCGCCAACGCGACCGCCCTCGCCACCTACGCCGCCCTCGCCAACGCCCCCGCCAAGGCCCGCGCCGAGGCCATCGCCCAACTCGCCCAATGGCCCAACCCTCTCCAACGCGATCGTCTCGTCGGCATCTACCGACCCACCACACCCAAGACCCGCGATCGCTCCGTCGCCGTCAACGCACTCGCCAAAATCACGCCCGCCCTTTTCGCTCCCAGCACTCCCTCCGCCGTCCAAGCCGCTGCCCTCAACGCCCTCCAAGACCTCGAGGTCGCCGGCGCCGCCGACACGCTGTTCGCCATCGTACAGGATAACCAGCACTCCGGCGCCACCCGCGCTTCCGCCCTCGCTATCCTCGATAAAATCAAGGATCCCCGTCTCCCCGCGGCCGTAAAAATTGCCGGCGCCTCAACGTCCTCCGAGCTCCGCCTCGCCGCCCTGCCACTCGCCTCCCGCCTGTCGCCCGAAACCGCCGCCCCCGTCGTCGCCAACCTCATCGCCCTGGGCAATATCGAAGAAAAAAAGACCGCTTTCCGCACCTTGGGTTTCTCTCGCCAAGCCACCGCTGATACCCTGCTGCTCAACCAGCTAAATGCCCTGGAGGCCGGCCAAATTCCCAACGAGGTCGAACTAGAACTGCTCACCGCTGCCGCTCGCCGCCAAGATCCCGCCATCAAAGCCCTCCTCACCCAACGCGAGGCCACCATCAAAGCTTCACTCGACCCGCTCGCCCCTTTCCGCGTCGCCCTCTCCGGCGGCGATGCCGGCCGCGGCAAGCGCATCTTTGAGACGCAGCCCGTTCTCGCGTGCATCCGCTGCCACCGCGCCGGCGGTGACGGTGGCGACGCCGGCCCCAACCTCGCCGCGATCGGCTCAAAATACTCCCGCGAATATCTCCTCGAAGCCATCGTCAAACCCAATGCCAAGATCGCCCCCGGCTTCGATACCATCGTTGTCACCCGGCACAACGGCGACTCCGCCGCGGGTATCGTTGCTCAGGAAACCGCCACCAGCCTCACCTTGCGCAACAGCGAAAACCAAGCCGTCGAAATCAAAAAAGCTGACATCAGCAAACGCGAGAGCGCCCCATCCGGCATGCCGGAAATTTACGCCACCCTCTTAACCCCGACCCAAATCCGCGATGTCGTCGAATATATGGTCAGCCTCAAATCAGGAACCCCGGTGGTTGACGAAAACAAGCCCCGCGCCCTCCGCGGCCTGCCCAAGCCACCCCAACCCGACGCGGAGATTTAAAGCAAGCACCGCGGATATCCGCGCCAAGAATCTGCGCTCGATGCCGCGGCAGATCCGCAGTTACCCGACAGGCTGGCGGCGCCCGCACGAAGCCCGCAGCGAACCCAAAGCCAAAACCGCTTCGATAATTAACCGGCGCGGAAAAAATCCTCGTTTCACTCGCCGGGTTGCCACGAGCCCCAGCCAGGGACCACGCCCCGCTCGCGGGCACTCGCGACGAGGGCAAAGTCAGGGCTTCGAGGGGCCGTTGCGCTTAGACCCATGCCGGTTGATTTATCGACTTTGGCTTTTGCGGTGGCACGGGCACGATGCGCGCGCCTCGGAAGCCGCCGTCGAGAATTTAGCCGCCATGGGGATTCCCCGCGACTTCCCCAATCGGTTTCACCTTAAACCACGCCATTGCCGACCGGGATACTCAGGCCGGAGCGATGCCGTCGAAAGCCGATCACGAATGCCGCCGGCGGCACCCGATTGATGACACCCCTCGGCCTCCCAGGAATATAGCCGATCCATCGGAAGAACGTCATTCCAGCCGCCCATGCTTGGTTGAGGTTCAACGGCATCGTTTCAGCTAATTTCGTCGTGGATAAATCAAGAAACCCCAGGCAGAGCGGCCGCACTCCCCAGATCAAACCGCCGGCTGCGGAGAACATTCCCCAAAGACCTTATCCGGACCGCTTCGCCCTCCCAAGGGTTGCGCGGACGACCGAATTGAAATTCCACGAGGCGGCGGGAACCTCTTTTCTTTTGGGCTATTCTCCTGCCTGATCTTCGCCCCAATGCGCCGCCTCGATCAACTTCTCGCCAATCTCGGTTATTGCAGCCGCAGCGAAGCCCGCGCTTGGATCGCCGGCGGCCGCGTCACCGTCAAAGGAGTGCTCGCTGACGACTTCGGGCAGAAAGCCCAGCCCGCTGACGTCCAGATCGACGGCGCCCCCCCTGATCATCCCGAAGGTTTACTCCTGGTCTTTCACAAACCGCTCGGGCTCGTCTGCTCGCACGAGGCGCGCGAAGGCCCCAACGTTTATTCCCGGTTACCCGAACGCTGGCGGAAGCGCCACCCCATCGTCACCAGCATCGGCCGGCTCGATAAAGATACCAGTGGGCTCCTGGTGCTCACCGACCAATCTGCGCTCGTGCATCGCCTCACTTCACCCAAGCATAAAGTCCCGAAAATTTACCGAGCCACAGTTGATCAAGATCTCTCACCCAAGTGGATTCCCCTGTTTGCCGCCGGCACCCTCATGCTTACAGGTGAAACCACCCCTTGCGCACCCGCTGAACTCAGATTACTCACACCGCGCGAAGCTGAGATTACCCTCACCGAAGGCCGCTATCATCAGGTCCGCCGCATGTTCGCCGCGGTCGGGGCCGCGGTACTCACCCTTCACCGCGAGAGCTTCGGCTCGCTCGAGCTCGGTCATCTCGCCGCCGGTCAATGGCGCGAGCTACCGCTCGACACCTTCACCAAGCCGAACGCGGTCACATCCTCAGCGGACCTATCCTAAGCGGCCAACCGCCGCGCACCGCCCCCTCGACCGATCGGCCAGAACATTCCGATTAAAATCCGCCTGATAGTCGGCCACCCAGCAAGCGGGCCCATCAACCCTCGCTCCCGCTCCAGAAAAGTCCCGATCACGAGAGACGTGGATATTACCCTCTCTCACGGGGCCCATCGCCAGAAATCGCCCGCGCCCCCTTGGGTCCACGAACGCCTCTGCTTTTGCTAAAAAGCCTTCCCGATTACGCCTCCGCACTGAACAACCAACGCGCTCGCGACCTTCCGCAAGGCCCCACCGCAAGGCCCCAGTTACTTGATCGCTCGCAGAATTTCGCTGGAACTACGCCCCGAACCGCCGCACACCTTGCTCCATGTACGAATTTCCACTCACCAGCGGACAGAAATCTTTTCTCCGCGGCCGCGGGCAGATTATCGAAGCCACTCTCAAAATCGGCAAGGGCGGCCTCACCGCCCCTTTCTTCGCTGAGTTGCAAAAACTTCTCCGCGCCCAAGAACTCGTCAAGTTACGCTTCCTCGGATCAGATCGTACTGAACAAGCCGCGCTCGTCACCCAGATCGCCGACGAGGGTCGCTGCGTCCATGTCAGTACCGTCGGCCACACCGCGCTCTTTTACCGGCAAAACCCCGACCCGAAGACCCGCACCATAACCCTGCCGTGAACTCGCGGCGACCCGCGGGGCAGCTGTCAAAAAACGCAAAAAGCCCGTTAATTTTACCGCCGTGGACAGCGGTACGGTCTGAACCGCGGCGCGCCGCATAAAAAAACCTGAGACGCCGGCATGAGCCGGCGCGCGCTCGGCACCACCATCGGTCCGCGCCCGCCTTTCCCAGCCGCACTCGCCCGCCCCCCGAGTCCTGCCCGACCAGGCTCTGCCAGACTGCCCAAGCCAACCTCCCCCGCCCGCGACCACACCCACAACAAACTCGGCGACAGGTCGACGCTGGCGATTGACGCCCCCGCTCCGACCGTTTGAATTCAAACTATGTTCACGATCATCGGAGGTGACGGGAAGGAATACGGCCCGGCAACCGCAGACCAGATTCGCGCTTGGATCGCCGCGGGGCGAGCCAACCTCGACACGCAGGCCAAAGCATCCGGCGCCGCCGAGTGGCGCCGCCTTGGCGATCACGCCGCTTTCGCCCCTCCGGGCACGACGCCGCCCGCGTTGCCCCAATCCAACGAAGAAGCAAACGAAAGCGCCCCCGAGGTTACCCTTGAGGTGATCGCGCCCGAACTCGCCAGCCGCGGAGCTCGCACCGGCGCTGCCATCGTCAACGCCCTCTATTATTTAATGAGCATCCTGCCCGGCTCAATCGCCATGAGCCGAAAAATGATCGAGGAGAATCCCGATATGGTCCGCGGCGTGATCCCCTCGTTGGAGGACATCGATCTCACCGCACTAGCCGAGGGCATGATGTGGGTGTGGACCGGTTTATTGAGCGCCATCTGCCTCCAATGCATTCTCCTCGCCTTCCGAGGCCAAAACCTCGGCAAGGTCCTCTTCGGCGGGCGCATCGTTCGCGCCGATAACGGAGAGCCCGCCGGTTGGCTGCGCGCCGGCGTCCTGCGCTTTCTTCTGCCCGTTGGCATTATCATGATGCTCAATGTCGCCTTCCCACTCGGTTTCCTGTTTCTCGCCATCGACTACACGTTTATGTTCCGCTATGATCAACGCTGCCTCCACGATTTGATCGCTGGGACCAAGGTCGTGCGCGCCTGACGCGTCCTCCCGCAGTCTAGTCCGCGGCCCGCCCAAAGGCATTCTCCCAGCGGCCGCAGTCAACCGCGCCTTCCCAACCAGCCGGTGGGCGACCGAACATTCCACGCCACCACCGCTGCCATCGCACCCAGCCCCTACGAGCGTCAATCCGCAGGAAACGATCTGTTGCCATCGCCAGACCGATCGATTTATTTTCACGCCTACCTCGCCCGCAGCCTGCTAATCGCAGCGAGGGCATCCCCATAACTGTCTCGACCCTAACTGCCACCTCGGGTTTACCCGCCGCGAGGTCTCGCCCACGCACAACCGGTTCCGCGTTCCCCCGCCCCATCCCGTCGCCTTCTCTTACCCAGCCGCTACCGCGCCACCACTCTTGGCTGGGAACAAAGCATCCGCACCCACGCCTTCCCTTTCCTGCCCCTGCTCCTAACCCCATCGATCGGTCCCTTTTTAAAACTACCCCATGAATAAACTCTTTGCGCTCCGGTGCGCCACCGCCGCCCTAGCCTGCACGCTCGTCATCGCCCACCCGCTCCGCGCCGAAAACGCCCCATCAAAATCCGCGAGTACGCCGCCCACCGGCGCCATCTCCGGCCGGGTCCAAAACGCCTCCATCAGTCGCTACCTCACCAACGCGCGCATCGCCGTTAAAGGGACTAACCTCGTGGTCTTCACCGACGAGTTTGGCGCCTACCAAATCAATCGCGTGCCCGCTCAACCGCTCATCCTCGAGATCTTTTACACCGGGCTGGATATCCAGCAAATCGCCGTCCAGCCCATCGCCGATCAAACGGTCATCCAAGACGTCCAACTCACCAGCACGACTCTGTATCAACCCAGCAAGGATCCCGTACAAATGGCCGCTTTCGTCGTCGCCAACTCCAAGGAGACCGAAGGCGCCGCCCTCGCCTCCAACGAGCAACGCTTCGCCGCCAACATCAAAAGCGTCGTCGCGACAGATACCTTCGGCGACGTGCAGGAGGGAAATCTCGGAGAATTCATCAAGTTCCTCCCGGGTGTCGCCGTAAACTACGGCGACGCCGAGGCCCTCTCCGTTTCCCTCCGCGGCTTCTCTCCTAATCTTACCTCGATTTCCTCCGACGGGGCCCAAACTTCCAACGCCAATTATAACGGAGCGTCCCGCGCGCCGTTCCTGTCGCAAACTTCGATTAACAATATTTCACGAGTGGAGGTCTCCAAGGTGCCGACACCCGCGACCGCCGCCGACTCACTCGGAGGGTCCATCAACATGATCAGCAAAAGCGCCTTCGAACGGACCCGCGCCGAATTCCGTTATCGATTTTATCTCTCGGGCAATTCCCTCCGGCTAAAAATCAAAGACCCCTACACCTTCGACGAACGATCCTACAAGATTCTGCCCAACTTCGATTTCGATTACACCCTGCCGGTCACCCCAAACTTCGGCGTCGTCGTGACGGGCATGACGTCAAATTTCTATAACGAGCAGCGCATCCATCAATCCGCCTGGGCAGCAGCGGCCACCGGGACGACCGCGTCGTTCAGCGCGCCCTTTCTCTCAACCGACGCGGTCGTCGACGCCCCGCGCTACACCTGGCGAAAAGCTCTCGGCCTCAACGCCGACTGGCGGGTGACGCCACACACCGTCCTCTCCGCCGGTTTTGACCTCAGCGATTTTCACTCGCAAACCGCCAACGTCAGCCGCAGTGCCCTCACCGGTACCAATGGCGTGCCGACCCTCACACCCGCAACCGGCGGCGTCCCCTTCAGTTTCGGGAAAGATTATACGATCGGGGCCACTGGTCGCGGGAACGTCAATCTCGCGGGAAATTCCGTCAACCGCTACGAGAAAACCACGGCCGGAAAATTGCGCTACCGCTTCGATAACGGCGACTGGAGAATAAATGCCCTTCTCCTGCGCTCAGCGTCGGCCACCCGCTTTCGCGGTGGCTCCGACGGTTGGATTTTCAGCAGCCTCGCCGCCACGTTGGACCTGCCCGTGCGCATCTCCTTCTCCACGATCGGCCCCGTCGGCACGGGCGATTCCCCGACGGCGGTCCGCGGTTATTTCAACGACGGCCAGCTCGTGGATCTTAATAACCTCAACAACTACCGCGTCACCACCGCCACGCTCTCGCTCCGCGATATCACCGATAAAACCACATCCGCCGATCTCAGCGTCCGGCGTCGTCTCGGTTTTCTTTCTTTCCCGGCCGCGATCCAAATCGGCGGACTCGAGCGCGTGCAGGTTCGCGATAATCGGATTCCCGCGAGCACCTTCACCTACAACGGCGTCCGCGGAAACCTCTCCGCCGCGCCTTACCAATACCAACTTTACGTCAACCAAGACTCCGGCTTCGGCGCGCGCGATCTTCACTTCATCAACGTCGGCCGAGCCTCCCGGGCATTCCAAGCCGACCCGACGTTGTTCTCACAAACGCCTGCGCAGGTCGTGGCCGCCGCGTCATCAAAAATCACCACCTCTGAAGCGATCCGCGAAACGGTCCGTGCCTCCTATGTGCAAACCGAAATGCAGCTCTTTCGCCAGCGGCTTAAAATTCTGACCGGAGTACGTTTCGAGCAAACCCAAGACGAGGGCGAAGGCCCGTTTTTTGACCCGGGCGCCGCCTTTCTTCGCACCACCAGCGGCACCTTCGCCCGCAACGCCCTCGGCCAACGCATCCGACGACCCGACGCGGGGGCGGCCGGCTCCCTCGAGGAGTTACGGCTAATCCGCCAAGAGCGAGGCAATCACGCCCGGGGTTCGTATCAGGGTTATTATCCCAGCCTGCATCTCACTTTTAATATCACGGAAAACTTTTTGGCCCGCTTCGCCTACGCAAAAACGTACGGTCGCCCAGACTTCAACGAAGTCATCCCCAACGTAGTCATCAACGAGCGGGACTTGACCGATGATCAACTGAGCAATCCCGGTGTAATCCCCGGCACCTTGACCGTGCGCAATGCGAATTTGCGCCCGTGGTCGGCAAATAATTTTGATACCTCCCTCGAATATTACAGTGATCAGGGCGGCACGTTCACGGTGGGCGCTTTCCGCAAAGAGATCCGTAACTTTTTCGCGAACGACGTAAGGCTGACCACGACGGCAGATATCGAGCCGCTCGGTCTCGATTCCAAGTATGTCGGCTACGAGATGACGACGCGGATCAATGCGGGCAATGCTCGCATCGAGGGCGTGGAATTCAGCCTGCGGCATTCGCTCGCTCCTCTCGTCTCATGGGGCCGCCCCTTCACCGTCTTCATGAATGCGACCAAGCTGCGGTTGCAAGGCAACCGCCAGGCGGATTTTAGCGGATTTATCAAAGACAGTCGGAGCTGGGGGATTACTCTCGTAAAAAACCCTCTCACCCTCATGGCCAAATGGAACTGGCGCGGGGAACAAAAGAGCACCGCCTTCGTCGGGCTCGGACCGGACGCCTTCAGTTACACGGCACCTCGAACGCAGCTCGATCTGAATCTCGATTATCAATTCGGCAAGCGCCTGTCTTTTTTTGTGAACGCCCGCAACGTCTTCGATATCCGCAACGTGGTCCAAAGGTACGGCTCAGAAACCCCGGCCTACGCTAAAGTTTTTAGCAGCGCAGACTACGGCGTGCAGTTAGGCGCAGGGATCAAGGGCTCATTTTGAAACGCCCACCGCACGTGGGACGGGCTCCTGCAGCCGCCGTCATCAGCCATGCCCGACGCTTCCTCGCACCGCGCGCCTGCCGCAACTTTAAAAAGAATACGTCGTCGTGAAGCGAAACTCCCGCGGCGCGACCAAGTCGTAACGCGTGTACGCCACCCCGCGACCACCGGGGAGGAGGAACCCATCGGGCGCCGTCGCCGAGGTCGCGAGACGCGCGGGAATAATGTCAGTCCGGTTAAAAAGATTCGCCACGTTTAGCTGGAAACGCACCCGCCCCGGCAGTGGGCTAAACTTGCGCGTGTAGCCCATCATCAAATCGGCCGCAGTTATGACCGAGCCTGCAATCTCCTCGGATTTCGAACTCTCGCCAATCACGTTGGCACTGCGCCAACGCCAACCGCCACCGATCGTAAATCCCTCCAGCCAGCCACTCCTGAAATCGTAAGCCGAAAAAAAGCTGATCTTGTGCGGACGGACGCCCCAACGTTTCTGCTGCGATTCTTTTTCCATATTCAGCGAATCGACCAAATCAAAAATCTCCTGGGCCAGCGTTACTCCCGGCGACGTTGCGAGTGTCCCCGCATTGGCGGCGGGACGCATTCGCGAAAGCTCGAGCCATTTCGCCACCGTCCCGCCGATCTCATACGCGTTACCATCAACCACGTACTGACCCGCCGCATTCTGCGTTACACCTTGGACGAGGAGCACCGGATCGGCCGATTTCAACCCGTACCAAGTGATGGCCTCTTGCGCCAAACCGACCCGTCCCGAGTCCGTGTACGAATAGTTGATCACCGTGCGCCAATTCCGCGTGATATTCGCCGTGACCCGGACCTCATACCCCTCCGAATTAAAATCATTCGAGATGGATGACACCGGGGGCGTATACGTGGCGCGCAGCGGGTCCCATTGGCTTTGACTAAAGGGCAGACCGGCGCCAACCAAGGCGCCCGCGAGCGCATCCATGACCCGCGTATTCCGCGCGGTGAGCGTACTGGCCACCGGCGCCGTCACGCGACCGACTTCACTGCTCTTGAAATAAACCACGCGCGCGTTCAGCCGACCATCGAGCAAATCAAAGCCGAGGCCGTAGTCCTCCCCTCGCCCCTTCGACAACGGCGCAAGTTTCCCCTCGGGAAACGTCGTGCGCGCCAGCGGCGGCACCCCCACATTTGCGGAGCGATTCGCAATCACCGAGACCCAGTCAAAGAGATGATAGACGAGCCCCGCACTGCGCGTCGCCCCTACCATGTTCGCAACAATTCCTTTCGAAGTGTCCAGATCCACCACTGCGCCCCGATCCGGATCGTTAAAATAGCCGAGCTGGATGTTCTTCACGTTATCTTTGCGGTAGCCAAACGTCGTTACCAATTTGCCACTGAAAAAAAAGCTCTGCATCGCCGCCAGCTTGGAATCCATCTGCTGCACCATCCCACCGTTGTCCGCGCCGCCCGCCGCGACATTGCCATACGTGGTCGTATAGGCTCTCCCGCCAAAATTAATCGTCGCGGGCAACTTCCGCCAGTCACCAGCCCGGTAAGTCTCATAGTTTCCCTCCGTCAAATAGTTACGCACGATCACTCGATTATTCGCATTACTCGGGTCGGCGTTGAAAGGACGCCCCGCTAACACCAGCCAAGAGTTGGCACGCTGGTCGATGATATCCGTCCGCGAGATTGCCCCCGCCACCCGATGCAGGCCAAACCATTTAGATTTTGTATCGAGTGTATACGACGCGGAAAAACGGGTCTCTTTACTTTGCCCAGAGTGAATGTCGCGCGTCCACGTGCCGTCAAAATACATCCGGCCCACAAACGGATTGACCGGTCCGCCAACCCCCAGCGTGCGATTCGCTTCGCCACGCAGCGTCGGACTATTGCCATTCATCAAGTTCACGACTGCGTTCGTCCGTTGGAAATTTTGCGCAAGATTAAAGATAAGATCACGCCGCGGCTGCCAGTCGGCCGTGACGGTATAATTGCGCAGCGTCTGATCGCGGAACATCCCAGGGCCCGCACCATTACCGTTTAACGGGAAGAGCTTGGGATCTAGGATTTTCAAGGCCGCCGTGGTCACGCCAGGCGTACCATCCGGAGCCCGCACCGCGGTGGAGTTATAACTGCTGGTAATGAACGTACCGATCGCATCGAAGACGGTGCCATCGTTCTCGATGTACACGGCGCGCCGGTTGCTGCCGCCCACCGTACCATCCCGCGCGGTAATCCCGAGCAGCTGCATCGCCGTCGTCTGCGCCGCCGTCGTCGGCACAAAACTCACTGCATCCACGCCACGCGCCGCTCGATTATCGTACCACGCCAGCACTTGTTCGTTGTCAGAAAAGGACCGAATCACCGCCGTGATATCGCGACCGGTTTCCCCGATCGCCGTGAGTGTCAGGGTGCGATGGGGACGATACGTCATCGATCCAAAAACCCGCTGCTTATCCTGAAAATCAAAGGCTCGCCACCCGCCATTTTTCTGCTGCAGCCCAGAAACCGCCACGGCGAGCCGGTCTTTTATCAACACCCGATTAGCATCGATCTCGATCCGCTCACGACCCCACGAGCCCGCCCCATGGCGGAGCGCGGCCGTGTTACGATGCGTCTCCGCAATTTTCGATGACTGGTTGAGCAGCCCTCCGGGAGAACCAATACCAAAGAGAATGCTATTGGGCCCGCGCGCATCTTCGAAACGCCCCACCCGGTAGGGATCAGGCGGCGTGATGCTCGGAAAATAATCCATCCCGATCCCGGCAATCAGCCCGCGACTCTGAATACCCACCGTCAGCGCATGACCACCGATGATCCGGTTCTGCTCCGAGCTCGCGCCCTGTGAATTAGTGTCCATCTCGCCATTGACCGAATACTCGAGCAACTCGCGGATATCCGTGATCGCGAGATCATCCAGAAACTCCTTTGTGAAGACCGACACCGAACTGGCCGTATCGCGCAGCCGTGTGTTAAGGCGGCTGCCCGCCAAAGTATTTTCCGCCACGTAGCCAACATCACCCGTGGTGTTGACGGTGAATGGGCTGAGCTGGACGATTTCCCCTTTCTCAGGCGACTTAGGCAACGGCGCAGCTGGGCCGGCTGCGGCTACTTGAGCAGCAAGCCGCGCTGCGGCGAGAAATGCGAAGCAAACCATGCCGGTGGCAAACGGGCACGCGGCGAGGATGGAAGGCTGAGGGCTCATGGGGAAAGGGTTGGCTGATGAAGAATTACCTAGCGCGGTGCGATGCTGGGAAAGTCGGGTCACCGTCGTGCCGCGTAGTGGACTGACGCCCAGACACACGGCCCTGACCACAATCCGTGGCACGCCAACAAAAATCGTCAATCGTGCCGGCAGCATTTCTCACGTTTTTCAGCTGGAGCACCAGCAGCCATCAACAACGGGGAGGCCGGCGCTGTGCACATGAGTATTGTAATATCACGCCGCCGCAGCTGCCCTTAGCCGTCCATCAATTCACCAACGGTTCTCCCCTTTGATCACGCGCCCACCCCGCCGACTCAGCCAAGCTCTTCCCGGCCTCTTCAGCACGCTCTTGGCCTGCCTCACGTTCAGCGGCTGCGAATACGAATGTCCGATCACCACCACACCCACTCGCCCCGTTGAGCAGAAGTTAATCGGCAACTGGCAATCGGCAGACGGCAAGGACTTGCTGCGAATCCGCGCTTTCGACGAGTCGAACTATGCGGTCACTTACAACGGCGATCTTTACCGCGCGCACCATTCTGACTTTGCTCAAACCGCCTTCGTGAGCGTGCGCTACCTCGGACCTGATAACCGAAAATTCGCCCTCGCCACGTGGTCGCTCACCAAGAGCGACCAAAGTCTGCAACTGCGGGTGGTCAGCAGTAAAATCGTCGCCAAGGAAATGCCGAATGCTCCCGCCCTGCAAAAGGAACTCCTGAAAAAAATCTCCGATCCCGCTCTCTTCGGTTTCACGCAAGACTACCGCCGGACCGAATAAGCAAGCCGGCGCAACCACCCTAGCCGCATCCGCCCGCTGGAACCGCGCTCCGCATGCGCCCGCGGGCGCACCTCCACCTCCAAAAAAACCGCCGGCAAGGACGACCGGCGAGGGCGGGAGATCCTTGGTCCCCACCCCCACACACGCAGGTCGCCGCCCCAAAGAATAGCAGGCATTCGGAGTGAATGCTCACTCCGCCCCGCCCTCCGCCAACGTCACCCCCGCCCATCCGCCCAAGGCGGCTTTCTCCACCGAGACCTCATGCTCATTTTGCCAGCGCAGCGCTGAATTTCGTGGCGTCTGCACGCTGCACAGCGAACGCTCTCTCATTATGAGAAAAAATTTCCCGCTCCACCTTCCCGGTAAAGCCGATGCCCGGGTGCTCGATGCCATTAAAAACGATATCAGAAAATACGTGAAACGTGAGCGACGTAAACCGCTTCCGGCTGACTTCAGCCTCTGGCGCTTCGATTGTAAAATCGGCGCGACGGAAACCGCGGCTGAGGCTAAGGACCTGAAAGAGCTTTCAAAGGCTCTGGACCAATTAGCGCAGGCCGGGATCGATAAAGTGTACGTCGAAATCCTCGCTGCCGCCGACCACCCGACGCCGGCCCTCGTCCCATCTACCCCAGTCACGCCCACCGCACCGACGGATCTTGACCCAGCGACCTGATGCCCGCGCGGACCCGCGCGTCAGTCCGTCATGACTCGCGACTGACGCGACGGAACTTTTGCCGTGAATTCAGCCCGCGGGTAACTTCGCTGGTCAACGCCCCGTCGCGCCGGCCCTCCCGGAGTTGAAACGATTCCACGGCAAATCGCGCACGGCCCGAGCCCACGGCGGCCCCGCCTTCCGTGTTGCCGAGACTTCCGCATCGCTTGGTCCGATTTTCCTGAAACCCCGAGGAATCGCGCGGCTATTTTAATCATTCCGCGGCCGACGCTTGCGCCCATCGTTGCATCGGCCGGCGGCGCGCCACCAACGTTCTCGCGAACTCCTCACGATCGACCCACGGCGGATTTTTGCACGGGAACTTGGTGCACGAAAGGATCGATCATGCGCTCGGCGTTCGGTTAGTTTTGTGCCGAAAGCAAAAAGCGCGCGGAGCCCACGTTCCACCCTCTGAGCCGGTCCGTGCAAAAATCCGCCTCACGATCGACGACACCCAACAGATTCAGCCTTCCCTCGGTCCCCCCCCGCGGTTCAACTTACCCTTTCACCCCTCCCGCTATGGACCTCAGCCGCTTACCTCAAAACGATCCCCTCGAAATTTATCGCTACCGGGATGGCCTTTATGCCGTCGACCTGCTCACCGCGGCACTCACCGAATTTGACTTTTTCACTTGGCTGGCCACCCGCCCGTCCACTGCGGCGACCATCTGCCGCGAACTTGGCATCACGGAGCGCCCGGCCGACGTCATGCTGACGCTCTTTACCGCCAATGGATTTCTCCGCAGCGAACGCGGCGTCTTTCAGCTCACCCCGCTCGCGCACGAGCATCTGGTACGAACTTCCCCTTGGTTTATCGGGCCCTACTACGCCTCGCTTAAGGAGCGGCCAGTCGTGCGCGATTATATAAAAATTCTCCGCACGGGCAAACCCGCCAACTGGGGAAGTTATCAAAACGAAAAACCCTGGAGCGACGCGATGCTCACGGATGATTTCGCCACCACATTTACCGCGGCCATGGACTGCCGTGGTCTCTATTTAGGTGCGGCGCTCGCTAAAAAGCTGGAGACGCGTGGCCGCTCCCGCCTCCTCGATATTGCTGGCGGCTCCGGTATCTACGCCTGCGCCATCACCGCCCAGCACCCGCACTTGATCGCGACGGTCTTCGAGCGCCCACCCGTCGACCAGATCGCCCGTGCCATGATTCAAAAACGCGGGTGCACCGATCGTGTGACCGTCGCGGCCGGAGACATGTTCAGCGACCCCCTGCCCTCCGGACACGATCTCCATCTCTACTCAAACGTGTTGCATGATTGGGACGTGGAAAAAGTCCGCCCGCTCCTCGCGTCCTCCTTTCGCGCACTCACTCCCGGCGGCATGCTCATCATCCACGACTGCCACCTCAACTCCGAGAAAACGGGCCCCTTGCCCGTCGCCAAATATTCCGCGCTCCTGATGAGCGTCACCGAGGGGAAATGCTACTCCATCGCCGAAATGACCACGCTCCTCAACGCTGCGGGCTTCCGTGATTGCCATTACGAGCCCACCGTAGCCGACCGTAGCATCATGACGGCCACCAAGCCCGCCAATACTCTCGACGCGGCTGAACAGATGGCGCTCTTCGAAAAAGAATTGAAGGAAAACGACTGGGGTCACCAACCCTGCTGATACCAATGGTTGTTAAGTTCTAGACTTTGGCTCCCAAGGAGGCCCGGACCTTGCCCGCGGGTTAAGGTCCAAATTAAAACAGCGATTGGTACGAATCGCCGCCGCAGTCCGCGCCGCTCGCGCCGCGGCTCAATTGAGCGTCCTCACCACTAGCTAGCCTGCGACACGCACCCCACCAACGGCACGGTGTGGCCACATCAGGGAGGGACTCTCAGCCAGCCGACCCCGTCTCTTTTAAATCTTTCGAAACACAATCACATGCTGACGAGGAAGCGTCGCGATCACTTCATCGAATTTCACCGCCTGCACCGCCAGCTCCTTGCGAACCTGCGCGACAGTCATCTTGTGCAATCGCTTAATCGGCACGGCCGGATCCTCGCCACGGTATTCTACGAAAACGATCCGGCCACCAGGCTTTAAGGCCTCGATCATCGCGCGCGTCATCTCAAAAGGAAAATCGAATTCGTGATACACGTCGACCAGCAGGATTAAATCGACCGCGTTCGCTGGAAGCTTCGGATCCTGCACGGTTCCCAGCACGGGCTTCACGATATCACCAACGCGGCGCTTACGCATGTTAACCATCAGCAAATCCAGAAACTCCTGCTGGATTTCTACCGCGTAAACAGTGCCTTTCTCACCCACGCGTTGCGCCATCCGCCACGAAAAATAGCCGCTGCCAGCGCCGACATCGGCAACCGTCTGACCGGGTTTCAACCCAAGAACTTCGACGAGGAGTTCCGTCCGCTCTTCCTCCTCGCGTTCGGGGCGCTCGAGCCAACTGGCACCTTGGTGCCCCATGACGTGAGCAATCTCGCGATCAAAATAAAATTTACCGATCCCATCGCGGTTGGATTTTCCCCGCACCTCATAGCGGGCTTCAGGCAGAGGCAGCGCATCCGCACCCAAAACGATCAGGGAGGCGATAAAAAAAAGCGCAAGGCGAGAACCCAGTTTGCAGAAAAACATAAGCGGAACAGTGAGCGGTGGGGAAGAATGAAACCCACCCTTCCCGGATTGTCCATCTCGACGCGCGGGAACATCGCCGGGTGGGTCACTCGCCGCATCGCCGCTGACAGGGCGGATTCGCGCCGCGCGCCCTTTCACCGAACACCGTCTCACAGCGCGCCCTCTGGCAGAGCACGGACTGGTGGCATCGCCTCTCGCGGCGGATTCAAGGCGGTTGTTGCTGAACGAGCCCCATCCGCCCGCAGCGCACGCTGATCCCGCCAGCATAACCCGCCCAATCGTGGCCGTGCCCCCAACCCCTCCCCTCCGCACAACCAGCCCCCGCAGACTCACTCCCATCATTTCCACCCGCTCTCCTATCCTTCGCCCCGCGGGCACCTCTCCGCTCTCTCCACGCTCCACTCGGACCGGCGCTTACTCACCCCGCTTATCTTCACGGATTACGTTATGAAGAAATCTGATTATTGCTGGGACTTTTTAACAACCGAGCATCCACCCAGATTTTACGATTCTGAACAGGTTGTCTTGGTGATTTTATTTTCACGTAATACGTGAAGATCAAATCGCGATTTGCTCTACCCGCCAAGGCTCAGCTCCGGGGACTTCAGCTCCGGGGACTTTTCCAGATCGCCGATCTGCTGATGCTGCAGAGCGGGGAACTGGCTCGCGCTTCCGCGCAGTATGGGTAGCGCCCGCCCTCACGGCGCAACGCGACTCTCCGACCCGGGCCAGATACACCGAACTGGAATGTTCTCGTCGCCCCGTCCGTCCCCAGTTGCAACGCCGTGGTGAGACCATAAATCGCGGGCGCGAACTCGAAATCCCGGCAACGCATCCACGGGTACTTCGTGGCGCGTTCCCCGGAATCCTCGAGCCATCCAGTCGCCGAGCGCACCCCACAACGCATCCCCGAACACTTCGCGGCTCGCACCGCTGGGCCCGACGTCGAACGGACCCTCGCCCTCGTCGTCTGACTCACCCCCACCCACGTCAACCGCGAAAGACCGGCCGGAAAAAGTCGGGTAAAAACAGCACCGGGCAGCAACCCACTTGGAGTAGAGTCTGACGGCAGTACCAGCGGGATTGACGCGGGACGCCGACGCCCGCCCTGCTCGCGGATTTCCGGGAGACTTGGTCGGATCGTACCAGCGAGATTGACGCGCCACGCCTTCACGCGCACCACAGGCCAATGGGATTACCGTGTAAGTTACTCATCCTCCTTAGTTGCGTCATTGCCACGATCGCCACGGTTGCGCGCGCCGCGTCGACTGCCATCACCTATCCAGCGAAACCCGGCCTCGGCCAAGGCCGGCACCTGGTCTTTCTTACCGGCGATGAAGAATATCGCGGCGAGGAAGGCCTGCCCATGCTCGCTAAGATTCTTAGCCAGCGCCTCGGGTTTAAATGTACGGTGCTCTTTGCCCTCGATCCCGACGGAACGATCAATCCCGACAACAACAAAAGCATTCCCGGCTCCGAGGTGCTCGACCACGCCGACGGTCTCGTCCTCGCGCTGCGTTTCCGCCAATGGCCAGATGAGGCTATGCAACGCTTCGCGGCGGCTGTCGCGCGGGGCGTACCCATCATCGCGCTGCGCACGAGCACGCATGCGTTTCGTTTTCCGAACACTAGCACGAGCGCCTATAAACACTTCAATGATTTCGGGCGTAATGTGCTCGGTGAAAACTGGGTGAGCCATTGGGGAACCAACCGGCGCGGGGCGACTCGCGGGATCATCGTGGAAGCTAAAAAAAATGATCCTATGCTGCGCGGCGTCGGCGATATTTTTGGCGATTCTGGCATTTACGAGACCCACCCCGTGGCCGGCTCGCGGATTTTGGCGTATGGCCAGGTATTGAAGGGCATGAGCCCCAGCGACCCGCCCGATCTGGAGCAGCGCAAGAAGCGACACTCCGACGGTCAGGAACAAGGTATCAACGACCCGATGATGCCGGTCGCTTGGGCGCGTTTAAATCGCAACGAAAACGGCACCACCAATCGAGTTTTTTGCACGACTATGGGCGCCGCCACCGATCTAGAGAATGAGGGTCTGCGGCGTTTGGTGGTCAATGCCGTGCTGGCGTGCTTCGCCATTGATGTCCCGGATAAAACCGACGTCCGCTTCGTCGACCCCTACGCCCCCTCGCCATACGCGTTTAAGGGCTACCGCCGAGGGCTCACCCCCGACGATCACGCGCTGGGCCAAAAACTGCGCGCAGGGACACCTTTACTGGCCGCCGCGAGTAAAACGAAAGAGGAAAAAAAATGAGCGAAGAGCCCCCTCGCGCAAAATCCAAGGATCCGCTCCACGGCGTCACCCTCGAGCGCATTATGACCGAGCTGGTCGCGGAAATCGGCTGGGAGGAACTCGCCTATCGCATACCCGTACGCTGTTTCCTCTACGATCCAAGTATCAAGTCCAGCCTTACATTCCTCCGCAAGACACCCTGGGCGCGCTTGAAGATTGAGCAGCTCTATTTGCACTCGCGGCGCCCGTGAGCCCGATCACGGAATCAAGCGGCGGTACACCCGCTTTTCCTGAATCTTCCAATGCGTCGTGCCCACCCGCCAGCGCCCGCTACCGCCGCCGAGCTTCCTCTCGAAACGTTGGCTGGGGTCGTGGCGTGTCGGCGGCCCCGCTCTAACCTTCGCCCCGATCACACATCAATGATCGGTCCCTCACCGGGGCGACCACGTGGCCGGATTGACCACCGCGTGATCGGGTGAATGGTGCCGCAACGCACGCACGCTACCGCGAGGGCCGCGTTTCGGCAGTGGGGGCAGGTCCCGTCATTGGCAAAAGCATCAAAGCGCTGACCGCACGCCGCGCACAAATCAACCGCGCCCCGCGGAGGATGCTCACCACATGCGGCGCACGTATACCCCGAGTGTCGAGGCACGCGCTCGAGCCGGAGGAGAACCTGCGCTTGGCGAAATCCCGCAAGGCATTGCTGCCCCAGAAACCACACCATCAGGCCAATCATCAGCAAATTTCCGGATGAACTCGACAAGACGTAGAGCGCAAAAATGGGCAGACCGACGAAACCGATGAGTGTAGCGACAAACAAACTCCGCGCGCGACCCAGTTTGAACCAAAGAAGCGATCGCAGAATCTGCCCGCCATCGAGCGGATAAATCGGCAGCAAATTAAAGATGAGCAGCCCGCGGTTGATCCACCAGATCATGTAAATGAATTTGCCGAAATCGGGCACCCGTGCGCTTAAGCCGCTCGATTCACTCCACGAGGCGATCACCATCAGCAGAGGGAAGAGCACGCCATTCACGAGCGGGCCCGCGGCGATGCTCCACAATTCGGCACCCGCTCGCGGGGGCGGTTGCACAAACGCGACGCCGCCCAGCGGCCAGAGGACGATTTTATCAGCCTTGCCGCCTGTCTGCCGACAGGCAAACGCGTGGCCAAACTCGTGCAGCAGCACGATAAAAAAAAGCGCCAAGTATTCTGCAATATTCCAGCCGATCCAGCTATAGGCTCGGCTGCGCGTAGTGATCTGGTAAAACGCCCAAAGAAACCACATCCAATGGACGTAGACGTGGATTCCACGAAACCGAAAAAAACGCAAAGAGTCGGCAGTGCCTGGGACCATCGGGGACGAATGACGTCAAAAAGCGGTTTTGTGAAGCCTCGGTATTGGATTACCGGTTAGCCCGGAGCGGAGCCGCCGGGGCATTTTAGGCGGCACGATCGCGGGCCGATACGCTGCCATCAAAGGACCCATTCTAATTCGTCGATTCCATCGGGCAACCGCCGAACTTACCGGATATCTTTAGACTCGACGCCATGTCTTCTAAAAATCCGCGGCTTCGGCTCGAAATCAGGGAGACAACGCGCGTAAAGGCAGTCTGCGACCGGGTAAATGAACAAAATACCGTGCTCCGATATTCAAACTTTCTGCACGGCGGCACTGCTGGTTTTTCAGGAATAAAGCCGCTGCCCTTTCTCGATTAGCGAATTCGGACCTGGTCCTGGAATCCTGTACCCCGAAGTTGCTTTCGGGCGTGTCCACGCGGTAAGAACAAGCGCGTTCGTTTTGGTTGAAATCGCCCGGCGCTCCCCACTCAAGAATTTCTATGAAATACCTTCTTTTTACCCTGAGCCTTCTCGCTCCCGCCGCCACGGCCAGCTTCGCACAAAATTCCGCCCTCCGCGCCGGCGCCGCCGCCGTCAACATTACTCCAAAACTTTTCCCGCTCAACATGCCCGGAGGCTTCAGCGCGAACCTGGCCGAGAGTGCGCATGATCCGCTTCACGCGCGCGCCTTGGTGCTCGACGATGGGGCCATCACGCTCGCGCTGGTCGTCGTGGACAATCTCGGCGCTGGACCGGATGTGCTCGATGAGGCCAAGGCCATCGCGGCCAAAGCGACGGGTCTGTCGCCCGACAAGATGCTCATCAGCTCCACGCATTCGCACTCTGCTGCGCCGCTGAATACACGGAGCGAAGCCGCGACCGCCTACCGGAAGCTTTTCGTCGAAGGGGTGGCGGCAGCAATCATCAAAGCCCACGCCGCGTTGCGCCCCGCCGCCGTCGGAGCCGCGGCTCATCCGCTGCCCGATGAAGTCTTTAACCGTCGCTGGTATTTGAAACCCGGGAAAATGCCGCTCAATCCTTTTGGTCGCCTCGACACGGTAAAGATGAATCCCGGCACCAGCCCCGATACCCTCGACCGTCCCGCCGGCCCAACCGATCCCGATATCACCGTCCTCTCCGTCCAGGACGCGAAACGGAAGCCGCTCGCCCTGTTCGCAAACTATTCGCTGCACTACGTCGGCGGCATGGGCGGCGGGCAGATTTCCGCAGACTATTTCGGCGAGTTCGCGCGCGTCATGCCCTCGCGCCTGCGCGGCGATGAAAACTTCGTCGCGATGATGTCCAACGGGACCTCCGGCGACATCAACAACATCCCTTTCGGCGTCACCCGCCCGCCCCGCGCGCCGTTCGAGCAGATCCGAATCGTTGCCCAAAAGGCCGCCGATACCGCGTGGTTCGCCCATCAAAAAATCGGGACGCATCGCAACGATGCGCGTCTCGGCATGCGGCAGCGCGAGGTCACGCTCAAGTATCGTCGCCCGGGCGCTCCAGAGATTGCGGAGGCCAAAGCCGTGCTCGCGATCAAGGACCCGCCAGCCATCGAACGCCTCCCGCGCCTCGCGCAGAACTACGCGGGCAACGTCATCAAGGCGGCTGAACGTCACGAGGGAACCATTACAATAATAATTCAGGCGATTCGGATTGGCGATCTCGCCATTTGCGGCATTCCCTTTGAGACTTTTGTCGAGATCGGCCTCGATTTGAAGAAGCGCAGCCCGTTTCCCCAAACAATGGTCATCGGCCTCGCCAATGGCCGCCACGGCTACCTGCCCACGCCGGAGCAACACCGCCTCGGCGGTTATGAAACGTGGCTCGGGACGAACTCCGTACAGGAAGACACGTCGGTCATGCTCACGACCCAGCTGCTCGCAATGCTCGCGGAGCTAAGAAACTGACTAAATAAGGAGGTCCCATGAGCACTGGACATTTTCAGGACAACCGACTCCGCCCAGGCCGCGAAACAAAGGCCAACGCCGAAGTTGGCCCGCCAAATGTCGGCAGCTCGGCCGACGATCTGATCCCCCGTCTTTCTAACTAGGCAGCTCACCAAATCCGCCGATAAACAAACGCTCGGCCGTCTGGCCGCTGAATCTGCCAGCCGCGTCATCCGTGCCGCCATCAGCACCAAAGGTTTCGCCGTCATCATCGGTGGCCACCGGCGCGAGCCAGTTTGAGACGCTCAAGCATCTCGTGCAGGACCGCGCCATCGACTGGAGCGTGGTCACGATGTTTCATCTCGACGAGTACATCGGCTTGCCATCCACGCGGCCCGCCAGCTTTCAGCGCTACTTGCGAGAACGTTTCCTCGCCCACCTACCGGCCGCTGCCGGCGGTTCACTTCATCAGTGCCGAAGGCGATCCTGCCGCCGAATGTACCCGCCTCAATACACTCATCCCGCCCACGCCCATTGATCTCGCCTTCGTCGGCATCGGTGAAAATGGCCATCTCGCGTTCAACGATCCACCCGCCAATTTTGACACCGAGATTCCCTACCTCGTCTTGCCTCTGGACGAGACCTGCCGCCGGCAACAAACGGGCGAGGGCTGGTTTACCTCACTGGATCTCGTCCCGCCCCAAGCCATCAGCATGTCGATCCAGCATATACTGAAGTCCGCTCACAGGGTCGGTTCCGTTCCCGACGCGCGCAAAGCCCACGCCGTCCGCGATTGCCTCCAAGGCCCCGTCACCAATCTCCATCCCTCGAGCATCCTTCAAACCCACCCACGCTGTGAATTTACATCGACAAAGCCTCCGCCGCCCTGCTCACAGCGCCGCAGTTCAGCAGACTCCCCTCAGGGTAAACGGGGCCAGCTTGGATGACCAGATACGCGGGCGCCAACTCCGATCGGGCAACTTATCTCAGCCCCCTGGGGAATCTGGGGTTAAGCCCCGATGTCTTGCCGTCCCCTTCCACTTCATTTTACCAAACCGGTTTTTTGCCCGTATAATTTGGTCGCCGATTACGCAGATAAACGCAACGAGCCATCACTCAACAGCCGTCGACCCCGGTTACGATCCTGCCGCGGTCTTTGGCTCGACCTGCCCACCCTCATCGCGGCGTAATTCATGCCTTCAACGGCAGCCGCCGCACCGGGGCCGCTCGCGACGCCAGTGACGGTAAACCTTGAAAATGGCCGCGGGATTTTTCACAACCGCGAACCCAGCGCGTTGACCGATCTCATCCGCTGACGCGGCAAATTCTGGCTGACCTTCCGAAACTGCCCGACGTCCACCGCGTGAGTTCGCCCAACTCGATCATCGGGTTGTCCAGCCGGACGCGAAAACCCCGACGCCCGCGCATCGTTTTCCCGTCGCGCCGATGGCGCTCAACTATTTTGACCCACCGCTGCCCAGTTAAACTGATCCAACGGTGATTTGCTTCCTTTCCCAAGGAGTTCCGGTTTTTTCCACGTGTTCAGAGGAGGAAAGAGCGTTCATGCGCATGAACGAGGGTCAATTATCCGAGCAGCTTTTTTGGAGGTGGGTCAATTTATGTGGGCAGAAGTGGATCAGTTTAAGTGAGCGACATCGTCCCGCAACGCACCACTCGCAATCCCCTCCTTCTCTTCCGCCAAAACCAGCCCGTCACCGCCAACGGCACTTGGTAAGCGGGCGACGGTTGGCTGCCTCGCGAGAACATACGATTTCAATCAAAATCTCGGCTAGGCGGTGGGGCGATCGCGTGCTAGTCGGCAGTCGTCGCGTCACGCCCAAGGGGCCGAAGACAGCGCCTCGGACCTGCTCGATGACAAACGGGTGCCTTCGCCGAACTCCCGCGCGGTGGCGAAAACACCCTTCCTCGTTTCGCTGAAATCGACGATGGGGCGGCCTCGAATCGTGGGATTCGGCCCACGAGAACAGCCCAGATGGCAAACCGATCAACGCCATTTATTTGGCGGGATTAGTCCGATCGCCCGAAAGAATCGGACTTTGATTTGCGCGGTAGCGGCGAGCACCGGCGGCCGGGAGCAACCCTCCGCTGTCGCGCTGGCGCTGGCGGCTTCACTCGTGATCGGCTTTCGGCAGGATCATTTTGGCTCAGAGCACGAACTCCTCCCCACCGATAAAAACCCGCTCCACTCCGAGCGCGGAATCCAACACCAAAAAATCGGCGCGCTTACCCACTTCAAGGCTGCCGAACTCACTCGCTAGACCGACGCGTTCCGCGGGCGTCAAACTGGCCATACGGACGGTCTCTACGATACTCGCGCGCGTGTTTTTTTTCATCGTCCGCACCATCGTATCCATCCCCACCACTGAACTCGCTAGCCCCGCCCCCGGCTGAAAGCCGACGCGCCCATCACTCTCAAACCACTCACCGTCGCTGGCCGGACCAAACCGGTAACGTCCTGGGGGCATATCCAACGCGCGGTTCGCATCCGTCACGAGGCAGAGCCGCTTCGCACCCTTCATCACAAAGGCAAAATCGAGCAACTCTGGCGACAGGTGACAGCCGTCGGCGATCACCTCCGTGCTCATCTCCTCATGCATGATCACGAACTGCTCCATGCTGCCCTGCGATGGCGTCCCGAGGCGAGCCCGGATGCTCGGCACGGAACTCATCGCACACCAGAAATGATCGACGTGCCGCATGCCCGCACGAAACGCCGCCGCCATCTCGGACCAGCTCGCGTCAGAATGCCCGCAGGTCACAAAACACCCATGCCGTCTCGCCTCGCGATAAAATTCCTCGGCTCCCGGCAATTCCGCGGCGCAAGTCGCCACCCGAATAATCCCGCGCTCAAAATGCTCCCGATACTCAGCCGGATCGGGATCCCGCCGGCCTGATCGCAAGTGGCAACCCACTTTTTCATCCGCAAAATACGGACCGTAAAAATGCACGCCACCGATGCGCGCTCCCTGCGTGGTCGCCTCTGCTCGTGCCACCGCCTGACAGGAAGTGAGCATTGCGGAAATTTGCGAAGGGGAACCAGTCGTGGTGGTCGGAAAAATTGTCGTTGTCCCATGCCGGGCGTGCGCGCCGTTCGCGGTAATCACCGCCGCCACCGATCCATCCATGTAGTCCGCCCCGCCCCCGCCGTGTACATGCAGGTCGACGTAACCGGGCGCCAAATATCCACCCAGAGGGACCACCTGCACGAGCGCGTCGGCAGGGATCGCCACGGTACTACGCGGCCCGCTGGCAATGATTTTTCCAGCGGCATACACGAGCGCGCCATCTTCCAGAAGGCGGTCGGGCAAAATAATCGTTCCGAGGAAGACGATGGGGCGCGGGGAGGACGGCATTGATAAAATGGGTTGGTTTAGAAGCGCCCGCGACGCGAGTCGGTAACCTCGCCCGAGGTGATCGAGCGACGCAGTTCGGAGGCTAGACGAAGAAACTGTCGAGCGAAGTTCGCTACTTCAAGAAATCACCGAACAAGGCCGAGTGCATGCTTGTCCGCGCCCCCGTACCTGCCATTTTTTTGACCTTACTCAGATTGCTATGAAAATTCACCGACCGTTGTCTTTCCCGCGCGCCAACGTTCTCAGCGCCTCCAGTACCCTCCTCGCCACGGCTCTCCGCTTTGTACTGGGCGCACTCGCGCTCACCGCCACCACTTGGGCGCAGACCGCGACCGCGCCGATCCCGCGCGAGCCGTTCACTTTTGCAGCGCTCGGCTGCATCCCATACGCGCGGAATGCCGACTCCCGCCCGTCGTTTCTGCGTTTGATTGCGGAGATCAACCGCCACCACCCGGCTTTTACGGTTCACCTTGGCGATACGATGGGGAGCGATGAACGGTGCACGGATGAATTGCTGATCCAGCGCCGCGCTGACTTTAACACTTTCAGCAGCGCCCTTGTTTATACACCGGGCGATAATGAGTGGACGGATACGCATAACGAGAAGGCCGGCGGTTACGTTCCCACCGAGCGCTTGGCAAAAATTCGCGCGCTTTATTTCGCGGACGAGCGCAGCCTTGGCTTAAAACCGCTGAGCGTGACGACCCAAAGACGGGACCCGCGTTTTGAAAAATTTGTAGAAAATGCGCGCTGGACGGAAAAGGGTGTGGTTTTCGCCACCGTGCACGTCGTCGGCAGCAAGAACAACCATCAGTCGGCCGTACCTGGCGCGATGGCGGAGTGGCGGGAGCGCGAGGCCGCGGTGGCGGCGTGGATCCAAACGACGTTCGCGGAGGCCCACGCCACCCGAGCGCCCGGGGTCGCGTTTTTTTTTCAAGCGGACCCGTTTGCGAGCGACAAGGGTCGGGCCGGTTACGCCGAAGGTTTCGAAGGTTTTCTCAAGACGGTCGAGGCGGAGGCGCGCGCCTTCAAAAAACCGGTGCTATTGGTCCACGCGGACGAACACCGCTACCGCCACGATACCGGCATGAAATTCGAGTTAAACGCGGCGGCCGTGCCAAACGTCACCCGCCTCGAGACCTTCGGGGCGAACCAAGTCCACGCCGTCCTCGTCACCGTCGACCCAGCTTCCGCACAGGTCTTCCTCCCCGCCCCTCTCCTCGTGCCAGGAAATGCCCTCCCCACGCTGCCTCGCTAGCACCGTCGGTCACAAAAGAACTGCCGAAGCCATGTCGGAGCAGCCTTCCCCTTTCAATCATGCCTTGCGCTGGCCACGCGGCCACCTCGCAGAGGGCTCAGGGCAACGCGGCGGCGACGCGTCTGGATCACTTTTATCGTATCCAAAAAATACTTAGATCTGCCTCTAATACCCGTCGGCCTAACGATTCCGGCCCTGATTTTCTGGGAGTCCGGAGCACCCGCGAGTGGACGGATCACCACTCGCGAGCGTTCGCTGCTGGGAGTCTGTCGGACTTAGCCGCTCGAAGGCGTTTGTGGCTCAATATTCGACTTTTTATTAACTCAAACTCGCAAATAATCGCCTCCGGAGACCTTTATTTTCTAAGGCCGCCAGGCCGCGAGGGAAAATTCTCAGCGCCAAGGGGCGTTGGCAATTTGGGCGGCGCGGCGTTCTCGGGCAGGTCTTGGCACGGGTTTTTTTGGGGTCTTTGCTTTTAGGCGGGTCGACATCCCCTCGCAACGTCGGCGACGCCAAAGCCAAAGGGGAACTCGCCCTTGCACGCAGGAAAAGCGGGCAGTTCCTTCTGGCGTGGCCGCCAACGGTCACACCAAGCCGCCGACCTCGGTACAGCCGGCGAGTCAAATCCGCTGGTAACGGAGCGGGCCAGCACCTGCCGCCAGGCGGCTCCCTCAATACCGGCCAAGCCACGCACTTTAAGAATCCATGCGGGAGCTCAATGGTCGCACCAGGAGGACATCGCTCCATTCGCCCATGATCCGCACCTCGGCGCGCCAACTCGGCGCCAGTCCCGTGAAGGTGGTGAGGACTTGGGGGTTTTCATGAGCGAGAATGCCGCTCAGAACCAACGCCCCACCCGGAGCGACCGCCGCGACCAACTGGCTCGCGAAACGCATCAGCACATCGGCTTGAATGTTCGCGAGCACGATATCCGCGCTCGCTTTTTCATCCGCCAGCCCGACGACGAGATCCGCCCCAAAAAAATTAACCCGACCAGCGAGCCCATTGAGCGCGGCGTTTTCCTCGCTCACCCGCACGGCCTCGGTGTCATTATCAAAACCAGCGACCGTGCGAAATCCGAGCAGCGCCGCCGAAAGCGCAAGTATGCCCGAACCACAGCCGGCGTCCACGACGCGGCCGTCGGGGGAGTAGCTCGCCGCCAACGCCACAAGCCGCTCGACGCACAATCGCGTGGTCTCATGGTTACCCGTGCCAAAGGCGAGCCCGGGATCGAGCCACAAAACCGCCTCCCCGGGGGGCAGAATAAATTCTTCGCGCTCCCAGACCGGGACCCAATGCAAGCGACCGAACTGCCACGCGTGAAAGTGCGCCTTATAGCTGTCGCGCCAGTCAGCGTCCGCGAGGCCCCTGGCCTCGGGCGCGGCCAGCGGCCCACGGCCGACCGTGGTAAGTGGCGGGAGCAATTCGCACCACTGCGTGCGCACGGCCTCCTCACTGGCGCCAATCCCGATGACCCAAGCGCGCCTCACAATGACATCTTCGAGCACGCTCCAATTCTCCCAGCCATACTCAAGCAGCAACTCATCGGTCGCGTTCACATCCTCGGAAAAAATTTCAACTTTGAGTTCGAACAGCATCGGAAAGCTTACGGTTTATGTTCAAGACCCCGGCGGCAACGTGAATTGCTCGTCTGGAAATCGCGCGCTCGCGAAATTACCCGCTCGCGAACGGGGTGGGAGCGCTTCGCTTGCGGGGAGAATCGCGCGGCCTCGGGCCGGCGCCCCACCGGCCGAAGTCGCCGACAAGATGCCCGCTGGTAATTTCGCCCACGACCCAACCATGAGGCCCCGCCAGGCCGGTCGCTCGCGAGCCCGCTCACGCCTCCATCTCGGCAAGCGTCGTCGCGGCATTTTCCCAATCCTTGGTGGCAGCGGTAACTTGATCCACAATCGTGCTGAGCTCACGATTCAAGTGATGAAATTTCCCCTTGTCGGCATACGTCTCGGGCGCCTCGAGATCCGCCGTGATCTCGGACTGTTTCGTCTCAAGATCGACGACCCGTTTTTCGAGTTGGCCAACGTGCTCGCGGAATTTACGAATTTCGTTGGGACTCGGTTTCTTGCTGGAAACTGAGTCCGGTGCGCGAGCGGCGGGGGCGGCGGCTTTTTGCTGAACCGGGCGAGCGTCGCCGAAGCCAGCCGTGAGGGCCGCGCGGGCATCGGTCGCCTTGGACTTATCCAGGTAATAATCGTAGTTCCCAGAATAAGGCGTGAGCCGGCCACTGTGCACATGGAGGACGTTCTCGGCGAGGGCCTTGATGAAATGGACATCGTGGCTGATAAAAATCAGGGTCCCTTCATAGGCCTTGAGCGCACCAATCAATGAATCAATTGATTGGATATCGAGGTGAGTCGTCGGCTCGTCCATGAGGAGGAGGTTCGGCGGTTTGACCAAGATACGAGCGAGGGCGAGACGGGATTTTTCTCCGCCGGAAAGCACGGAGACCGGTTTGTGCACATCATCTTTGCGGAACAGAAAGGCGCCGAGGATCGCACGACCCTGCTGTTCGGTGAGCTGATTTTCGTTAGTCCGCAGCTCCATGACGTTCTCGAAAACGGTGGCGTCGGCGTGAAGATTATCGAGCCGGTTCTGAGCGAAGTAACCGGTGACGACGTTGCTCCCGAGTTCACGAGTACCGCCCTGGATGGCGAGATTACCGGCGAGGATTTTGAGGAGAGTGGATTTACCAGCGCCATTCGGGCCGACGAGCACGATCCGCTGGCCGCGCTCGGCGGTGAAGTTGAGGTTACGGTAGACGACGTGGTCCCCATAGGACTGCCGGATGTGCTCGAGCTCGATGACCTTGAGACCGGAGCGGGGCGGCTGGGGGAAACGGAAATTGATCCGCTTGAGTTCCTCGTGAGGTTCTTCGACGGCAACGGCCTCCAATCGTTCGATTTGCTTTTCCTTGGATTTTGCGCGGGAAGCCATGGAAGCTTTAGCGCCGAAGCGGTCGACGAATTTCTGGAGGTGGGCGATCTCGCGCTGTTGATTTTTGAAGAGGGAAGCCTGCTGATCTTTCCGCGCTTCTTTTTCTTTGAGGAAATTATCGTAATTTCCGTGGTAATAATGGAGTGCGCCGGAGCGGAGTTCGAGCATGCCGGTGCAAAGCGCGTTGAGGAAGGCGCGATCGTGGGAGATGACGACGAGCCCACCGGGATAACGCGTGAGGTATTCCTGAAACCAGAGCAACGCCTCGAGATCGAGATGGTTGGTCGGCTCATCGAGGAGAAGCAACGCGGGTTCGGCGACGAGGAGACGGGCCAAGTGGGCGCGCATGACCCAGCCGCCAGAAAATGTTTTGGCGTGTTTATCGGCATCGCCCTCTTTGAAACCGAGCCCGGCGAGGATTTTTTTGGCGCGGGGCTCGAGGGTGTAATCAATATCGTAATCGTCGTCGGTCGGTTCGAGTTTCTTGCCGCTAGTCGCGATATGCAAGATGGTCTCATCGCCGGCGGGCGCACTTTCCTGCGGAAGAAAACCAAAATCCGCGCCGCGCTCCCATTCGATGGTGCCCGTATCGGCTTTCTCCTCACCTAAAATGAGGTTAAACAGCGTTGATTTGCCCGCACCGTTGGGCCCGATCAGACCGAGACGATCCGTGCGCGCAATGAAAAGGGACACCTCCGAAAATAATTCGCGGGTGCCATAGGACTTGGAAACGTCGGCGATGGTAAGCATCGTAACCGAACAGCCAACCGCTTTACAGGCTCGCCGTCAATCGCGCGGTTGAGAACGGATGAAATTTCAGGATTCGACCGAAAGCGCGACGCACCCCACCACCGCAAGCAAGCCACCGAGAATCGCGCGGCGAGGGGGTCGATCACCCTCGAGCCAAAAGGCAAAAGGGATGGACAACAGCGGGGCCGTCGCGGCGATCGGCAGGACGATTCCACTCGGCGTGGTGGCGAGCGCCCATTGATAACAACCCACCCCGAGAACGGGTCCGGCGAGGGCGTTGGCGAGCATCCACATCCGGTAGGTGCGAAGCTTAGCCGGATCCGATGGCGAAGGCGCGGGCGGCAGGCGGCGGCACCAGCGAAGCACGCCGAACCAGATCAGCACAAAGACAAGACCGGCGGCGATACGCTGATAAGCGGCGGTGAGGCCGAACGTGGCATTGTGCGCGGCTTCGCCCGCGGCCTCAGCTACCAAGACTCCCTTGCGGCTGATAAGTGCGCCGAAACCCTGACCGGCCGCCGCGACCAGACCGAAGAGCAAACCAAGGGGACGGACCGGTACGCGCGGGAAGCTCGCTCGGCTCGGGGTGAGCGCGAGCGCCACGGCGCCGAGGATAAAAACCCCCCAGGTGATTTGGGCGGCGGAAAGCGGCGAACCCAGCCACCACCATTCGCCGAGGGCGGCGAGAGGAGCGGCGAGGCACTGAGTCATGAGCACCGTAAGGCGGGAGCCTAAGAGCGGAAGCGCCGCAAAAACACCGAGATCGCCCAAGCCCATGCCGATGACGCCGCTGAGCAGAAACCAAGGCAAACTCGCGCTCGTAAAACCGCCGCCAAAAGCGTGAGCGAAAATGCCCAGCAAAAAAGCCGCGATGGCCAAACGACTGAGATTGGCGCGGACCGGCCCGAGACCCCGCAAACTGTGGGTGGCGCAAGTCGCGTTGAAGGCGAACAGGAGAGCGGCGAGAAACGAGGCAATCATCGGATTGAGCAGCTGACGGTACAGAAACGCGCGTCGCGAATGTTTTTTGTGGCGTTGCGTTTTTTGGACGCTCTAGTTCAGCGGTAACCTATGAAAGCGAAACGCCAGACCAAACGACCCGAGGATATCAACGCCGCCTTGGCCGCTAAGAAAGGACCGGTCTCGCAATTTATCGCGACCAATTACCGGCACTTCAACGCCGCCGCCCTGCTCGACGCCGCGAAGGGCTACGAGACTCATCTCGCCAGCGGCGGCAAGATGCTCGTGACCATCGCCGGCGCGATGTCGACCGCCGAGCTCGGGATTTCCCTCGCGGAGATGATCCGGCAGGACAAGGTCCACGCCATCGTCTGCACGGGGGCTAATCTTGAGGAGGACATCTTCAATCTCGTCGCTCACGATTACTACGAACGCGTGCCGCACTACCGTCATCTTACAACGGAGGATGAGGTGAAACTTCTCGACCGACACATGAACCGGGTAACGGACACCTGTATTCCAGAAATGGAAGCCATGCGCCGAATTGAAGCGGTGGTCCTAGAGGAATGGGTCCGGGCCGACCGCGCGGGCGAGCGGTATTTTCCGCATGAGTTCATGTTCAAGATCCTGCGCAGCGGGAAACTTAAAAAGAGTTACCAGATCGACCCGAAAAATTCCTGGATGCTCGCCGCCTGTGAGAAAAACCTACCGATGATTGTCCCCGGTTGGGAGGATGCAACCCTCGGCAATATGTACGCTGGGCACGTGATGAGTGGAGATGTGAAAAACGTGCACACAGTGCGAACGGGCATCGAATACATGATGACGTTGGCAGAATGGTACACGAAAACGGCTAAAAAATTAAAGAACGGCGAGGGCTCGATCGGGTTTTTCCAGATCGGCGGGGGTATCGCGGGGGATTTCCCGATTTGCGTGGTGCCGATGCTCCACCAAGATCTGCAACGTACCGATGTGCCGCTCTGGGGGTACTTCGCCCAGATCAGCGACTCGACGACCAGTTACGGCAGCTATTCCGGAGCGGTCCCGAACGAAAAGATTACTTGGGGCAAACTCGCCGGATCGACGCCGAAGTTTATTGTGGAGAGCGACGCGACCATCGTCGCCCCGTTGATCTTCAACTGGGTCTTGGGTAACTGACCGGAGAGCGCGGCCGGACGCCGCTCGACCAAACCCGCGCCTTGACCGGACAGTCGGCGGCGAATGGAGCCGGGCGCACCGCGCTAACCCTCGCCGCATCTTCCCATGGCCAACTCCCTTGCCGGTGAGAAATCGCCCTATCTTCTGCAGCATGCCACCAACCCCGTGGAGTGGCTTCCCTGGGGTGAGGCCGCCTTCACGCGCGCCCAGGCCGAAGATAAACCCATCTTTCTGAGCATTGGTTACTCGACCTGCCACTGGTGCCACGTGATGGCGCATGAATCGTTTGAGCACTCGACCATCGCGGCTTATCTCAACCAGCACTTTATATCGATCAAGGTTGACCGTGAAGAGCGCCCCGATGTCGACAAGGTCTACATGGCGTACGTGCAGGCCATGACGGGGCACGGTGGCTGGCCTCTGTCCGTTTTTCTGACGCCCGCGCTCCTGCCTTTTTACGGAGGCACGTATTTTTATCCGGAGGACCGCTCGGGCCGCTCGGGGCTCTTAACTATTTTACACGCTCTCAATCACGCTTGGGGTCACCAAAGAAGCCAGATCCTGACAGCCGCCGCCAACGTCGTCGCGGAACTCCGCGCCCAATCGGAGAAGAACGGGGATGATTCATCGGCCGGGGGGCTGGCGCCCGCCAATCCTCCCCCCTTGATCGAAATCGCCGGGGAAACTTTTGAACGGGGGTTTGCGTATTTCCATCAAAACGCGGATGAGACCCACGGCGGATTCGGCGGCGCGCCGAAATTTCCCCGGGCCGCCAACCTGAGCTTTTTATTTCGAGTCGCCGCGCTCCAAGGCCCGGCGAGTGAAATTGGGGCGGAGGCGATCCGACTCGCGACGGCGACCCTGCGCGGGATGGCGCGGGGTGGCATCCACGATCACCTCGGCGGCGGCTACCACCGGTACGCGGTCGACGCCGGATGGCTGGTTCCGCATTTCGAGAAAATGCTCTACGATCAGGCGCAAATTGCGGTCAACTGCCTCGATGCGAAACAAGCGACCGGCGACGAGCGCTTTGCCTGGATGGCGCGGGATATTTTTGATTACGTCGCCCGCGATCTGACGAGTCCCGCCGGCGGTTTCTACACGGCAGAGGACGCGGATAGCGCGGTGGGCCTGACCGTTGAAAAAAATGAGAGCAGCGCGGCGCACGGTAGCGCGGAGGGTGCCTTTTATCTTTGGACCGCCCAAGAATTGCAGGACGTGCTGGGTGACAATTATGCTCTGGCTGCGGCTCATTTCGGGGTCGAGTCGGCGGGTAATGTGGCGGCCACACTTAATCCGCACGGAGAATTTAACGGGCAGAATATCCTCACGCAGCGCCACAGCCTGGCGGAAACGGCGCAGCGCTTTTCGCTCACCGCGCAAGCGGCCAACGATCGACTCTTGGCGATTCAGGAGCAATTACGCGCTGTCCGTTGTCGGCGACCCCGGCCCTTGCGCGACGATAAGATCCTCGCCGCGAGCAACGGTCTGATGATTACCGCGTTGGCGCGTGCCGCCGCGATACTCAACGCGGACGCCGCCGAGCGTGGGAAATGGCTCCATGCCGCGACGCGCGCGGCCGAATTCATTGAGCGCGAAATGTATGATCAGACGAGCGGAGTGGTCTTCCGGGCTTGGCGCGAAGGCCGCGGGCGCAACGCCGGATTCGCCGAGGATTACATTCTATTGATCCAAGGGCTGCTTGATCTTTATGAGGCCTCGTTGGCCGTGCGCTGGTTGCGCTGGGCAGAAAAGTTGCAGGCCAAATGCGATGAATTATTCTGGGACGAAGTCCACGGCGGGTACTTTAATTCCTCTGCGCAGGACACGAACATCATCGTCCGTTGGAAAGAGAATTACGATAGCGCAGAACCGGCTCCAAGTAGTATCGCCGCGCTGAATCTGCTGCGCGCGGGGGCCCTCTGGCACGACGAAGTCTTGAGCGAACGCGGCCGCCGGACGATCCAAGCATTTCAAAAACAGTGGCATCATTCCCCTCAGTCGATGCCCTTCATGCTCTGCGCGCTCGAGCTGGCCATCGCCTCACCTCGGCACGTTGTGCTCGTGGGTACGCCAGCACGCCCTGATTTTCAGGCCTTGCTCGCAGTGCTCATGGAAAAAATCGGGCCCCGCCGATCGATCCTCGCCACGGGTGCGGCCGATGCGGACGGCTGGCTCACCGCTCGCGCGCCCTGGCTCGCTGGCATGACGATGATCGACGGCCAGGCCACGGCCTATGTGTGTGAAGATTTTTCCTGCCGAGCACCCGCGACCACCGCGGAAGCCCTGCGCACGGCTCTCAGCTAACGAACTGCCATGCCCAAGCGCCTTCTCGGCGAGAGCGAATCAGTATCCAAATTTCAGTGACTCCAAAGCCCTCGGCCATCCGCATGCCAAAGTCAGGAAATCCCCCTCACCCTCGACGCCCACGGCCCGCCAACCGGAACCCTTTGCCACCACCCGCGGCCGACTATAATTCTGAAGTGCCACACCCATCTCCGGCCCCATCATCACCGTGAACGAAAATCTGCAACCACTCGAAGAAAAGATCGCCTACCTTGAGCGGCACGTGACTGAGCAAGACAAAGTGATGCTCGAATTCGCGGACGAGCTCAAATCTCTCCGTCGCGAACTTAAAGCGATGCGCGAGCGCTCCAACGATTCGGGGCACGGCGGCTCCGTTGAGGAAAGCCCAGCCGATACCCGGCCGCCCCACTATTGAAACGAGCTCCGGAGCCCGCGCCCCGCACTCTCAAAAAGATGCGGAAAATTCATGCTGGTGCCCCGGTTCAAGCATCCGCGATCCCAGCATCGTACATTCGAGATCATCGTTTTTGTAGACTTTAAAAGAGACTGGAGCAGTGACGTCGTTCGACTCCCAGCGCCACTTACCGATCGAGACAAACTGCATAGCGACGCCTTTCTCCCAACTTAAACTTGGACCCTCGCCGCGGATGAAGAGGCGATTACCGATCCCAATGTAGGCCGTCACGATGAGGCGAGTCGCGCCATCGGAGGTCATGACCCGCTCGGACGCGAGCGCCGATGAGCCCACCGCCGAGTCATCTAATTCCAGACCAAGACCAAGCTCGTCATCAACCTCCCTCGTCGGCGTGACCACCCGTGGGCGTGAGGACCGAACAGGAGAGCGCTCGGTGGCAACCGGCGGAGCTTCCGCAACCACGGAGACCGTCGCCACCGATGGTAGCTCGGGCGTCGGCGCGGGAAGGACCCACCCGGCCCCATCCGCAAACGGCGCGACATCCGAGACTGCCGCCACCACGCTAGGCGGGAACACATCCAAGGGGACATCGCGCAGGACTGGGGCGACCGGATCGGGAGTAGCTGCCCCCGCAGGATTTAAATCCAATAAGTTAACGGCAACGTCCGACGCGGGGTCTTCCGCCGGACTCGACGCGGGCGACCCTTCAGGTGCACCCAGCTCAACCGGCGGCGGGGTGGATTCGAGCGACCGAGCGGGAACGTGTACAAAGGCAACCTCAGCGCCAAGTGCCTCGACGGCAGGTTCAACGCTCACGCGGTCGCCCGAGGACGTTGCCACCGGTTCCGGAACGGACTCAACGACAGGCGCAGACGGGGCCGCCTGCACCCACTCAACGGGTGAGACCGCGGGCGTTCTCCCAAGCGACCGAGGCACGAGCTCACCTGGAACCGCACTAAATGAAGACGCCGCTTGCGCCAAGACGACACTGGGCGTTTCCGCGGAAGCCGCGGGAAGATCAGGGGTAACGGCGAGCCCGACGATCGCGGCGAGGGGCGCAAGTCGGGGAGTTTCCGCCGCAAGGTTGAGGTCAGCGGCTTCGTGGGGAGCGGTGACGACGTCAACCGCGGTCGCGGCTGAGGCGGGGTCACTCGCGAGGTCTGCGCCGAACGCCGAATCGACAAGGATATTGGTGGCAGCAGGCACCGACAAACTCGCGTCAACGGGAACAGCGTCAGGTGCGGCGGCGACAGCAAGGTCGGAGGTGGGGGCCGCAGCTGCCACCGGGATTTCCCGCCGAGGTTTACGCGTGCGCTTGGGCGCTGACGGCGGGACCAAAGGCAAGGCCGCGTCTGCCGGTGGGCTGGTAACCGCGGCACTATCCCCGAGCTCGCTGATCGACGGCACGGAGGCGACCGGCGCGACGACGTCGAGAGGGGGCGACACCGGAGTGACCGCGGTGAGACCAACGGTGGACGCGAGGCCGGAAACGAAAGCCGCGGGAGCCTCCACGCGTTGAGCGGCAGCGATGAGCTGGATCACCTTCTCCTCGAGCCGTTGGGTCGAAACGGCGAGCTTGGCATCGAGCGCCTGGGAGGTGCCGTCGATCTTCTCCGCGATCGCTTGTGAGATAAGAGCGAATTTTGTGCTGAGCTCCCGATGAACACTCGCGCCGAACTCGATGGTCACACGCTCAATAATCGCGGCAGAATTAGCGACCACCCGCGCATCGAGCTCGGCCAACGCCGAAGTTTTTGCCAACGCCACCAGTTGGCCGGAACGTTCGCCTGCCGCTGCCAGCGCACGGGTGAACTCGGCGTGAGCTTGAGCGAACCCTTGAGTCGCGAGCTCGTGCGACTGACCCGACAAAGTCGCCGCAGAGGCCGAGAGCTGGGCCGCCGCCGAATGAGCGGCGTGGAGTTGCTGCTCGGCGGCGCTGGCGAGTGCTCCCCAAGTATTGGCCGAGTGCGCGATTTGTCGCGCGATCGACTCCATCCGTTCACTTTCACTGGTACGGAGCGCGAGCCGCTCTCGCGTGACGGCGGCCTTTTCCTCATCGGCGGCAGTGGCGTTGGCGGCGGTCAACTGGCTCTGAAAATCCGTCATTTTATCCTGCAACTTCTGCGGCAGTTCATCGACTTGGCGTAGATTTTTTTGAACTAGCCCCGCGATCTCGTGCAAGCCACCAGTCACGATACTAATCTGCTCCGCGGAGGCCGCGACCGTTCGGGAGAGCGCCTCCAGCGCCCGCTGGCGCTCAGCCAACGCCTCGTTCTTCTGCCGCTCGAAACGCGCGATAAAAGGCACCATGATGGCGAGACCGCCGAAGCTGACACACGCGACAATACCGAGGGTCGCCCCGGTCGATAACGGTTGCTGAACGCTCTGCGCCAGCCAGCCGGCGACGGCCAGCAAAACTAAATCCGTAACAATAAAAGGCCACATCGGTAATGAGGGGTGAGATTCGGAGGAGTTCATGAGACAATCATCCATCGCGGCCGCAGCCAATTACCGCCGATCGCTACAGAGGACCGACGGAAACCGGCGCGCAGAGGAACTCTAGTCTCTGCGGGGCCCCGCCCTGCGGCTCAAGGTTTTTACATCGTAATTTTAAAATAGCATCACGAGTCGAAAGTGAAATTTCACGATTGTCCCAAACCGAAAGACCCAGCACGGTGGATGACGGCGATGAACAATCCCGATTTCCTGCGCATCGAACGCGACGGCGCTGACGGTTCCAAGCACTACGTGGTGCACACCCACGACCCGAAGTTCACGATTGAGTTAATACCAGATCCAGCCGCCCCCGGCCAGATCGGCCGAGGGGTGATCAAGCGAATCCTCGTACCCAACTCTTGGGCGGGAGATTACACGAAATACTCCAAGTTTATCGGAGCGGCGCAGGATTTCTTCTCCCGCTCATTTGAGGAACCCGTGCCGAAGAGTGCCGCGCGCCGCTTTTTGACGTAAGCGATCCGCCGCGTACGGGCTTCGCGCCGATGGAGAGAAGCCGAAAGAATCCTTGGACAAATCGAAATCACCAAGGCCAGTTTGGCACGTGAGGAGTCACGGCCATTCGAAGTGGCGCGAGTGGCGGACGCACCATGCCGACCAAGATCTCGGCTCGACTGGTTGCGAAGACTCCCCGGGGCCGGTGAACAAACGGCGGCGAGGAATCCGCGCGTAGCATCAGGAGATAGCTTGGTCAGAGGCTACTCCAAGCAATCCCCGCGAGGGAAAGCAGCAAGCCGACCCGCAGCGCGCCCTCGAAGGTGAGCATCACCAAAATCCACCTTAAGCGAGTGCCTCGGCGAAGCGAGTAGCCGACCATGCTGATGATGAGCAGACCGACGGCGTGAACTCGCCCCTGCGCCACCGACAGCAGCAGAAACATCCATAGCCAGTAGGCGATCAGAAGCAGACTCCAGATAAAGGCGGTCAGCTCACTCAGACCGAGGGTGCGCGGATCGGCCCCGCGGGCGATTTGTTTGATACCCAAGTAGCGCTCGCTCAGGACGAGTTGGCCGACCTCGAAGATAAGGAATAAAGGCGCGAACAGCAGCAACGTAAGCACACGAGCAAGCAAACGGTCACACGCAAGGATGGCAACGCGCACGTGAAACCCAAGCGGCGATGGTCAGGCACACCTGACCGCCCGGGAGGAGAAACCAAGCCTCGAGGCGACGACGAAGACCCGGCCACCCGAGTCGCGCCGGTTCGCGGCGCAGGCCCAAGCCGCCCCCCTATTTTTAATGACCGACCGCGCGCGCGTCAGGCTTGCGTGGATCTGCCGCGCCGTGGCGGATCCCTGAGACGGGATCGATCAAGATCGTTTCGGCATCGCCCTGATAGCCACCCTCGTAGGAGGCTCGCTCTTTCAAGGCGTGGCCCTTTGCGACGAGGAGGGCGGCGGTATCAGCCGAGATTCCGTATCGCTCATAAGTGAGCAAATCCTGCATCCATTGATGGTGGATGCGCGGGGCCTCCACCGCCTGCATCACCGGCATTTGGTGATCGATGACATTAATGACCACCTGCAGTACCGTGTTGATGATCGTGGGCCCACCTGGACTACCGGTGACGAGCAGCAATTGCCCGTCCTTAAAAACCATCGTGGGCGTCATCGCCGAGAGTGGCCGCTTGCCCGGCTGGATCGAGTTGGCGGGGCCCTGCAGAAGACCAAACATATTTTTGACTCCGAGCTTGGCGGTGAAGTCGTCCATTTCGTTATTCATGAGAACGCCAGTCCCGGGAATGGTCACGCCGCTGCCGAAATTGCCGTTAAGCGTGTACGTATTGGCGACGGCATTACCGGCGGCATCGACTACGCTGAAGTGAGTCGTCTCACTCGATTCTTGAGCAAATCGCGCCTGGTGGGACGCGGCGTTCTGGGAGAGCTTGATCGGTCCCAAACCAGCCGCCACGGCGGAGGACGGCGTCGCGCGGTCAACCGAGAAATCATCCATCCGATGCCGGAGATAATTCGGGTCGAGGAGTTGGGTGACGGGCACGTTGGAGAAGTCGGGATCGCCCAGATACTCGGCACGATCGCGGAAAGCGCGTCGCATTACTTCAGCGAGGAGGTGATATTTTTCGGCGGAATTATGCCCCATGCGTCCGAGGTTGAAGGGTTCGAGCATCGCGAGCATTTGCAGTACCACGATGCCGCCGGAGCTCGGTGGCGGCATCGTCACCAGAAGGTGACCGCGGTAGGTGCCGCGCAAAGGGTTCCGCTCAACAGCGCGGTAGTTGCGGAGATCTTCGGGCGTAAGGGTCCCCAGATTTTTTTGCATTGCGGCCGCGATCAGCCGAGCGGTCTCACCCTCGTAAAATTCACGCGGACCCTTGGCTTGAAGGCGGGCAAACGTGGCCGCGAGATCGGGTTGCTTCCAGACATCCCCCGCCTGCCAAAAAGAGCCGCCGTTGAGGAAAATTTTTTTAGATTCTGCGAATAGTCTGAGCGTTCCTGCGGAGTTGCGGAGCTGCGCGGCCGCTCCGGGCGAAAGGATGTGGCCATCACCGGCGAGGCGGCGGGCGGGTTCGCAAGCCTCCGCCCAAGTGATTTTACCCGACCCGTACTTTTCCAGTGCGAGAGCGAAACCGGCCACCGATCCAGGCACCCCACTCGCTCGCCAACCCACCGTCGAGGAGCGGAGCCCCGTCAGCACATTCCCCTCTGCGTCGAGATACATATCGCGAGAAGCCGCCGCGGGTGCCGTCTCGCGGTAATCGATGATCACGTCCCGCGCGGAGCGGCCGGCAGCGGCCGCGAGATGGATGAGCATAAAGCCGCCCCCGCCAAGATTTCCTGCGATGGGATAAACCGAGGTCAGGGCGAGTCCCGTCGCCACGGCGGCGTCGATCGCGTTGCCGCCACGTTGAAGCATCGCCAACCCTGCTTCCGAGGCGAGCACTTGGGCCGACGTCACGATCCCGTGCTCGGCCGACACCGCCGCGCGCTGCGCCCGCGCCAGCCTAGCTGCACCCAAGGCGAGACCAACCGCGAGTACCCAAAAAACCGCGACAGACTTCAATGGAGCCATAGGCGCCATCTAGACAGACGAAGGGAAGCGGTCGCAAGCCCACCGTCTTCCAAAAGCGAAGACGCTCCTGAACCGGAAAAAAACCAGCGAACATCCGGTCAACGCGGCGACGAACAATCCACGGCCAGAATAAAATACACGGTCGCCCGATAGGCCAAGGCCGCCGCGGCCGCGCCGGCGGGCTTGCCATTGGGCGCCAACAAGGATCGGCACCCGAGGAGTCTAACGGACTTAGCCGCTCGAAGGCGTTTGTGGCTCACGATTCGACTTTTTATTAACTCAAACTCGCAAACAATCGCTTCCCGAGGCCTTTTTTATAAGTACGACAGCCTGCTCGACTGACGCCTGAAGCAATGAGTGCGCGGGGTCTCGCTCACGACGCCGCACGCTAAGGGCTGGCGCGCTCAAGAACCGGCGCGCCCAAATTTCGAGATGATTCCGCACCCCGTAAAACTCAAGAGCGCCGCGGACGAGCGTGGCGCCCGACCGCGGCGGCAAAAGTTACTCGCTAGGAGTAATTCGCGCGATCCGCTTCGGGAGGAGCACGTAGAGAGCCCCGTCGGGACCTCCGATCACGTGGCGGATCCGACCGAGGCCCTTGAAGATAATTTCCTGATCAATCACTTTATCGCCCTTCACCTCGATACGACGGAGTTCTTCCGCGGCCAGTGAGGCGAGGAAAAGATGATTTTTCCACTGGGGAAATTGCTCGCCCGTGTAGAAATTAATTCCGCAAGGAGCGATGGATGGGACCCAGTAAGTCATCGGCTGCTCCATGCCCTCCTTGGCCGTGGCTTCCGACCACGTACTGCCATCGTAATTCATGCCGAAGGTGATCACGGGCCAACCGTAGTTCTTACCCGTCTGGACCCAGTTGAGCTCATCGCCACCGCGGGGACCGTGCTCGGCGTCCAAGATATTGCCGGTGACCGGGTCGCGCGCGAGGCCCTGCGGATTGCGATGACCGTAGCTCCAAATGGTGGGAAGCGCCTGAGGATCTTTAGCAAAAGGATTATCCGTCGGCACGCGGCCATCATCAAAAATCCGGTGAACCTTCCCCATCGGCACCGTCAGGTCTTGGGCGTTGGCCCCGTTGCCCCGATCGCCGACGCTGAAATAAAGGTAACCCTGCCGATCAAAGGCAATTCGACCGCCGAAGTGGACGCCGCCCGCTTTGACGTAGTGCTCGATTTTAGCTCGAAAAATTGTCTCGGAATCAACCCATACGCCTTCCTTAACTTTGCCGCGAACAATCCGCGTGAGGCTAACCGGATCACCGGCGACGCTCTTCTGCGGATCACTCAGCGCGAGATAGATCCAGCCGTTTTTAGCGTAATCCGGATGAGGCACCACATCGAGTAAGCCCGCTTGACCACCGGTGTCGACCACCGGTACGCCGAGGAGCGGCCGCGGTGAGATTTTGCCCTTATCGACTTGATAAAGGTAACCACGCTTTTCCGTGACGATGGCTTGATCGGCCGAAAGGAAAGCGAGGGACCACGGCTCGATCAAGTCGTCGACCCATGTATTCACTTTATAATTATGAAGACGACTTTTCGCGGTCGTGGAATCGGCGGGTTTGGTAAAAGTCATCTGTCCCCGTTGGAACAGAGCGCGCTGTTCACGAATATAAATGACCATCGCGCGAATTTCTTTTTCAGGAATCGCCGCACCCCACGCGGGCATGCCTTTTTCGGGGAATCCGTTGCGAATACTTTTCGCAATGCTCTCATCATCACTCCCGGCAATCCACACGTCATCGAGCATCGAAGGCGCTTGGGCGCCCTCGAGATTCTTACCGTGACAAGCCGCGCAGAGCTGAGCGTAAGTTTCATTAGCCTTACCCTTCGGGCGAGCATTTTGGGCGAGGGCGGAACTGAGCAGCCCGAGGACCACCGGGAGCAGGATGAGGAAACGTGAGGGGTGCATAGGAGACCACGAAACAAACGGTCCAGCTTGGCGAGCGCAACTCTAGGAGTGAACTGCGTGAAAAAATCCGGAGTCCCCTGAGTTTCGAGTGCGGGGCCTCGACGACGAGACGCGACGGCCCTCGCGCGAATCCGCCGACGCCTCGACTTTAACCCGCCCGCTGGTCATGGGGCTGAGCGGTCTCCTCCCCAGCGCGGATGAGCAGCCACGCGCCGCCAACAAAAAGCACGATTAAAGAAAGAATCGAGGTGCGGGTATCAGTGAGAAGCGCCGTTACCCCCATCAAAGTCGGGCCGAGCACCGCGGCGAATTTGCCGAGCATATTATAGAAGCCGAAATATTCCCCGCCTTTTTCGGGGGGAATCAACCGGGCGAAATACGAGCGGCTGAGTGACTGGACGCCCCCTTGAACCAGCCCAATGACGACAGCCATGATGAAAAATTCAGTTTGGGAGCTCATTTGCGTGGCAAAGACACAAACGCCGGCGTAGGTCGCGATCCCGATCAGGATGCCACGTTTGGCTCCGTACTTCTCCCCGATCCGTCCAAACCCAATCGCCGCGGGAAAAGCCACAAACTGCGTGACGATCAACGCCATCAGCATCCCGCCTGAGTCGAGTCCGATCCCTCGGCCAAAATCCACGGCCATCTTGATCACCGTATTCACGCCGTCGATATAGAGAATATAGCCGGCGAGGAAATAGAGGATCCGACGATCGCGGCGAATCGCTCGGAAAGTGGCCGCAAACTGACGAAAGCCACGCGTGAAAAGCGAACCCGCACCGACCGGGGCGATGGCGGGCGTCTCGCGCACCCACAACAGGGCCGGAAGCGTAAAGAGCAGCCACCAAGCCGCCGTGACCCAGAAGGCCATATTCACAGCTTCGACCGGGCCCGCGAAACCGAAACGAGCGGGCGTTTTTACCGCGAGCGCACAGAGGACAAAAAGGCACCCGCTACCCACGTAGCCCAATGCATAACCCAACGCGGAAACCCGATCGTAGTTTTTCGGCTCCGCGACGTCGGTGAGGAGCGCGTCGGAGAACATATTATTACCTGAGAAGCCCACGGCCGCCATGGCGTAGAAGGTCGCAGCAAGCAGAAAATCTCCCTTGGCCGCCAAGGGTAACAATGCCGTAGCGGCTCCGCCGAGCAGCGTAAAGAGCATGAGGAATTTCTTTTTGCCGTTACCTTGGTCAGCGATCGCGCCCAAGAGCGGCGCAAGGAGGGCGATGATGGCACTGGAAACCGTGTTCGCATAACCCAGATAAAGCGTGCTGCGCTCGGGGGTCATGCCCGGCACATCACACCAGTAATCCTTGAAAAAAATGGGGAAGAACGCCGTCATCACGACGATGGCGAAGGCGGAGTTGGCCCAATCGATGAAAGCCCACGACCAAGTTGCGCGACGGTGTTCGTTCATAAGGAGAGGTCTGAGACGAAAGCCGAGAGCGTGGCGGCCATACGCATCGTGGCAATCGGAGAAGATACGCCGCCGATAAACAAACCGACCGGCCGGCACAATAGCCATGGCGAGCACCCGAGGAACCTTCGCGATGAGCTTGGATTCAGGCGAAATAGGTCAAAATGGCCTTGAAGAACGACCGCGCACGTTGAGCTAACTACGCGCCAGCGCCCCAACCGGGCTGCGCTCAATCGCCCGAACCGGAGGCGCAAGGCTTACGGTTCGTTTTTTTTAGGCCCTGGCTTGGCGCGCTGATAAGTCTCCCCAGCGAAGACGAGGGCGCCATCTGTGCGTACTTCAATCGAGCCCAGAGTCGCGACCCGCAACATGATGGCTTGATCCGACCGCCGGTGCATCGCCGAAAATACCCCGCGGCGCTCCTCTGGAATAAGTAACCCGGGGGCAGATTCCCGGTAGATCACGGACTGATCGGCCCTGATTTCTAGCGAACGCTCCGCCGCCCCCTCACCCACGACAAAGGTTCCGATCACCTCCGAACCGATTTTGGTCCGTTCAGCCCCGTCGACTATTTTTTCCAGAACTACGAGGGAATCAACTTGACGGTCCTTGAAGGTAAAGAAGGACACCGTGGCACCTATGCCAGCGAAAAAGGCGATCAGCGCGAAGATCGTCGGACCGCGGTCAAAAGACGCCCTCGCCGATGGTTCGTCAGCCGGCACTACTGCCGCCGTCGCCCCCACTGCCGCCTGGAACACGGTTAACGGTCCACCATCAACCCCATCAAGATACCGCGCAACGCGATCAACGGCGAGTTCGAAATAGGCCGAATCCGGTTCTCCGGCCGAGCGCAGGAGCAAATGGCCCCGGCCCGGCTTGACGATAAATCGGCCGCGCCTGGAGGAAACCAAGAGTTGCGGATCCGCGTCGTGGAACTGAAGTGAATCGATCAGGCTCAAACGGTGGAGCAGTTCCCCAAATTGCTGTAAGTTGAGAACGCCCAACTCGCGAGCGGTTTCGGTGATACTCACCATCGATAAATTCTCCGAAAGAGCACGCGTCGTGACCCGGAAGGATGGACCGGACGGCACATCGGCGTACAAAAGCTCATGATCGAGCCTGCGACGAATACCAGACCTACGCCCTCCGGATGGATCAAGGTTCGATGATGAAGACAGGTTCATTGCCGGCTCCTAAAAAAAAGTTGCCTGAGACAAGACTGCCGTCGTCGATCAACCGGTCAATCTGTAATAATTGTTCCAAAACACTTGAGACGGAATTCGAGCCAACGGAGCGCAAGCCAATCGCTGCCAGATAAACCGTGCCGCCTTGGTTGCAGTTAAAATCCCAGTTGTAGCGCCCGCCGATGGGAGTAGTCGCAAGCCAATTGGTCTCGCGGAGAAACTCCGCCATCCCAGTCGGCATCGCGCCGGTGGCTGCATCTGGAGGGAAGTCCGTATTTTCCGCGCGGTATTGCTGAAAAGCTATCGAGAATACGCGAAGATCATTAACGACGGTTTTAGATCGTGTGGTCATGGCCGCTCGGCGAAACCCCGGAATGAGGATTAAGATGAGCAGCCCGATGACGAGGATGACCACGCTGATCTCGACTAAAGTAAAACCTCGATCAGGCCTACGCCTGAGAACGACCCTCGGAAACTTGGGGAAACTAGAAAGCAAGGCGAAAAATTACTTCTAATTTAAAAAAATAACAATCTTCAAGCCCACACGCCCAAGCCGTGTCTCGGTATTTAGCCCAACGGCTAGTTTGTGCTTCCCTCGCGACTTACCCGCTCATCAAAAAGCCTTCGTTCCCCTCCGATCTCCTTCCGCTCCGGCTGCTCGGCCTTTAACTTCACTTTCAGTTGCCCCCCCCAAGCTGATTACGCGAAATCATGCCCAATAAACCGTGTTCTTACCGGTAGAGGCTGACCGCCGCTTTCCATAAAAAGTCGCCACCCCGCGAAAAGAGATGCGGGCAGGAGCAGAACGAACCGCCGCCCGAAAGGAGTCGGCGCGCCGGAGCCACCTCGATTGATCTAGATCAAACGCGTGGCCGGCCCGGCGCGGTGAGCCGGCCGGCCCGCTCAAGGGACTCGCCCTCGACCGCGCTTGGGCCAACCAGCCAGAGGACTTCGGTGTCGGCCAGGCGACTACATGCGAAAGATCACATCCTCGCGGTTGAACATCTTGACCGCGGCACCCAAAGCGAGGGCGGCATACACGCAAGTCGAAGCGAAAATTAACGCGAGGAGATCCCAATGCCAGACACCGGAAACCAGTTCCTTACTCGCCAGAGACACATTCAAAATCGGCACGAGGGCTAGGCGCACATTCAGTTCCACTCCAGGCAAGAGCCCGATCACGCCAGGCAGCACGATGACGACGACCAAGGGCGAAACATAACTTTGCGCCTCCTTGAAGCTTTTGGCAAACAGGGAGATCGCGAATAACACCGCGGCAAACAACACGACCATCGGCAGGACCATCACGACCACCGCGAGGAGGCCGCCCGGATCCAACGAGGTCATCTCCGCAAACTTATCCGCCGCCCGCGTGCTCGTACCGGGGCTCGTTCCGGCGATCCGTTGAGCCACAAAGGCGCCGCCCACCGAAAAAGTCGCCCCGAGCGAAAGTAATGAAAAGGTAACCGTTCCCAAAGACGCGGTCAGGATCATAAAAAATTTACCAAGGACGATATCAATCCGGCCAACCGGGCTGCAGAGAAGGGTGGCCATCGTGCCACGCTCTTTTTCTCCAGCCGTGAGATCCATGGCGGGGTACATCGCGCCACTAAAAGCCATCAGTAGGAAAAAATAAGGGATGATGCCCCCGATTAAATTTCCGCCCACTTTCTCGGGGGGCGCGACATTCTCCGCCCTAATCTCAATCGGTCGAATCGCGGCCGGGCCTAAACCGTGCGCCGCCAACCGCGCGGCGACGATTTTCGCCCTCTCGCCATTGATAAAGCCCCGCACTTCGCGGACGGCTCGATCGGAACGAACTTCCCCCTCATAATAATAAATTTTAATTTCCGCCGATTCCCCCCGCTGGACCGCGGCCTCGAAACCGGCGGGAACCGCCACCACCGCACGCAGCTGCTTGTCGGCGATAAGCTGCCGCCAATTATCGCTCGTCGGCAGCACCCGGTACCCGGCGTGCGCCCGTAGCGCGGTGGCCATCGTCGCGGAGTCGTCCCCACCTAAAATCATGATTGTGGGTAAAGTGGTCGCGACCTCGCTTTGAATTCTAAACGCCACCGCCATGACCACCGCAAAAAGAGCCGGCATCGCCAACGTGGGGATCACCACCATCGAGATGAGCGTGCGCCGGTCACGGAGCATATCGCGCAGTTCCTTCGTATAAATCGTGAAGATGTTTTTAAAATTCATGGCGAGGGGAAAGCAGCGCTAAGCACTCGCTCCACGCGGCGCGTTCGCCCCGACCGCCTTCACGAAAATCTCCTCCAGCTCCCGCTCGCCGTAACGCTGGCGGAGTTGCGCCAGAGTTCCCTCCGCGAGCAGACGGCCGTCATGAATAATCCCGATAACATCGCAGAGTTTTTCCACCTCACTCATAATGTGAGTCGAATAGATCACGGCTTTCCCGCGGCCGCGGCACTCACGCACAAACTTCACAATGGTCCGCGCAGCCATGAGATCGAGTCCCAGCGTCGGCTCATCAAAGATCATGACGCTGGGGTCATGAATCAACGTGCGCGCGATCGAGGTCTTCTGCTTCATACCGGTCGAAAATTGCTCGCAGCGCCGGTCGAGAAAATCCTGCATATCGAGTTCTTCCGCCAAGCGTGCGGTGCGCGCCGCGATTTCCGCGTCGCCCAGGCCATTGAGGCGACCGAAGTAGGTGAGCGTCTCCCGCGCTGTGAGCCGCCCGTAGAGCGCCGTGCTCGCGGCGAGAAAGCCCACCTTGGCGCGGACCGCGGAAGCCCCCGTGACGACATCATGGCCCGCCACCGTGGCGCGTCCGGAGGTCGGTCGCAATAATGTCGCCAACATCCGCAAAACCGTGGTCTTGCCCGCGCCATTAGCCCCGAGCAGCCCATAAATCTGGCCCACTTCAACGCGGAACGAGACCGCATCGACGGCGCGGACTTCACCACGCTGCTTGTCGCGAAAAGTCTTCGTGAGTTCACTCGCTTCGATCATGAGGAAATGATTACAAGAAACCGCTGGGCGGGGCGCAAGCCGCACTCACCGGTTCACTGATGGGCGCTGCACTCGCTGCCTTTACAGCCAAGGCGGAGTGCTCAGGCGAGGAAACGCCGGGGCCTTCGCAAAGACCATGACCGCCGGCCAGGCGCAGCCCATGCGCTGAACGACGACCGCTTTTCCCAACCCAACCACCCAACCCGCGAGCGACTTCTTCACCCCCGGTTGTCCGAGATTCAAGCCAGTGTAAAAGCCGCGAGCCGACGCTGATCAGGAGATCCTCGGAGGGCAGCCGCGCTGGGTCGGAGGGTCCAGTCTCCCGGCAGTGAGCCGACGCGCTGACCCCGCGCCGCAGCATGGCGCCCCCGGGCCGTCACCGGGTCGCGCTCGCCGGAGTACCCGCCGCATGCGCCGCAATGCTCAAGCGCCAATCGGGTGCCACGTGGTCTTAAATTCGAGGAAATCGCGAATGGCGTAGAGGCTCTGCGCGCCATCGCCCAGCCAAGCCTTGGGGTTATCTAATTCTGAAATACAGACCCGCTTAATACTCTCCGCCGCACCCGTGCACAGCGCCAGCCGATCATCCCTCGCAACCGCCGCGCTCACGGCCCGGAGATGGGCATGAGTCGCAAAAGTTGGCAAAAGTTCCCGCCGAAAGCCCGTCAGGAGATTGACGACACCACCGGGCAGATCGCTCGTCGCCAGCATCTCACCGAGCAGAATCGCTGGATAAGGGACGGCTTGGGAAGCGAGCGCAACGACCGTATTGCCACTGACGATCACCGGCGCGAAGAGCGAGACGAGACCGAGGAGGGCGGGCGCATCCGGGGCAATCACCCCGACCACCCCCATGGGCTCAGTGACCGTAAAATTAAAATAAGGCGAGGCCACGGGATTCACGTTGCCAAGCACCTGCTCATATTTATCCGCCCAACCCGCATAATAAATGAGCCGGTCGATGGTGACATCGACCTCTTGCCCGG